>JBNMKO010000131.1:0-7043 GCA_050874385.1 Eubacteriales bacterium
ACCTTCTGCTGTCTGCACTGATGACACACCGTCCTCAGCGTTTGAAGAAGCCTGGTCAAGTCCTCTTATCTGCTTTCTCATCTTCTCAGAAATTGTAAGTCCTGCTGCATCATCTGCTGCACGGTTAATCTTATAACCGGAAGATAACTTCTCTGTTGACTTGCTCTGCGCATTTGTTGTGATATTTAACATTCTGTTGGCATTAACTGCCTGCATATTATGCTGTACTACCATATTATTTTACCTCCATGTTTGTTTTGGCAAGAATCCATTCTTACCTATATTTTTTAATTTGATAACAGATAAAATATAGCAATTCCACAAATTATCGAATATAAAAATTCTTATCTGCCAGAATATTCATCTTACACAATGAACATTAATTTGCAGAATTGCCATAATAAAATTAATTAGCCGAGTAAGGAGAGAACTCCCTGTGTTGACTGGTTAGCCTGTGCAAGCATGGACTGTCCAGCCTGTGCAAGAATATTGTTCTTGCTGTATTCAACCATCTCCTCAGCCATATCTACATCACGGATACGTGACTCTGCGGATGTTGTATTCTCAACAACATTGTCGAGATTGTCGATTGTGTGCTCAAGTCTGTTCTGAACAGCACCGAGTGATGAACGCTGCTCTGATACCTTCTGAAGTGCATCGGAGATTGCATCAATAGCATAAGTAGCCGCAACACCTGTATCATCTGATACATTAAGACCCTTTATTCCAAGATAGCCTGAGTTCATTGTCTCAATGTTGACATTAATCTTGTTGTTCATATCAGCATCGGAACCTACATGAAGATTAAAGTTCAACTTATCTGCTACAGTTGCATAACCCTTATTTATGGTAATTGTAGCTCCTGTTGCCGAAGCATATGTAGGTGTAGTACCCAATGTAGCTGCCTGATCTGTTGCCCCGATATTATTAGCTGCCTTGAGTTCTGTCTCCATTAAGCTAACTGCTTTAGTTGCTGTGATAAGTGATGAATCTGACTTATCAACACCATCACCATTATCATCAATTATCGTTGCTGACTTACCATTATACTCAAGCTTTGCGCCTGCTACCATTAATGCATCCAAATCATTTTTAGAAATCTCATTTTTGTCAGCATCCGTTGCGCCCGCAACTGTATATGTTTTTCCATTAACTGTAACTGTCTCTGATTTATCAGTTTTTACATTGGCATATATAGCTTTAGCTTCAGTCACAGTTGCACCGATAGTATAATCCTTACCACCAATTGTCACATTCTTATCGGCATCAAGAGCACCTGCCTCAATCTTAAATGTAGCTGTTGTAGCTCCATCTGTAAGTGTTCCCTTGAGACCTGCATCATGAGCTTTCATATACACATTCTTGGTATTTCCGTCGGCATCACCCTTTAAGAGATATGTCTCATTGAACTTTGTTGTCTCAGCGACACGGTCAATTTCTGTTGTGAGCTGTGAAATCTCATCCTGAATAGCATCACGGTCTGTCTGTGAGTTAGTACCGTTAGAAGCCTGTACTGCGAGCTCGTTCATTCTCTGAAGCATTGAGTGAACTTCTGTAAGTGCACCTTCTGCTGTCTGCACTGATGACACACCGTCCTCAGCGTTTGAAGAAGCCTGGTCAAGTCCTCTTATCTGCTTTCTCATCTTCTCAGAAATTGTAAGACCTGCTGCATCATCTGCTGCACGGTTAATCTTATAACCGGAAGATAACTTCTCTGTTGACTTGCTCTGTGCATTTGTTGTGATGTTTAACATTCTGTTGGCATTAACTGCCTGCATATTATGCTGTACTACCATATTATTTTACCTCCATGTTTGTTTTGGCAAGAATCCATTCTTACCTAATACTTTTAATTTCATAACAGATAACATATGGCAATTCCACAAATTATTAAATATAATAACTTCTATCTGCCAAAATATTGGTTCTAGACAATGAACATCAATTTGTAGAATTGCCATAATAAAATTAATTAGCCGAGTAAGGAGAGAACTCCCTGTGTTGACTGGTTAGCCTGTGCAAGCATTGACTGTCCTGCCTGTGCAAGAATGTTGTTCTTGCTGTACTCAACCATCTCCTCAGCCATATCTACATCACGGATACGGGACTCAGCAGATGTTGTATTCTCAACAACATTGTCGAGGTTGTCGATTGTGTGCTCAAGTCTGTTCTGAACTGCACCGAGTGATGAACGCTGCTCTGATACCTTCTGGAGTGCATCTGAGATTGCATCAATAGCATAAGTAGCCGCAACACCTGTATCATCTGATACATTAAGACCCTTTATTCCAAGATAGCCTGAGTTCATTGTCTCAATGTTTACATTAATCTTGTTATTCATATCAGCATCAGAGCCTACATGAAGATTAAAGTTCAACTTATCTGCTACAGTTGCATAACCCTTAGTGATAGTAAACTCAGCTCCCGTGTTGGAAGCATATGCAGTTTTAACAGCTACTGTAGCTGCCTGATCTGTTGCTCCGATATTGTTAGCTTTCTTGAGTTCATCCGTCATTAAACTAACTGCCTTTGTATCAGCAATTATAGATGAATCAGCCTTACTTACACCATTATCAAAATCTGCTGCTACATAATCTACCGCCTCTTTACCATCAAGTTTAAGCGTAATTCTATCACCATCCTTAGCATCAAAATCTGCCGCCTTAATACTTAATGTTGAGCCCTCTGCTGGTGTAGCACTTCCCTCTACCCAACCTGCCTCATTCTTACCAGTTCCACCTTTTGTAGTATATGTATAAGTCTTTCCGTTAACAGTAACCTGTTCGCCATCCTTAGATGCCTTTTTTACCTCTGTTGTAACGTCAGCCATAGCCGTTCCAATTGTATAATCCTTACCACCTATTGTCACTTCTTTAGCAGAATCAAGTGCGCCTGCCTCAACCTTGAATGAAGCTGTAGTTGAACCATCTGTAAGGGTTCCCTTAAGACCTGCATCATGACCCTTCATATATACATTCTTGGTATTTCCATCGGCATCACCTTTTAAAAGATATGTCTCGTTGAACTTTGTTGTCTCAGCGACACGGTCAATTTCTGTTGTAAGCTGTGAAATCTCATCCTGAATGGCATCACGGTCTGTCTGTGAATTAGTACCGTTAGAAGCCTGAACTGCAAGTTCGTTCATTCTCTGGAGCATTGAGTGAACCTCTGTGAGTGCACCTTCTGCTGTCTGAACTGATGATACGCCATCCTCGGCGTTAGATGAAGCCTGGTCAAGTCCTCTTATCTGTTTTCTCATCTTCTCGGAAATTGTAAGTCCTGCTGCATCATCTGCTGCACGGTTAATTCTGTAACCTGATGATAACTTCTCTGTTGACTTTGACTGTGCTCCTGTTGTGATGTTTAACATTCTGTTGGCATTAACTGCCTGCATGTTGTGCTGTACTACCATATTTAATTTACCTCCATGTTTGTTGTGGCAAGAATCCATTCTTACCTAATTTATAATAATAACAGAGTGCCTAGGATAACTCTGTATTATTCCCTGTAACTGTTATGTGCAACATTCCATGTTACATTCTTTCCGTTACATTCTATATTTCGGACGTTTGAAAAAAAAGTTTATAGCATTTTTAAATTTTTGAAGCGTAAAATATCAAAAAAAGGCAAAGAATTTCCGTCAAAACATATAAAAATATGCATAACGAAAGTCCTCTAACCATCAATTTACGCCACAAAATCCGCACAAATAACAAATTAGTACTGTAAAAATTCTATTAATTATTGTTTTCCCTAACAAGCCTCTCTCCCTCGCGGTAATCATCAAGAGATACCCTTGTAAGCTTACATGCCTCTTCAAGTGTAAATCCGGCTGTTGTCATTAGAGTATTTATCAATTGATATTTTTCTATCTTTCTTCCACGCTCAATTCCAAGTTCAAGTTCAGCCGCTCGTATCTTCTTCTCTTCCTCTTCCTGATTATACTCCAATATACTTGTCATCTCTACCTCCGCTCGATTTCTTCTCAGAAAATCTGAGAGTATTCCTTCTTTTATACACTCATCAACCGCTACCTTTACCGCATCGTCAAGCGAACCAAGTTCAGCCTTATACTTTCTAACCATCGCAACGTACTGTGCGTATTCCTTTAACGTGCGGCACTGCTCCATAAGTTCTAGATTTCTGCCATAGTTGACGTTCAGCACTGTGACTTTTAGTTCAAGGGCGGGCTCGTCAACCTTTGTGGCAAACGCATCCGACAGTCTGTATTCTCCTCTGTCAGCCATCTCACTCTGCCCATTGTAAAATACAATGAAATTCGGTGTTGGTATCTTCTGCACCGTCGACAGATATAGTGTCTTGGTCTCCACCAGTGTGTTGTACTCAGACGCTATGTAAATCAAGTCTCTCAATGGTATGTTAGGATTGACCGTCGACTGGTGCTCATACAGATAAATTCCCATATCAAGCAAAAATGCTAGGTCATTCTTCATTCCCATGTAAACCGCGTTGTCAAGGGTGACAATCTTTAGGTCATCCGGGTTGTCATAGTGCTTTCCCGAAACCGCATTGTACAACTCAAGAGGTCTCTCCCTGTCAGAAAAAACCATCCTGAACACTGTGTCCTTGTACTTGCGGTTGGCGATTAGGCTCACCGTATTTTTTCTCTGTGCTGATACAACCATTTCTTCTGTTGCTGTGCCACTTACCTGTGGAATTTTTTTCTCTGTCTTCTTACCTCTTGTCATCAATATACCTCCTGTAATTGTTTGGTGCAGGAGATACTGTTTATTGCGGCATATACTGTAAATATTATTCACGCTGAATATCACAATAATGCAATCAGATATTTGCAATCTGCGTTACGCCACATAACCGTGACCTTAAATACAAATGCTTCACAACTTTCACCGCATTTTCAGTTGTCCCCTGCTAAGTTAATGGATTAAAGCATAGAACTCTGAATATCTGCCGTGAAATTACTATCTGAAAAATATTGCTCACAATATTAACATCTACAGTCGCATTATCTTCAATGACATTGCCTATAGCCACATTACATACAGGCATCCAAACATTGCCATACAATGCAAAACTTCACACGCACTCTAGAAATAAGAAATATAGATTTTCCAAGAAATATGCTCTGGATATAGATTAGCACAACCGCTTAGACATGTCAATATCCTCTTTGATACAATACAACTAAATATTGTATAATTTTTCTATAACTTTAGCTCAACAGAATTAATGGGCTTTTGCATGAATACAGAAAAGGCTTTCATACCGGACTAACCAGTACGAAAGCCTTTCAAAAACCATGTCGTATTATTATTTATTGGAAATTTCTTTTCCATGAAAAAATACTTTCCCATAGAAAATTTTTATTCCTTTTGAAGAATTTATTTCATAAGAAATTACTTTTTCTATTGTAAAATAGTATGTCTATTGAAAATAATCCTTCCAGTAGAAATTTTCTTTTTATAAGAAAATGCCACAAGTCAGCTAGGATTAGCCAAGTAAGGAGAGAACTCCCTGTGTTGACTGGTTAGCCTGTGCGAGCATAGACTGTCCAGCCTGTGCAAGAATGTTGTTCTTGCTGTACTCAACCATCTCCTCAGCCATATCAACATCACGGATACGGGACTCTGCGGATGTTGTATTCTCAACGATGTTGTCGAGGTTATCAATTGTGTGCTCAAGTCTGTTCTGAACGGCACCCAGTGATGAACGCTGCTCTGATACCTTCTGGATTGCATCGGAAATAGCATCCACTGCATATGTAGCTGCAACACCTGTATCGTCTGATACATTAATGTTCTTAATTCCAAGGTATGAAGAATTCATTGCCTCAATGTTGACACCAATCTTGTTAGTCATATCAGCATCGGAACCTACCTGAAGGTTGAAGTTTAACTTCTCTGCAACCTTAGCCTGTCCAAGCTGAATCTCAAATTTGCCTGTACCATTCTTCAATGTAACTGCTGTAGTTGTGTTACCTACTCCAACACTTGCCTTTCCCTCTGTATCGCCAATCTGATTAGCCTTTAAAAGTTCCTTAGATGCAAGCTCATATGCCTTAGCCTTTGAAATGGTAGATGCATCATTATCATCTACTCCATCATCGTCATCATCACCCATAACCTTATATGTATCTGTGCCTATCTTAACCTCAGCTCCGGCAGCCGTAAGAGCAGCTGTTGCCAAATCAGCCTTAATCTCTTCTGTACCCTGTGTAGGTGCTGACTTATACCATCCAGCTTCTACTGCTTTATTAGCACCAGCAGCAGCTATAGCCTCCTGATATACATACTCTGTTCCATTATAGGTTACTTTATCACCAGTTGCAGGTGTGCCAAGTGCAGCTGTTACCTCATCTGCTGTCGAACCAATTGTATAACTCTTTCCTCCAATCGTTACACTTGAACCCGCCTTGAGTTCGTCCATAGTAAATGTAGCTGTACCATCACCATTGTCTGTGAGTGTACCCTTGAGACCTGCATCATGTGCTTTAAGGTTAATTGTCTTAGTGTTTCCGTCAGCATCACCCTTTAAGAGATATGTCTCGTTGAACTTTGTCGTCTCGGAAACACGGTCAATCTCTGTTGTGAGCTGTGAAATCTCGTCCTGAATAGCATCACGGTCTGTCTTTGAGTTAGTACCGTTGGAAGCCTGAACTGCGAGCTCGTTCATTCTCTGAAGCATTGAGTGAACTTCTGTGAGCGCACCTTCTGCTGTCTGCACTGATGATACGCCGTCCTCAGCATTAGAAGAAGCCTGGTCAAGTCCTCTTATCTGCTTTCTCATCTTCTCAGAAATTGTGAGACCTGCTGCGTCATCTGCTGCACGGTTAATTCTGTAACCTGATGACAACTTCTCTGTTGACTTTGCCTGTGCTCCTGTTGTGATGTTTAACATTCTGTTGGCATTTACTGCCTGCATGTTGTGCTGTACTACCCTATTTAATTTACCTCCATGTCGTTGTCTGCCAGAATCCGTTCCGGCAGAATTTTATTTTTATTTATAATAAGTACGGAGACCCTAGGATTTCTCCGTATTATTACCGATGAGTTTAGTTGCCC
>JBNMKO010000132.1:0-7002 GCA_050874385.1 Eubacteriales bacterium
CCGTTCTTGTCAATCTTTACAATAAAAGGTTTCTTTGACGTGTTACCAAGCTTGTCCGACACGGTGAGGCAGTAGAGTGACACGCTCTCCGTTCCGAAGTAGTGCTGCCTGTTCAGCGTTATGTCGCCGCCGTCCACGGCTATGCCGTTAAAGTCTGTCAGAATGGCACTTGCAATGCCTGAGTGCGGGTCGGCTATGTCAAATGTGATGGATGTTCCCTGCGTATACCATCCGTAAGAACCTGCAACTTTACTTAAATCAGGTGCTGTGTTGTCAAAATAATACGGCCCGAACCTGTGGTAATCGGCGTTTGGCGATGATACTGACACATTCCCGGTTGTGTCCTTCACATGCTTCACCCAAAGGTAATAAGTTCCCGTAAGCCCGTTGCCTATTGTGAAGGAAGATTCATTTGTGTATGCCGTCCATCTGCCGCCCGACGGATAGGAAGAACTCGTCGAAATGCAGTACTGGTATGAGTTGTCCGGGGCAAGGACTTCATTGTCAGATGCTGTTATTGTGACTTTCAGTGATGTGGCATAATCCGTTGAGCTGCCCGGTGATGCCGTGACCGTAGGCGGTGTGACATCCTTCCATGCAGCGTATGCTGTTACATCTCCATCGTGCCTCCACACACCCTTGCTGCCATTGTCAGACCAGTGACCTTTTGCGGCATTTCCGGATGCGTCCCATATATAGCTGCTGTCCGCCGCCGTTCCTGACTTCCATCCCATAAACTGATAGCCGCTTCTTGAGGCGGTTATCTGGGGGATGCTGTTGTTCGTCCCGGAATCGTAGGTCACGGTTATTCCTGATTTTCCTGACTGGCTGACCGTTCCGCCGTTGCCGTTGAATTTTACAGTATAGCTGTTGGGCTTTGCATTGGCGGTGAGGGTGACATCGCTGTCCGGCATGGTAAAACTGTAACTGTTTGTGGATGTATCGGCATAGCCTGTCCATTTTTCCCATGTATAACCCGGTTCGGTGGCTGCACTTATGCTTACACTTGTGCCATAGTTATGGTTTCCGGCTCCGGTTACAGTGGATATTCCGGTTCCCTTATTAAGAGTAACAGTATGCGCACCAACTTCCCATTGTGCATACAGAGTGAGGGTTTCACCGTCTGATGCCGGTTTTGCCTTAAATTTACTTCCTACACTATAAGACGTTCCTGAGCAGTCCGGGGCAGTATTCCACCCGGTAAAATGATATCCTGTTTTTGTGAAGCCATTTGAGGATATAGTCGCGTTACTTCCATACTTTGCTGAACCCGCATCCGTTTTACCGCCATCATTTCCATTTCCATTGTATACAATATTTAACACATTTGTCTCATAGTACACGTTTGTGCTGGTTCCATCATCAGGCACTTTCCATGATGTACGGTCAATTGACACATAATGACAATTGTCAAATGATGAGTCGCCAACATGATCTACGGCATTGAATGTTGTTCCATCCTGGACGGAGTATGTTTTGGTTTTTGTGTTATCAACCACTCCGTCTTTATAAAAGTAGAGCGTTACATTGGTATATGTTATACGCTTATAGGTTACTTTTACATATCCATGCCCGTATGTTGTATTGCCGCCTGGTTCAGTTGTCCCACTTTTGTAGCCACTGTAGTTTTTATTTACATAACCTGAACCTCCACCGCCGGCAGCATCATTTGGGCAGTAGTCTGTATGAATTCCAGATAACCCCCCATAATATCCTCCACCGCCGGCACCTGTATCAGACTGCCAGTCTTCAGGCAAGCTTTCACCATACCCATAACCGGCAAAATATGCTTCACTGCCACCGGCACCACCATACCCGGGAGTATCATATGTATCTCCGTTTTCATCATATCTACATCCCGTTCCGGCACTGCCGCTTTCACCGCCGCCATCGCCGCCATGAGTTGGGCTATTTGCTATATCATCAGAACCACCGCCGCCGCCTGCAACGGCAAGCACATCATCACTGCCACTTCCATCACTTTTTAACACACTCGCCAGAGTTCCGCTTTTTATGGCTATGCTGGTAGCGCCGCCACCTCCAGCACCACTAACTCCTCCGGTATTACAGATAGATGAGCCACCTCCATTGTAGCCACCATACCCTTCTTTTTTTGCCCATGCATATCCGCCGCCCTGTCCGCCAACATTGATATATATCTTTGTTCCTTTAGAAAGAGAAACTTTATATTCCGTATAGCCGCCTTTTCCTGCAAAGTTGCCGCTGCGCTCCTCAGTGTCACTATACTCTCTGGCACTTATATACTTTTCATCAAATGCAGTGTATTCAGCACCCGCATCAGATATGGCGTTATTCTGACTTATAATAGCTCTTGTGTCATCCGGGTTTTCGCCGCCTCCCCATGCACCATACAAATAAAATGTGTATTCTCCATCATGTGGTGCTGTAAATACCTGTTCTCCACCAGTGTAGTAGAAATACCGTGTCACATCGTCATCAGCAGAATACACTGTAACAGATGACTCAGATGCTGACACAGAAAATGGACTGCCCACACCAACAGCAGTTGCTGTGAGCGCAAGCACAAGTATGTATGAAAGCACCCTGTTAAACAGGCGCATAATTTCATGTCCGCATATTTTTTTGACCGTGGAAAGCGGCTTATGCGGTGAAGTCCTGCTTAAAAACTTCTCTTCCTTATCATTTTTATTTCCCATAAATCCTCCTCGTATTATAAAGGCAGTGGTGTCCTTATTTCCTGTAGTTCTCCGACCAGTATCCTCCGTCACTGGTGCTGTACCCATCGGTATCATATACCGTGTAGCCTGTTCCGTTGGCGTTTGTCGTCCATCCTTCAAAAGTGTAGCCCGGTCTGTAAATGTCACCACTGCCATAGGCTTTGTTGTTCTTAGTGCTGTCGTAGGTCACGCCGAGTGTCCTGCCGTTTTGCGTGTCATCCGATGACCAGTACCCTCCATTGACATCGAATGTGACCTTAAAGTTTTTAGGGGTAAAGTGCGCGTAAAGTATGAGGCTCGGGCCAATCCATCTCCCCTGTGAATCCCAGTAAAGTCCGGCAGTTTTAAAATTGCGGCTGTTATAAGCCTGACTGCCTCCGGTAAGGGCATCAAAATAACCGTCAAAGTTATAACCTGTTTTTGACATGGAAGGTGTGTCGGTTCCCCAGCTCGTGCCGTACTCACTCTTTGCGCTGAAGTTAGTGCTGCCAAACTTTATGAACCTTATCGTCCAGTCACCCTGAACACTGTTTCCTGCCATGGTTCCGCCGTTTCCAAAGAACACAACCTGTCTGTCATCCTGTTCCCATGCGGCTGTAAACTTAACCTTTCCTCTGCTGTAGCGCAGGTTCCCGTAGAGCAGGCTTGTGCCGGATGCTTTTCCCGAGCCGACTCCCGACATGCTCTCCGATGAGGTGTCACCTGACGGAAGGTAATGTATTCCGTCATCCATTCCAGAAACAGACCAGCCGGCAAATGTCCAGCCGCTTCTTACAGGATTTGTTATATAAAAGGATGAGTACGTCTCTGCCGATGAAGGATAATTTCCCCCACTGTACTTACTGCCTCCGTTAAAGTCATACTCAATGGAGTAGTTTACATGGCTCCATACCGCCTTGAAGCGGACTTTTTCGGAACTGTCACATCTCAGATTTTTGAAGGTGTTTCCCTTAATGCCGGAGACTTCCGTTTCTGTGACCGCCGTGCCTGAACTTCCAACGGTATGGGAACAGTCATCACACATTCCCGTTATCGTCCAGCCCTCAAACACACACCCGTTAAGGATGGGAGTGCTCACCGTAAAGGTTTTGTTATATTTTGCACTGTCAGGGTGGCTTGCATTCGTTCCCCATGAGCCGCCGCTTAGGTCATACAGGATTTCATACTCAGCGGGGGAGTAGTATGCTGTGTAACTTCTGTTTCCGGTGCTGCCCTGCTGTATGGTGGCGGACGGTGTCTTCTCCGAAAGCCCTGTTCCCTGCCAGGCATAAAAGGTGTAGCCTTTTATAAGTGGGGCTTTGAGTGTGAATGTCGGTGTATTCCTTGTGTAAGCGGACGGATTTTTCACATCCTCAGACGGAACAAGCCTTGCATTGCTGTCTGCATCCCTGTAGTCGTAGGATATAAGATACTGTGTATCTTCCCATACGGCTGTGAGTGTGACCATGCCGTCATCTGCCCTTAAACCCGTAATTTTTACACCTGCCTTGTCTTTTCCGACACCGCTGTAATCAGTAATTCCTGTGCCGGTGAGACTGCCATCTATGATATGCTTATTTCCGTCCATGCCGGAAATGCTCCAGCCTGCAAATGTGCTTCCGGTACGCGTCGGGCTGGTTACTGTTATCTCATTATAATAGCTGGCACTTACAGGATTTTCACGGCTTACAGAGCCGCCGCCAAGGTCGTACTTTATGGTATAATAAAGAGGCTCCCACTGTGCGTACAGCTTTTTATACGAACCGTCATAAAGAGTGCCGGAGTTTACCGGGACATTCACCTGTGTGCCATCACTTCTGTTCGGCTCCTTTGACCATCCGTCAGACAAATTGCTGGTACTCAGTCTGTATCCTGTAAGTGTCGGGGAGGGAAGTGCGCCAAGCGGACTGTTGTTCTGTACGTTCTTTGTTTTTACGTCACTGCCTGATATGACATATCCAAGCCTGCTTTTTTGCGCCACGGACGGGATATTGTAATCAAATGCAACGTCAGTGTCAGCGTTCTCCCATTTTGCATAGAGCGTTATCTCCACAGCCTTACTGGATGCCGGAATGTCAAGCCTGTCCTTTGCACTTCCCACATACCCGTCAAAAGTTTGGGTGTCAGGATTATAACTTCTGTACCATCCTGCAAATTTATAGCCTTTACTCGTGGTAGATGGAAGAGTTATGCCCACATCGCTGTAAATGGCTGTGGCTGTGACAGTCTCATTTTTTATGGCATCTGCTTTTAAGTAACTGCTGCCTCCGCTGTAGGATTTTCCCTCAATCATCCAGCGTCTGAACGGAAAATACCCAAACGTCGACTGTACCACATCCGCAGGCGAGTATCTTGATATGCCGTCCGTGAAATACCCGTTGTTAGTATAGACCTCAAAGTTCACCGTATAGTTGCTTCCCTGTACGTATGAACCACTGTGGAGTGTGACGGAATTGCCAAGTGTTGCAGATGTATCATCCGGCATGAGAATGTTATTGCAGGACTGACCTTTGTCGTAGTGTACAGTGTAGTTTCCAACATATTCCCACTTCGCATAGGCTGTCACATTGCCCTTGTAAATCCAGTTGCCGCTGCTGTCAAAATACTGTGTGCCTTTGACAGCCTTACCATCCGCATCATACAGCATGACATCGGAGCACTTTACAGTGCCGTCATCGTTGTACTGTAATGTAGAGTCTGTAGGTGTTGCATACCAGCCCTTGAAAATGTAACTGTCACGGGTTGGTATCTTGATAGATGCCTCGCCATACTGAGTAGATACCTGTGGAGCAGCCACATTAACATTGGAGTACCATCTGCTCTTGTCAAGATTACTGTACCAAGGGATAAGCTTACACTTAGCACTTCCATTGTACACTTGCATATTACGAACTGTTCCCTCAGAAAAATTGCCGCCGTTAGCATCAAATTCAACACTTCTGTAGAATACAAGGCCCACAAGACCATAGATGTGCTCGCCTGCATAATCCGGTTTACCTGTTGACTGTAACAAGGGATGGTTGGCATCACCTATATCCTTATTCATGTATGTTCCCTCAAGAAGATAAATAAATCTCTGACCATTTGATGCGTCATCTCCTATGTCGGGATTCATAATAAAAGTACGCTCATCCTGATTATCCATATTTTCAACTGTCTCCCATGTCTGCTGGCTCAGTGAGGGGTCAATCTTGGGGAATGCCTGATTTTTGAAGTCCCACCAGTCAATGCCTCCGCCCGGTTTATTGACCTCATGTTTTCCGGTAGCATTGACAACCTCTGACCATTTATCCTCAAGCTTTGCGATGGAACCCTGATACTCACCTATCCAGTACATACGATAGTGGGTCTCCACAGTTCCGCTCTTTGCCGCGTCTGCCTTGCTATAATGTGTGATGTTCGGATGAATGACAAGTGCATAGTCCACCAAATCACTTTCATCATAAGACATCTCATACTCATAGATGTACTTGTTCATGTCGTAGGTGGAAGTGCCGGCGGCAATATCGTTGTTGATGCGAGGCTGAATTTTAAAATGTTTTACATCGACAGTTTTATTCTCATTCAACTTTTCATCAGCTAACCATTCTTCCTCATCTTGTTTAATAACATCATTATCAAGTATATGATTACCATTACTGTCGAAATGCTTTGAGTAATTAGAATCTTCTCTATCTTTATGATAACAATGCATAAGACGTACAATTACCTGTGCAAACTCTTTGTAATTATTATTCCCATCTTGATTCCAAAACGCTGCCACATTCTCAATACCTACATTGCATATCACAAATACAATCGTAAGAGTCAATGCCAGCATTCTGGTTATTACCCTTTTCTTTTTCATATAAATACTCCTCCTTAATTTTTTATATAATAAAAGACGTATGCAAATTTATTTACATACGTCTTAATTAGCAGTCAATAACTATTTATATTAACTCTCACTTATTTAGTTCTTAGAAAGCCAGCCGTGCCCTATACCACCTTCTGCATATTCACCTACATACTCAAACTCATTACTGTAACCAAAGTCCCAACACCCCTCACATGCTCCTGTCCAATCAAACTGGCCAGCTACAAACCATGCCTCCAGTGTTCCCTCAATTTGGTTTCCCGTCGCCACATTAAGCTGTTGACTGTGCTCATCATACCAGCTAGGCAGTGACTTCTTTGTACCTTCGGCTGTCACAGTGTCAGTTGCACCGCACACAGAACATGTCGCCGTTTTGGTACCGTCTGCGTCTGTCGTAGCGTCATTGTTATACACATAATCACCAAAGCTGTGGGCAGTCATTGGGATTGCCTGCGTATAGCTGTCACC
>JBNMKO010000133.1:0-6908 GCA_050874385.1 Eubacteriales bacterium
GATACTATAACAAAAAGGTGTTGATTTTGCTTGACGAGTACGACACACCAATGCAGGAAGCGTATATTCATGGCTACTGGGATGAGTTTACGGCATTTACCAGGAGTTTTTTCAATGCGACTTTCAAGACCAACCCATATCTTGAGCGTGCAGTGATGACAGGAATTACGAGGGTATCAAAAGAGTCAATTTTTTCTGATTTGAATAATTTGAATGTTGTGACGACAACATCCGATGAATATTGTACATGTTTTGGCTTCACAGAGGATGAAGTATACAACTCACTCGACAAGTTCGGGATGTCAGATAAGAAAGCAGAAGTAAAAAAGTGGTATGATGGATTTGTGTTTGGCTCACATAAGGATATTTATAATCCATGGTCAATAACGAGCTATCTCGACAAAAGAAAGTTTGCGCCATACTGGGCATCGACAAGCTCAAATGGTCTTGTGAGCAAGCTTATACAGACCGCGCCGGCGCAGACCAAGCAGATGATGGAGGACTTGATAAGCTGCAGGGAGATAGTTGTAAATTTTGATGAACAGATAGTGTTCAATCAGCTAGACAAAGATGAGAGTGCGATATGGAGTCTGTTGATGGCGAGCGGCTATTTGAAGCCTGAAACAGTGGAATATCGTGGGGAGCTGCTAGAGCCGTGGTATCATTTGTCCATAACGAACCTTGAGACGAGAAGCATGTTTTCAAATATGTTCAAGGGATGGTTTAAAGTGTCGGCTTCTAATTATAATGCTTTTGTGTCAGCGCTTGTTCAGGGCGATGTGGATGCTATGAACGAGTACATGAATGATGTTGCACTGACCACAATCAGCAGCTTTGATGTGGGGACACACCAGTCTGAAAAAGCCCGCCCAGAAAGGTTCTATCACGGTTTTGTGTTGGGGCTTATGGTTGAGCAGTCAGAAAATTATGAAATCCGTTCTAACCGCGAGAGTGGTTTTGGAAGGTATGACATTATGATGATACCTAAGAAAAATACGTTTCCCGCAATAATCATAGAGTTTAAAGTGTACAATCCAAGAAGGGAGCAGACACTTGAGGATACTGTGCAGGTTGCACTCAAGCAGATAGAGGAAAAGAACTATGACGCCGAGCTTATAGCGAGAGGAATAGAAAAGGAACGTATAAGACACTATGGATTTGCATTTGAGGGAAAGAAGGTATTGATTGCGGAGTAGGGCAGTTAAAGGAAAAAGTTAAAAAGAAATCTTAAAAATATGTAGTAGTTAAACTAAATACTAACAAAAGTGCTTTTTTGTAGGTACGACCTTATTTTGCGTGAAGGCATACAATCTTTTTTTAAAATTCTAGTGTGTAAATTTGTGGCATAAATAAGTACCTCTTGGGATATAGTGTCTATACAAGTGCGGAGTTTAATTCGAGAAAAATGAAAGAGGTGGTTATGATAAAATAAAAGGTTAGTTGTACGGAGGTAATGTGATAAGCGTGATTGGCAGTGCCATTCTGTATAGGATGGCACTAAATTTAAAATATTAAAGTATCATATAAGATATTTCGAAGACTTAAGTAGTATTATCAATTAAATATGTATTTGTCAAAATTGGAAAGATATATAAAATAAATATTAATTGTATTATTGACAAATATTAATTGTAGTGATATATATTAATTATCAGTTGAAATTGGGCAAATATATCAAGAAGAATTGACATACATAGAAATAGTGACAATATGCGACTGTTTATATAATGACTTGAAAGGTGAGCAGGCATAATGAAAAAGAAAACTAACGAAAAAGAGCGGGGTAGGGCTGAAAGAGAAAAAACTGGTGGACTGGCAAAGTGGCAGAAAGTAATAATAATTGTTTTGTTGGTGATGATTATTTTGATTTTATGCCTTGCCGGTATTTTTTTTGCGATGAGGACATCAGGTAAGAATAAGCTTTACGCAGGAGTGGAAAATCAGGTTCCAAATATGGAAGATTTCTATACTAAATCGGCAAAGGATGAGACAAATGAAGCAGATGAGGTAGAGACAAAAAAGAATGAAAAAGAGACAGAGAGCACATCATCTGTTGAAAAAATGGACAGTACTGAAACGGAGAGTGAGTCCGAGACAGAGAAAACAGAGACGGACGGCTATGAGTATAAGAGTGGTGATATAGAATATAACGGTCATGTATACAGATACAACAGTGATATACTAACATTTCTCATCTTGGGCATAGACAGCAGTTCAACTGTTCCTGAATTGAGTGATAATACAAACTATCTCAAGGGCGGACAGTCGGACGCAATGTTTCTTGCCGTTATGAATCCACATGACAAGAGCTTTTCGGTGGTTGCAATCAACAGAAATGCCATGGTGGATATAGACATATATGACAGCAGTAATAACTATATCAGGACAGCCAAGGCACAGATTTGTGTGCAGCACGGATACGGCGATGGAAGAGAGTTGAGCTGTGAGAGGGCGAAAAAAGCGGTTTCTAATCTCATGTATAACTTGCCGATACACGGATATCTTTCCATGAGACTGGGAGCTATATCGGTACTCAACGATGCGATGGGAGGTGTGGAGGTGACACTTCCTACAGATTTTCCGGAGTTTAATATGACAGCGGGAACTACAGTCAGGCTGAATGGCAGTCAGGCATATAAATTTTTAAGAGATAGAGATAAGTATCAGTTTGATTCGGCGACTAACAGGCTTAACAATGAGAAAGTATATTTGTCAGCGTTTATGAACCAGGTATTTGACCAGACAAAGGCGGATGTGACATTCCCTCTAAAGCTTTATGACTTGGTTAAGAATTATATTTTTACTGATATTTCCGTGGATGAGATGTCATATCTTGCGTCGGAGCTTTTAGGATATTCGATAAAGGATGCAAAGATGTATTCAGTGCCGGGGCAGACCGTGATGGGGAAAAAATTTGAAGAATTTTATGTTGACGAGCAGGCACTCAGAGACCAGATTTTGAGTATCTTTTACGAGGTTGTAAAGTAGTGTAGCAAAATTTAATATCTAAGTCAATGACTTGATATAGCCCACACATTCTAAAAAATATAGGAGGATATTATAAAATGAAGAAGTTTTTAAAGTTTTTTGCAGTAGTTTCATGTTTTGTCATGATTTTTAGTATGACAGCATTTGCGGCTGACAGCCCAAGTGCAGGAAGTAATTCCGCAACTAACAGCCCGGATACCGGAAATAATTCCGCAACAGAGGATAACAGTAGTTCAACAACAGGAAGCAATAGTTCTACAGCGAACAATGGTTCTACAGCAAGCAATGGTGTAACAGCACCTAAGGTCATGTTTAATGGAAAAGAGCTTGAAGTTACAATCGGCTCAGTTTCAACAGCAGATGTTGACAATGCAAAGGCAGTCGCAAAGGAGTACTTCGGTGCTTCCGCACAGGTTCTCAATGTATTTGATGTTACATTACCTGAGGGCGATTACAGTGCAGGCGTTGATGTAACTTTAAATATTCCAAGTGTTAAGGCTGGTCAGTCAATCTCTGTTCTTCACTGGAATGGCAGCATTTGGGAGAACCTTAAAGTTACAGATATCAAGGATGGCAGCGTTACAGCTACATTTACATCCTTCTCCCCTGTAGCCGTTGTCCTCAATGCTACAGCACCAAGCACAGGTTATGAAATGCCGGTTGGTCTTATAGCAGTTATTTTAGTATGTGCAGCAGGTGCAGTTTTCTGTTTTCGCAGAAAGGCAATCGCAAGATAGTTTGCAATAAAAATTTGTGTGTGGGTTTTGCCGCAAGGCAAAAGGGTAGAAGAGTCCTGTGAAAGGGACTCTTTTATGTTAAAAAAGTATATTGCGTATTTTGATTTCTATGATAGAATGTATATGCAGTTTGTATATAAGCTAAAATGATAGATGGCTTGGAAATGAGGAGTGATATGAAAAAAAAATTAGACAAAAAGACGATGTATACAATTATCGGAATAGGAGCATTGACGGTTGCACTTGTGTGTGCTGTGATTTTGGCGGTAAGACAGTACAGGCTGTGGAAATCGGAACAGATGTATGAGAAGCTTGCCGAGAGTACAATGGTCACTTCGACGGAGGCAGCACAGACAACGGAGGAGGAAAGTCAGGAGGAGACAACACAGGAGCTTGAGGGCTATAAAAAAGAAGCCATGCGCATAATGGAAAAGTATGGCGTGGAAATTCCCGAAAAGGATATTGATTTTGATAAGATGCACAAAGAAATATCAGAAGACATATATGCGTGGATTTACATACCGAATACGCATATTGATTATCCTGTATTTCAGCACCCGACGGACAACAGCTATTATCTTGAGCACAATATTGACGGAAGTGAGGGATATCCGGGATGTATTTACACAGAGAATTACAATTCCAAGGATTTTTCAGACCCTCACACGGTTATATATGGTCATAATATGCGTGATACCACAATGTTCTCGGATTTGCATTTGTACGAGGATGAGGAATTTTTTGAAAACAACAGGTATGTGTATATATATACGGAAGACATGGTGTATGTATACAAGATATTTGCCGCATATCAGACAAACAATGCCCACCAGTTGTTGAATTACGATTTTACGCAGGAGGGAGCTGTTAAGTCCTATCTTGATAACACATCCATCCGTATGCAGGACCCAAAGGTGTACGATGAGAGCACGGAATTTTCTGATGATGACCAGATATTGACGTTATCGACATGCGTTATGGAAGAGAGACAGTTCCATATAAGATATATTGTCCAGTCGTTGAGGTTACAGTAAAAATTGTATTATAAATGGATAACTTTAAAATAGCGAACAATTTTGTCTGTTTTACAAATATATAGATTACATAATTTTTTTAAATGCGTTATGAGTGAGGAGTAAAGTGGATTGCGAATAGTTGATTGACGTTTGGAAAGACTATCTTTGTATATTTTTCAGAGTTTACTCATTTATGGTATTGTATTTAATTTAGAACATATATATTTTTTTCTTGATTTTATAAAATTATTCTTGTATACAATAAACATAAGGAGTATAATAATATTATCAATGGACTTTTAAGATGAAGTCGAATTACATACTGAAAGGAGTCATTTTATTATGGCATTTATTGATGAGATTAAGAAAAAGGCAAGAGCAGTTAAGAAGACTATTGTACTTCCGGAGTCAATGGACAGAAGAACATGGGAAGCAGTTGAGACTGTTATTAAGGAAGATATCGCTAATGTAGTAGTTCTTGGTACACCTGAGGAGGTTGAGGCTAACAGCAAGGGTCTTGAGGTATCAGGCGCTACAGTTATCAACCCTAACACTTCCGACAAGCTTGATGAGTATGTTGATGCTTTAGTAGAGCTTAGAAAGAATAAGGGCATGACTCCTGAGGAGGCTAGAAGACTTCTCACAACAGATTATATGTTCTACGCATGTATGATGTTAAAGAGCGGTGCAGCAGATGGTATTGTATCAGGTGCATGCCATTCAACAGCTAACACATTAAGACCGGCTCTTCAGATAGTTAAGACTAAGCCGGGTTCAAAGATTGCTTCTGCATTCTTCGTAATGGACGTTCCTAACTGTGAGTACGGTGAGAACGGCACATTCGTATTTGGTGATTGCGGTCTTAACCAGAACCCAACACCGGAGGAGCTTGCAGTTATCGCTGTTTCCTCAGCAGAGAGCTTTAAGTTCTTAGTTGGCGCAGAGCCAAAGGTTGCTATGCTCAGCCATTCTTCAAAGGGCAGCGCTAAGCATGCAGATGTAGATAAGGTAGCAGAGGCTACAAGAATTGCTAAGGAGCTTGCTCCTGAGCTCAAGCTTGACGGAGAGCTTCAGGCTGATGCAGCTATGGTTCCATCAGTTGGTGCTTCTAAGGCTCCTGGCAGCGATGTTGCAGGACAGGCTAATGTTCTTATCTTCCCTGACCTCGATGCAGGTAACATCGGTTACAAGCTTGTACAGAGACTTGCAAAGGCAGAGGCTTATGGTCCTATGCTTCAGGGTATCGCAAAGCCTGTTAACGACCTTTCAAGAGGATGTTCAGCAAGCGATATCGTGGGCGTTGTAGCTATCACAGCAGTACAGGCTCAGATGCAGTAATATGTAAATTGGTTTTGCATAATACATATATAGGTAATTGCCGTTTTGGCGGCAGTTACCTATAATTATGATATACATTATATTAAGTTGTTGTTTTATGATGTGATTGTAAAAAAATAAAAGCTGTTTATACTTATGATTTGTAAAAACTTTATATAGAGATTAAGGTGACGGCGGTATTATAATTAGATGATTTATTTTGGAGGATTTATTTAAATGAAGATTTTAGTAATCAACTGTGGAAGTTCATCATTAAAGTATCAGTTATTTGATATGACTGATGAGTCAGTTATGGCAAAGGGTCTTTGCGAGAGAATAGGTATCGATGGTTCTAAGCTCACACACAAGCCTACAGGCAAGGAGAGCTGTGTTATCGAGAAGCCTATGCCTGACCACAAGGTAGCTGTCAACCTTGTACTTGAGATGCTTCTTGACAAGACTTACGGTGTTATCTCTGACGTTAAGGAGATTTCCGCTGTAGGACACAGAGTACTTCACGCAGGACAGAAGTACTGCACATCTGTAATCGTCAACGATGATGTAAAGGCAGTTATCCGTGAGTGCTTTGACCTTGGACCTTTACATAACCCGGCTAACCTTATCGGTATTGAGGCTGTTGAGGCTGCTATGCCTGGCACACCTAATATTGCTGTATGGGATACTGCATTCCATCAGACAATGCCTGAGAAGGCTTATATGTTTGCCATTCCTTATAAATACTATGAAAAGTACGGTATCCGCCGTTATGGTTTCCACGGTACTTCTCACCGTTATGTATCTCAGAAAATGGCTGAGCTTATGGGCAAAAACATTGAGGACTTAAAGATTA
>JBNMKO010000134.1:0-6842 GCA_050874385.1 Eubacteriales bacterium
TATGATAATTGTAGTATAGGCGGAGGGCAGAAAAAGTCAACTTTATTATATTTTTTAATTATCTTATTGTAAAAAGTTTTTGAATTTGACAGTTGATAGGAACATTGAAATATAGTTTTGAGAAAAATAGTCAATATCAAGAATAGGGTTAATTAAAATATGGCATAATGAATTTGAAAGCTTTGATATGATAAAAACGGGCTGCATACCCGAATGATATCCGAGGCAGCAGCCCATTTTGTAGCGGTACAGCACATAAATCCTATGCTATATTGTACCGTGTGAGATTATGGAACAGATTTATTAGCAGCCAAAGCCGAATAATCTGCAAATTGCGTTGAAAAGTTCAGTACAGTTATTAAAATTGAAACACATATCTTAATAAACCTCCTTTATTTATTTGCCCTTAGCTAAGCACAAACGAATTGTAACAATTTTGTAACAATTACTCAATAGGAGGACGTTTACAAAAAATGAAATAAATGGGAGGCTGCCTATTGGCTCAAATTGAAGAAAATGTATCATAAAAGTGTATACAAAGACAAAAATATATGAAATTTATCAATTCTTTTATAAAATAGGGCTTGATATTTTGACATGAATTAGGTAAAATATAGACAAGATTGATTTATAATTAACAATCAATATTATACATTTTAGGAGGATTTTAAAATGTCAGTTAAAGTTGCGATTAATGGATTTGGTCGTATCGGTCGTCTTGCATTCAGACAGATGTTTGATGCAGAGGGTTATGAAGTAGTTGCTATCAACGACTTAACAAGCCCGGAGATGTTAGCACACTTATTAAAGTATGATACAGCACAGGGTAGCTTCTTAGGCCGTATTGGCGAGAACAAGCACACAGTAACATTCAAGGATTCCGTTAAGGGTGAGGATGGAAAGACTGTTGTTGTTCCTGGTTCTATCACAGTTGATGGCAAGGAGATTACAATCTACGCTCAGCCAGATGCTTCTAAGCTTCCTTGGGGAGAGCTTGATGTAGATGTTGTTCTTGAGTGTACAGGTTTCTATACATCCAAGGCTAAGGCACAGGCTCACATCGATGCAGGTGCTAAGAAGGTTGTTATTTCTGCTCCAGCCGGAAATGACCTTCCTACAATCGTTTACAATGTAAACCACGACACACTTACAAAGGATGATACAATCATCTCTGCTGCTTCATGTACAACTAACTGCTTAGCTCCTATGGCTAAGGCTCTTAACGATTTCGCTCCAATCCAGTCCGGTATCATGACAACAGTTCATGCTTACACAGGTGACCAGATGATCCTTGACGGACCACAGAGAAAGGGTGATAAGAGAAGAGCTAGAGCAGGTGCTCAGAACATCGTTCCTAACTCAACAGGTGCTGCTAAGGCTATCGGTCTTGTTATCCCAGAGTTAAACGGCAAGCTTATCGGTTCTGCTCAGAGAGTTCCTACACCTACAGGTTCTACAACAATCCTTGTTGCAGTTGTTAAGGGTGAGGTTACTAAGGAAGGCATCAACGAGGCTATGAAGGCTGCTGCTACAGAGTCATTCGGATACAATGAAGACCAGATCGTATCAAGCGATGTTATCGGTATGAGATTCGGTTCATTATTCGATGCTACACAGACAATGGTATCTAAGATGGATGACGGCAACTCACTTGTACAGGTTGTTTCATGGTATGACAATGAGAACTCCTACACAAGCCAGATGGTTCGTACAATTAAGTACTTCGCAGAGCTTGCTTAATTGAGAGTTTAGTAATTAATTATTAGACCTTTAAGGGTCCGGTCTTGTGGACCGGGCCCATTTTTTGTAATAGAAAAGTCATTTTTTATTACAAAGACAATTCGCGTGTATGTACGCAATTATAAAAAATGGAGGCGTTACCATGTTAAATAAGAAGACAGTTGATGATATCAATGTAAAGGGTAAGAGAGTACTTGTTCGTTGTGATTTCAACGTACCTTTAAAGAACGGTGAGATTACTGATGAGACTCGTATCGTTGCAGCTCTCCCTACAATCAATAAGTTAATAAGCGAGGGTGCTAAGGTTATCCTTTGCTCACATCTTGGAAAGGTTAAGAATGGCCCTAACGAGGGTGAGTCACTTGCTCCTGTAGCAAAGAGACTTTCTGAGAAGCTTGGCAAGGAAGTTGTATTCGTTTCCGATTACAATGTAACAGGTGAGGCAGCTACAGCAGCAGTTGCAGCAATGAACGAGGGCGATGTTGTTCTTCTTCAGAATACACGTTTCAGAGGTGCTGAGGAGACTAAGAATGGTGAGCAGTTCTCCAAGGAGTTAGCTGACCTTGCAGATTCTTATGTTTGCGATGCTTTCGGTTCTTCACACAGAGCACATGCTTCTGTTGCAGGTGTTACTAAGTTCATCAAGGAGAAGGGCGGAGACAATGCAGTTGGTTACCTTATGCAGAAGGAAATCGACTTCCTCGGAAATGCAGTTAACAACCCGGTTCGTCCATTCGTAGCTATCCTTGGCGGTGCTAAGGTTGCAGATAAGCTCAACGTAATCAACAACCTTCTTGAGAAGTGCGATACACTCATCATCGGTGGTGGTATGGCATTCACATTCTTAAAGGCTAAGGGTTATGAGATTGGTAAATCTCTTGTAGATGACGAGAAGATTGATTACTGCAAGGAGATGATGGACAAGGCTGAGAAGCTTGGCAAGAAGCTTCTTCTTCCTGTTGACACAACAGTTGCAGCCGGTTTCCCTGACCCTATCGATGCTCCAATCGATGTGACAGTAGTTGACGCTGACAAGATTCCGGCTGATATGGAAGGTCTTGATATCGGTACTAAGACTCAGGAGCTTTTCGCTGAGGCTGTTAAGTCAGCTAAGACAGTAGTTTGGAACGGACCTATGGGTGTATTCGAGAACCCAACTCTTGCAAAGGGTACAATCGCTGTAGCTAAGGCTCTTGCTGAGACAGAGGCTACTACAATCATCGGCGGCGGTGACAGTGCAGCAGCTGTTAACCAGTTAGGTTTTGCTGACAAGATGAGCCACATCTCAACAGGCGGCGGCGCTTCCCTTGAGTTCTTAGAGGGCAAGGAGCTTCCTGGCGTTATGGCAGCTGATGACAAGTAATCAGTTTATAATTCTTGTATAATTTAAGAGGATTGTCGACACAGCATAACGATGCCGCAATCCTTTTATATTAGTGCATGCCAAATTTATTTTAGACATTCGTATCATAATATAATTTAAAATATGATAGCATAATTAGATATATTATATGCACAATATAACCGTATGCACAGAATGTATATGCGCGTATTGTGCATATAGATGTTTTTATGCTTCTGTGCCGCCATGGGGCGGCGGATTGGAGAAGATTATGCGTAAGAAGATTGTTGCCGGAAACTGGAAGATGAACATGACTCCTAGTCAGGCAGTAGCTTTGGTGGAAGAGCTTAAACCATTGGTAGTATCTGATGATGTGGAAGTTGTATACTGTGTACCGGCTATCGATATCGTTCCTGTTGTCAACGCTGTCAAGGGAACTAACGTGGCAGTAGGTGCAGAGAATATGTACTTTGAGACAAAGGGTGCTTACACAGGTGAGATTTCAGCAGATATGCTTGTAGATGCAGGCGTTAAGTATGTTATTATCGGACATTCCGAGAGAAGAGATTACTTCAAGGAGGATGATGTTCTCCTTAATAAGAAGGTTAAGAAAGCTATCGAGGCAGGTCTTACACCAATCCTTTGCTGCGGTGAGACATTAGAGCAGAGAGAGCTTGGCGTTACACTTGACTGGATTAGACTTCAGATTAAGTCAGACCTTGCAGGTGTTGCAGCAACAGACGTTGCTAACCTTGTAATCGCTTATGAGCCAATCTGGGCTATCGGAACAGGCAAGACAGCTACATCAGATCAGGCACAGGAGGTATGTAAGGCTATCCGTGACTGTGTTCGTGAGATGTATGACGATGTTACTGCTGAGGCAGTTCGTATTCAGTACGGTGGTTCTGTAAATGCAGGCAATGCAGCAGAATTATTTGCTAAACCGGACATCGATGGAGGTCTTGTTGGCGGTGCCAGCTTAAAGGCTGATTTTGGCAAGATTGTAAATTATAAATAATGGATAATATTGATTAATATTATTAGAGGAAACCGGATTTGTATGAAACAATCCGGTTTCTTTTGTTTTTTTATGTTTTTTGACGCAACAAAATTAAATTTTCTCCGAGTAGATAGGTGAAGGGCATATTAGTTAATTGCGAAACACAATTACCTAAATAAAGAAGCCTTTGAGGGAGGTGAATGGATGGAGGATAACCGCATTGTCGAGTTATTTTGGGAGAGAAGCGAGAGCGCAATCACTGAAACGGCATTGAAATATGAAAAGTATCTGCATGGTATTTCGTATCAGATTTTAACGGATACAGAAGATGCCAAGGAGTGTGTCAACGATACTTACAATGACGCGTGGCAGTCGATGCCGCCTCATCGCCCTTTGGTTCTTTCAACTTTTTTGGGAAAGATTACCCGCCGAATATCTATAGACAGGTGGAGAATGAAAAATGCAAAAAAGCGTGGCGGAGGGCAGATAATTCTTGTCTTGGACGAACTGGAGGAGTGCGTTTCGGGTTTTGGAAGTGTGGAGAGTGAAGTGGAACGCAGGGTGTTGGCTGAACTTTTAAATTTGTTTTTGGATAATCTGTCAGTTGCTGAGCGCAGGGTATTTCTTTGCAGGTATTGGTATATGAAGTCAATTCAGGATATTGCGAAGCAATTTGGATTTTCGCAGAGTAAGGTCACGTCAATGCTGCATAGGACGAGAGGAAAATTGAAAACTATGCTTGAAAAGGAGGGGTATTGATGAAATCTGATGATTTACTTGATGTTATCGGTGAAGTTTCTGATGAATACATTGAAGATGCCAAGAGTGTAAAGAAAAGGAAAATGCCACGATGGGCAAAATGGACATCAGTGATAGCCGCATGTCTTGTCGCTGTTGTTGGGGTTGGCGGTTTTTTATTTATAAGGGGTGGAGGCTCGGCAGGAGGCATGGGACATGCAGATGGCAGCAGCTTCATGCACTATGCCGGACCTGTATTTCCATTGACTTTACTTGAGAATAATTCGGAGATTTCTGCCAAGCGTGATATTACAATGGATTTTAAACCGTGGGTTCCGGTGTGGATTTCCAATGAGGAGGAAGCGGCTTCATACGCATCGGAGAGTGACAGGCAGGAGGTTTTGGAGAAATATAACGAATGGTATCCTGAGGGTGGACGCTATCAATCCTCCAGTAATATTGTGGTGAGTGACTCATATACATTGTCTAATGAGAGTGAGCAAAATCAGACTGTCCATGTGCTTTACCCATTTGTCTCCAATCTTAGGGATTTGGATAAGAATACTCCGTCACTGACTTTGAATGGGGAGGTGCTTGAGACAACACTTCATGCAGGCAGCTATGCAGGCGGTTTTGAAGGTGCATGGGGTACAAAAGACGATGACGGCAGCGTGAACCTTAGATATATTGCAAACTGGGAGGGATACAAAAATCTTCTCTCGGATGGAACATATATGCAGAGGGCGTTGGGAGATTTTGTAGACTTGAGTGATATTCCTGTGACGGTTTATGAGTTTAACGACGTATGGGTAACCGGAACGGCGGAAGATGGCAAGGAAGAAATTTCAAACCCGGTCATCCGTGTAATGTTTGAACTTGACTATGAAAAGACGCAGGTGTTGTCCTATGGCTTTAATGGAAGTCTCTGGGACAGAGAAAAGGGTATTATGGGAAAGGAATTTCATGTACGCCAGCCGGGTGAAGTAGATTATGGGAGACCTTATTATATTATCGTTGTCGGTGATGAAATAGAAAATGTTGACTGCAAAGGCTATGTAAACGGAGACTGGGAATCCGGGAAGACAATCGATGCCGAAGTAAACATTTCATGTTTTAAGTCTAATCTGGAGGAGACACTTAAAACTGTGGCGGAGTACGACTATCAGGTTTCTCGCGATGTTGGATATTTGGATGGCGATTACGATTATGAATTTGAGCTGTATTTTGGCTTGTTGAAGGAGCATTTGATGGCTTACAGTCCACTATCTGGAAACGGGGTTGAGCGCTATGACGATGGTGTGATTGAAAATATGGATGTGGTAGGTGTATCGCGGGTGTTCTGGCTGGAGGCAGAGGTTACAATTCCGGCTGACAGTGATGTCACGGTTGAAGCCGTGTTTGAGAAGGAACCAAGCTATGATTTCTACTGTTCCAATTCAAAAAACAAGGGGATTAAAGGTTATGATATGGTGACAAGGCTTGGAAGCAATCTGACATTTACAGAGCAGACGGCAAGGCTTGAGGACAGAGGGCAGATTGAGATTGTCCGCCAGAATTTCGGCTTTGATATCGAAAATGGCATCAATGAGGTGGAGCTTGACATTGAGGAGCCGCATTATTATCTGGAGGTCAAGCGTGTCAATGCAAAATAATGAATTGATTTTTGCAGATTTTTGCAAAATGCTTGGTGGAGGATTTGATTTTTGCAATTACCTATTGCTTTTTAGTAAAAGATGGGAAGGATATTTTGCTTATATAACTGAATTTATAAAAGGAGATAGGGCAGCTTGCTGTCCTATTTTTCTTGACAAATTGGTTTATTCGGAGTAAACTCATAATGCAAGGTTTATTCGGAATAAACCAAAAAGGAGGTGTTTTATGAAGGAGATAGAGCTGGGTGAGGTGCAGGCTGCTTTTGCGGATATTATCTGGACGAATGAGCCGATTGGCTCGGGAGAGCTTGTAAAGATATGTGAGAAACAGTTGAACTGGAAGAAACCGACCACTTACACAGTGCTTAGA
>JBNMKO010000135.1:0-6824 GCA_050874385.1 Eubacteriales bacterium
AAGGGGCTTGAGTTTGACACGGTGTTTATAATAGATGCCAATGAGGGAGTAGGTCCGCACAAGAAAGCTGTGCTCGACACGGATATCGAGGAGGAGCGCAGAATGTTCTATGTCGCCATGACTAGGGCGAAGAGCAGACTCTACATATACAGTGCCACTGAAAAGTACAATAAAGCGCTCGACGTGAGCAGATTTTTGATTGAGGCGGGATTGTATGTTCCGTCTAAGTCAAAATACAGTGCAAAAGCCCCCGTTTCAGGAGGCCTTGCAGGTGGTCAGAGCGGCTACAGATGGAACCGTTCCGGCACAAATTATTCGGGATAATGGACAATATAAGTGCAAAATTTTTGCGATTATTCCTCATCGTCGTCGGCTAAAAGCTCGGCGTACTCGTCCGCGTCCATAAGCTCGTCGAAAGCGTCTGCCACGCGCTCATATTCCTCATCGTCCTCGATGTTGCCAAGTGACGGCTCGCCGCTTTCATCCTCAAAGTACTGGTACAGATATACCTCGCCCTCAGCCGCCTCGTCATCGTTGAGCGGCAGAAGTGCGATATAATCCTGCTCGCCGACAGGGAATACTGCGACGATGCCGCACTCTACATCCCTTCCGTCATCGAGTGAGAGAGTAACTGTTCCCTCCTCGAACTCGTTCATGTAATCTTCATTATTATTCTTGTTGGACATTTGCTCCTCTTTCTGCGTCTTTGCTCTGTGAGCTGATGCAATTTTGTTGACTGTCTATATGAATGATTATTCACAATAACAGCAAAAATGTTTCCTGAACAATTACAAGATATCATATACAGAACAAAAATGCAATAATAGTTCGGTTTTACCGCCTGCCCGCGACATTATTTGGCTGGTTTATGCGATAGAAAAGGTTGATTTAACCAAATCAAGTAAGTCCTGTTATGAGCAAGAAGCAAAGCGGATTGCAAATATCTGCTTGACTTTATCATGTAAAAAATAAGAAAAAAATCTTGATATTTTAAAAAATGTAATGTATTATGTATTCAAGTTAAAAAAATTAATATCAGATGTCAAAGGAGACAATATTTAGCGTATGAGCTTATTTTTATTAAGCCGACGGGAATATTGTCTTTTTTATTTGAGCAGGATGCCCGCAAAGCATGTTTTTCATAGTTTTTTGAAATGGAGGAATATTAAGATGGATAGAATTGACAAGAAAATAATAACGCTTTTACAGAAGAATGCAAGGATGCCGTTGAAGGCTCTCGCGGAGCATGTATTTTTGTCTTCGCCCGCTGTCTCGGCAAGAATTGAGAGACTTGAGAAGGAACAGATTATATCGGGTTATGAGGCGAAAGTCAATCCGTTTAAGTTAGGCTACCATATAACCGCGTTTATCAACCTCGATGTGATGCCGACACAGAAGCCGGAATTTTATCCGTTTGTAAAGTCTTGCCCTAATGTGATTGAGTGCAACTGTGTGACAGGGGATTTTTCAATGCTTTTAAAGGTCACTTTTCCTAGCACACAGGAGCTTGACACTTTTATAGGACAGTTACAGAAGTTTGGAAGAACGAGCACTCAGATTGTATTTTCCACACCTGTAGAGCCGCGTGGCATAGATGTAAATTTTGATGAGGAGGAGCTTAAACAGAACGCTTAGCAGGCATTTTAAGCGTGTTATGAACTTATGAATATTTGACTGAAAAAGCCGTGGATAAGATATTATATGTACTATATTTTGGTAAATCGGATATTCGCAATCCGCTTTGCCACTTGCACATAACACTATTTGTTACTATAGCGGAGAATAGTGTTAAATAATTCAGTGATATAGGCATATAATATGTCCACGGCTTTTGTATGTAATTTTGAGCATTATTTCACTCACTTGACGGCTATGCGAGTATGCATTATAATCTTTTTTAAAAGAATGGGAAATGGCAATCACATATATTTTGGAGGGTATATCAAATGAAGACAATTCGTGATATGAACAAGATTATCCTCGCATCGGCATCGCCAAGGCGGAAAGAACTTTTAAAACAGATGGGTCTTAAATTTGAAGTTATGCCAAGCCATGGCGAGGAGATAATAACGCGGAAGCTTCCAAGGGAGATAGTTATGGAGCTGTCATCCCAAAAGGCAAGGGACATTGTTTATCAGGTGGCTATGGATTCTGTCCGTGAAGCCAAAGGTGATGACGGCGATGAAGACAATATCCTTGTAATTGGGGCGGATACCATAGTGGCATATAAGGACGAGATACTTGGAAAGCCCAAGGATAAGGCTGATTCCGTTAGAATGTTAAAGCTTCTTGCGGGGAAACAGCACAGTGTATATACAGGGGTTTCGATGGTCTATATCAAGGAGGGCATAGCGCAGACGAGAAACTTTGTCGAGCAGACTAAAGTTTTTGTTGCACCTATGACGAATGAGCAGATTGACAGGTATGTCGCCACGGGTGAGCCTATGGACAAAGCAGGTTCTTACGCTATTCAGGGGCTTTTTGCGGAATTTATTATAAAGATAGAGGGAGACTACAACAATGTTGTGGGGCTTCCCATCGGAAGAATTATGAGAGAGTGCGTTTTTTCTTGAAATTGCACATAATTATGGCAGTACAGGTGGTTTTAATATGGAAGGAAAAAGAATAAAATTTATAGCGAGTGATTTGGATGGTACACTTTTGCTCAACGGGGCGCAGAAGGTTTCGCAGGAGCTGATACCGCTTATCAGGAGACTTAACGATGCCGGAATTATTTTTTGCGCCGCAAGCGGGAGACAGTATCCAAACCTCAGAAGGCTTTTTGGCGAGGTTGCTGACGACATGATGTATATATGTGAGAATGGCTCTGTCATAATTTACAAGGATAAGCTTCTTGACAAGACTCCTATGGATGTGGAACTTGGAAGGGAGATTATAAGGGCTATCACGGGCATCAAGCAGTGCGAGGTGCTTGTGTCGGGCGAGAGAACATCCTATCTTAAACCCAAGACGGATGAGTATCTTGTGAGGATGAGAGATGTTGTCAGAAATGATATATGTCTTGTCGACGATTTGGAGCATATCGCTGAGGATTATGTGAAGATATCCGTGTATGACCCTACGGGCATTGAGAACACGGAGAATTATTTTTTAAACGCGTTTAAGGGGCGCGCGCAGTCGTGTGTATCGGGTAAGCAGTGGCTTGACTATACTGCTCAGGGAGTAAATAAGGGAAGTGCGATAAAGACAATACAGCACATTATGGGATTTGAAAAGGATGAATGTCTCGCGTTTGGCGACAATTTCAATGATATTGAGATGTTCCAGGCGGTTGGACACCCGGTTGTAATGAGACAGGCGGTTGACAAGGTTAAGGAGTATGCCGCCTACGAGACGGACTGTGTTGAGGACAGTCTTTTAAAGCTCATTGAGCAGTTGTCCCCGGTTATCGCCTGATAAAATTTAGTATTATTAGTTACGCATCTAAGCGGGTAAAAAAATATCCGCTTGAATATTATGAAAAAAATAAACGGAGGGTTTTATTATGAACGAGATTGATGAAATGTGTGCAGAGGTATTTTTAAAGGAGCAGGGCAAGCTTTTTGATGACCCGGTTGCCGAGACTGTGGATGAGGCTATTGAATTTTTGGAGGACTGTTTTGCGCAGGTATTCAATTCGGAGAAGGAGCTTCGCACTTTCTGGAGAGAAGAGGGAATTGACGATGAGGATATGGAGGATGCAACGGAGGCCCTCGAGGTGTTCGTGCTCCCGGATGGAAGATATCTCTATGTCGAAGGCTAAACGCTGTATTGCACTTTTTATTGTCACGGCATTTCTGCTGTGCGGGTGCAGTGTTGATATACCCGAGATTACCATAAATGGTTATATTGTAAGGTTCAATACAGGAAATCAGGGAGAGTATATGCTTACAGGAGGAGACACCGGGGTCACGGATGGACAGGTGAGACTTCTTCTTGAGGCGGTGAGGGATGGCTATGAGTCGGCACTGACTTCTAATATATGGACTATGGAAGTCAAGAACATTTCTTTTGAGGAATATGTCGACAGGCTTGTTCTTAATATGGCATCGAGACTTGTGCTTGTGAACATGCTTGCCGGGGAAAAACATATCGAGCTCAACAAACAGGAGCTTGAGGAATGTAACGATAAGGCAGCAGCGTATTATGAGGAGCATGCGGACAGCCTTAAATACATTAAGAGGGATGAACTCCTCGACTTGTTTGTGATGATGAGGCTTTCTGACAAAGTGTATGATGAACTGACAAGGGATGTAGACACACAGATAAGTGTGGACGAGGCGCGCGTGATACAAATTGAGTATATCTATGCGGCTTCCGGCAGTTCAGGCTCGTCAAACCAGCTTGAAAAGCTTAAAAAGGCTCAGGCGGAGTTCGAGGAAGGGGCAGATTTTTCCGCTCTGGCAGGAAAATACAGTGACAGCACTGAATACACGGCAGAGATTGGAAGAGGAGAGCTTGAGGAGAGCTTTGAGGAGGCGGCATTTAACCTCGATTCGGGTCAGATAAGCGATATAGTCAGATGTGACAACGGTTGGTATCTTATATACTGCATTGATGACAATGTTGCGGGCAAATCCGAAAGTCAGGCTGAGAGCATAATTCAGAGGAGACGAAGCGAGAAATTTGATGAGTATTTAGGCGAATTTTCAAGCAAAGTCAGCCTTGTTCTCGATGAAAGCAAATGGGAAAAACTTAGTACAAGACATTGATAAAAGGAGTTAAGCCGGGCGATAGAAGAACTCGGTTTAACTCCTTATTGATTTGCTTGATTATTTTATTAAATGTATTGACGGATAGTAGCAGAAAAGAGCTTTCGCTATAATTTTATCCTTATGTACAAAATGGTTAGTCCAGAAACGGGAGTCATTGGAGTTGTTGCGGTTGTCTCCCATCACAAAATAACAGTCATCCGGTATTGTGAACGGCCCGCTGACACCGTATGTCTCAACCGTGAGGTAGGAACTCTCATCGAGCGGCTGACCGTCGATATACACAATTCCGTCAGCGATGTAGATGGTCTCGCCGGGAAGTCCGATAATTCGTTTTATAAATTTCTGTTCCTCGTTGTCAGGGTAGTAGAACACTACAATATCCCCGCGTTTTGGCTCTGAATTTATGTATGCAAGCCTGTTTCCGATAATTCGGTTTCCCTCCATTATTGTCGGAATCATGGAACCGGATGGTATTCTCGCATTGACTATAAGATAGCTGTTGGTGAGCAGAGCGATTATAAAAGCTGCTGCAACTATAAATATGTAACTTAAAATTTCACGGACAATCATACGGCTCTTGCCTTTGGTGCGTTTATCGTCGACTTCAGACAACTCTTCGCTGTCAGTATTTTTTTCATTGGCTTCATGTTCATCTCCAAGGGCTTCATTCATAAAATCATTTTCTTCTTCAAAGTCGTCTTCAAGGGCTTCATCCATAGCATCATTTTCTTCTTCAAAGTCGTTTTCAGGTGCTTCATCCATAGCAGCGTTTTCTTCCTCAAAGTCGTCTTTATGGATTTTATCCGTGATATCGGTGTTATCTTCAAAATCATGTTCTGTACTGTCCAAATCGGCGGCACTTTCTTCAAAACCTTTGTATGCGGCAGGATTAGGATTTGTCTTTTTTTGGAGGATGTCCGTCCTGTCATTTTTTGCAATGCTTTTGTCGTCTAAATCTATGTCAATAAATTCTAAATCATTATTCATCATATATCCTTTTTGGTTGCTTTGGATAAGTGTGATTATCAATGAACATTTGTGCGATATATTATTACCGCGCAATGTACATCAAAGAAGTTTTTCACAATTACCTAAGCCATTTATTGTAATATTATATAGTATAATGCAAAATCTCTAATTCAACAAGTGAATATATGTGGAAATAATTAAAAAAGTATAAAATTATTAGCAGTCGGGCTAAATGAGTGCTAAAAAGTGTTGACATTTGCAAAAACAGGTATTACTATATAGCTGTTGCAGGTCGAAATAATTTTTTGACACATGCAGGATATAGTTTTTGGCTGTTGTTCCAGGTTATCGCTTGGTGCTCACATTAGTTCAGTTATGCTGAATTATTTCTATTTGTATTATTGCAAAGCGGTGACATGGGAATCAATATCAGTTTTTAGTTTATGTATACGGAGGTTTTTGAAATGGCAAATACACATGGCAATTTATCTATTAACAGTGACAATATTTTTCCTATAATTAAGAAGTGGCTTTACTCAGACCATGATATCTTCTACAGAGAGCTTATCTCCAACGGCTGTGATGCCATAACGAAGCTTAAAAAGCTTGAGCTTATGGGCGAGTTCAATGCACCGGAGGACAACAAGTATCAGGTAAAGGTTATCGTGAGCGCGAAGGACAAGACAATCAAGTTCATTGATAACGGTCTTGGTATGACGGCGGATGAGGTAAATGAGTACATCTGTCAGATAGCTTTCTCGGGCGCTGAGGCGTTCCTTGAGAAGTACAAGGACAAGGCTAACGAAGACCAGATTATCGGTCATTTTGGACTTGGTTTCTACTCGGCATTTATGGTTGCCGACAGAGTTACAATAGATACACTCTCATATCAGGAGGGCGCAAAGCCTGTTCACTGGGAGTGCGACGGCGGCACAGAGTACGATATGGAGGAGGGCGACAGAACCGAAAGAGGCACTGAGATCACTCTCTACTTGTCAGAGGAGTGCAATGAGTTCGCAAATGAGTACCGCGCTAAGGAAGTTATAGAAAAGTACTGTTCCTTCATGCCGGTTGAGATTTATGTTGAGAACGCTGACGCAGGCGAGCAGTACCAGACAATCGAGGAGGACGAGCTTCTTG
>JBNMKO010000136.1:0-6774 GCA_050874385.1 Eubacteriales bacterium
ACCTTGTCGCATGTCAGCCCGAGCGATGATACAAATGTATCATACTTTGCCTTGTCCGCATCGGACGCATCAGCCCCGGCAAGCGCATTGTAAATTCCCTTTGTGTCAAGATATATCGTCGCTGTGGCGCGCCCTGAAAGACCTGATACATTTGTCATTATGTACGGGCTCATGGATATATTTTTCCTGCCCACACTGCACCCACAAAGAAGCATAAGACCTGCAATCAGCAGCAATACATATTTAAACTTTTTCATCAAAACCAGCCTCCAAAAACTGACAAATTCCCCCTGCGCACCGCAATCACTATCTGCGGTATTGCCCTCAATAATCATTTTTTTCAGACTTCAACACTTCATATATAAGCTTTGAAACATAATCCACCCCGTTCAAAAGACCCTCTGTAAACCTTCTCCCCTCCGTGCAGCACTCAAAGCTCGTGTAACCACATATATTGTCCCTGTCACCGAGAATAGCCTGAATAAAGCAACCTGTATGCTGGCTTCGGAATTTTTCAAAAATGTTCTTGTCAATCTGCTCAACCTTAAACAAATTGCTCGCCGCGTGAACACCATTACAATTAAAATGCTCATGGTAGGAATAACTGCCATCCCAGAAGGCTTCCTCACTACACTCTAAACCATAGGAATATACAAGCCTTCTGTCCTTCCCATAGTACACACATGCCCTGTCAAAACGCCCCGCTTTTGCAAGCATCTCAAGCACCTGTGGTATTGCCTTGCTTCCATCCGCAAACAATTTTTCGATTGACTTTTTTACGACCATGGATATATTCTGTGCCGTACTTGGTGTGGCATTGTCTATCTCCGTCTTTACCCTGCCCTTATTAACTATTATTCCATGCAATTCTTCCTGATAGATAATGTACCTGTTCTTGCCCTTCTCCTTTGCAATGTAAAGGCATTTATCCGCACAGTTAAAAAGCTCATCGTATGTAGTGCAGTCCTCCGGGAACCTCGCCGCACCGATTGAACATGTGACGCTCACACCCTTGACATTGCTGTAGAGATACTCGACACTGCTCCTTATCGAGCGCAATATATGCCTTATCATCTCCTTGTCCTTGACGTTGTAGATGATGCCCATAAACTCATCCCCGCCAATTCTGCCCGCTATGCCGTTGTCCGCAAGCACCTCGAGGACGACACCAGCCACCCTTGACAGCACCTCATCGCCGTACATGTGCCCAAAGCTGTCATTTATCTCCTTAAAGTTGTCTATGTCCATGATAAACACGGCACAGTGTTCGCCGTTTTTTTTCTCAACTGCCTCCTTCGCGCGCGCCTGTATATACGCCTTGTTGTACAGTCTTGTAAGTGGGTCTATATATGAAGTCCTGTTCTCGACAACCCCGTCCGTCGCCGTCAACTTTTTCACAATGCCAACCGTAAAGTCCGGCACCCCGTTCCTCGTAACCGTGCTCCCTGTCACAAAACACGGCTTGATTTCCCCGTCAGCGGAATACAAATCCGTCGACAGCTCCGCCGAGAACTCCGGCACGCCCCTTTCCACATCGGCGCAAAGCTGCATTGCGATATCCTCATCCGCCTCATCAATATGTCCAAGGTCGATAGCATCTCTAATGCTGTCTAGGCTCATCGAATACAGTTCCCTCTCCTGACCGTTCACCATCCTGTAAAATCTCAACTGCTCTTTGCCATGCTCATAATAAAAGTAAGCCGCATCCACCATGCCAAGCAGCACCTTATACTTGTTAATCCTGTCATTTGAACAGGCATATGCCTGTGTGAGCGCCTCAATATCATAAAATTCCATATCCCACAACTGCTCACCTCCTACAAGATTTAACTTCTTTCGCACTTTTATATAAGCATTGCGGTAAACATCATCCGCGCGTTTAAGCTTTACCATTATGCCCTTCCACTGCTCCTTCACCGTCGCAAAAAAAGCATTGAAGCGCTCAACGTCGTCACTGTACAGAAGCTTAGGAAGCGCCCTGTACGCTTCCCTGCCAATGTACTCAAAATACTTCTCACTTCCGTAGCGCACGTCAAAAAACTTGTCCACCGTAAATTTTCCGCACTCTATTTTTTCAAGAACCATATTACCGTTCCTTTCACTCATTTTAACAAAAGTATACCATATTATAACCCAACTTACAAGCGATTTGCCATGCGCATACCGTACATGTGTACGTTTTCATACATATATACCTTATATACACTTTAGACATGTATCAGTTACATATATACGTTCTCACAACGCATCTAAGTCCATAATACAATAACTTACATTATTCAAGATAATGCCTCATACTGGTGAGCGCATTTTTCTCAAGCCTTGACACCTGAGCCTGGCTCATTCCTATTTCATTTGCCACCTCCATCTGTGTCTTTCCCTGAAAAAAACGCAGCTCGATAATGTTGCGCTCCCTCTCCGGCAGTCTGTTGACAGCATCGCTGATTGCCATATCCTTAACCCAGTTATCCTCAAGATGCTTCTTGTCGCTTATCTGGTCCATGACATAGAGTGTGTCACCGCCGTCAGTGTACACAGGCTCATAGAGCGACACCGGACTTTGTATGGCATCGAGCGCCATAATCACGTCCTCCCTGCTCGCTCCAATCTCGCTCGCTATCTCGTTGAGTGTCGGCTCGCGAAGGCTCTGCTTTGACAGGCGCTCCCTCGCGTATATCGCCTTATATGCCGTGTCCTTCAGTGAACGGCTCACCCTTATCTGGCTCGATGTGTCACGAAGATACCTCCTTATCTCGCCGATTATCATAGGCACAGCGTAGGTCGAAAACCTCACCTGCTGCCCTATATCAAAATTATCTATCGCCTTAATAAGACCTATGCAGCCTATCTGGAATAGGTCATCCATATTCTCATTGCTCCCCGAAAATCTCTGCACCACACTGAGCACAAGCCTTAGATTTCCCTTGATATACTTTTCCCTCGCCTGCTTATCGCCTTCTTTTATTTTCTCAAGCAGTTCAACTTTTTCCTGTGATGTCAAAAGCGGCAGTTTCGCCGTGTTTACTCCGCATATTTCAACCTTAAAGGCAGCCATCCTTAAAAACCCCCTTAATCTTTTCTTGTTAAAAGGATTTCCACAATGACTGCCTTTATACTGGAAAAAAATACTTAATTAACATTTAAAAAACACTACTCGTAGCGCACAATCTCTTTCTTGAGGCGCTTGATAATCTTTTTCTCAAGCCTTGAAATGTAGGACTGGGATATGCCGAGCATATCGGCAACTTCCTTCTGTGTAAGTTCAGTTCCGTCCTCACTGCTAAGACCAAATCTTAAGTCAACTATCTGTCTCTCCCTCTCCGACAGACGGCTTATAGCCTTGTTTAAGAGCTTCTTCTCAACCTCATCCTCAATGTCCTTGTAGATGACATCCTCATCCGTTCCGAGGATATCCGACAAAAGAAGCTCATTTCCATCCCAGTCGACATTTAAAGGCTCGTCTATCGACACCTCCATGCGAGTCTTATTATTTCTTCTAAGATACATAAGTATCTCGTTCTCGATACATCTCGACGCGTAAGTGGCAAGCTTTATATTTTTGCCCGAATCATAAGAGTTGACCGCCTTTATAAGCCCTATTGTCCCGATGGATATCAAATCCTCCACCCCGACACCTGTGTTGTCAAACTTCTTTGCTATGTACACTACAAGTCGAAGATTATGCTCTATAAGCATCGACTTTGCCTCACTGTCGCCATCCTCTCCGAGTTTCTTGAGCGCTATCGCCTCCTCCTGTGCGCTCAGTGGCGGCGGAAGCACATCCGCACCGCCTATGTAGTGAACCTCATTGCGGTCAGCGCTTATCAGGCTCTTAAATGTAGGAACTGCCTTAAATTGAAATTTGTTTGGAACAAGTACTTTTATATACATAATGTATTCTCCTTATCAATTAATTATATATTTTCATTTCCTGTTGAGACTTGAAGTGTTTAATATCATTGAATACTCTCCCCCTTTTGAAAGGCTGCCATCATACAGTGCCAGTTCAGGCTTTTCCTGCTGTATAAGCTTGCCCCCATACTGAATATTCATGTTGTCCACTGTTATAAGTCTCATAAGACCATGCTCATTTCCCAGACTTTTATACGGAATCAGTCTGAAACCCCTATCCTTATTGTCAGACTGCATCAATTCATTCACCGCCTTCTTCTCCACTATACATACCGGCTCCCCGTTGTAAGGGTCGGTCAGTGAATTTCCCGTATCAAACAGTCCCATCATTTCAACGCTTCTTCCATTAAGCTCTATTCTTACTCTGTACAGCAGATTTTTTCTCTTCACATATCCCGTCATGTAGCGTATCAGCGGGGCTGCAAGCTGTGCAAACAATACAACCGTCACGGCTGCCGCAAATATGCCGCCGCCTCTTTCCTTCATCTGTCCCATAAGACCACCCATAAGCACGGACACTCCCATAAGTGCCGCATATCGGTAAATCCATTCGCCAAGTCCGCCCCTGCACCCTGCCACATACAGCATGGCAACAGGCAGAACAAGATATGTGCAAAATAATACCGGAATTCCCCTGAGCATGAAAACTGCCACGGCGACGCTCCATACCGCTCCGATAAATGCCGACAGCGCAAGTCTTGCATAAGTGGTGTTTATCTTACACAGCCTGCATAAAACGGATAGGACGGTATAGTCCATAAGCAGATTTGCCAGAAATATAACATCCGGGTAAATTTTGTAGTACAAGCTTCACCTCCCCTTGGAAGATTTTTACAATGCTCATTATATATTCATGTCCATGAAAAAAATGTCGAACCGACAGAATAAAATTACAGAATTTTTCGACAAAAAATTACCGCCGCGGCAACATCAAAATGTCACAGCGGCGGTTAATGTATTCCATATGATATGTAACTATTTCTTATTTCTCTGAAGAAAAGTAGGAATACTGAGTTCCTCGTTCTTGACTGTCCCCTCAATCGGTCTCCTGTAAGATGTGCTTGGAGATGGCTGGGGTCTTTGGATTGGTGTCGGGCTTACAGGCTTGCTGTACGCTGTCTGAGGCTTGTAGTTGAAGCCAGCCATGGCATTTGACACGTCAATGCTCTTCTGCTGCGCGTCAAGTCCTGTAGCTATGACAGTGATTGTAGCCTCATCCTGTACTGTATCGTCGTACATGGCACCAAAAATTATATTTGCGGACTCACCGGCAAGCTCCTGTACATAGCTTGCAGCCTCATTCGCCTCAATAAGACTGATATCACCGGATATGTTGATGATGACGTGTGAAGCTCCCTCGATGGTTGTCTCAAGAAGAGGGCTGGTAACTGCCTGCTTGACAGCCTCAAGAGCCTTGTCGTCTCCCTTCGCATCACCGATACCAATGTGGGCGATACCCTTGTCCTTCATTACGGTCTGGACATCGGCAAAATCAAGATTGATAAGTCCCGGAACATTGATAAGGTCTGTTATACCCTGAACTGCCTGCTGTAAAACTTCATCCGCCTTCTTTAATGCGTCCGGCATGGTTGTCCTTCTGTCAACAATCTCAAGAAGCTTGTCATTAGGGATAACGATAAGTGTATCAACATTCTCCTTTAACTTCTCTATTCCGCCTATTGCATTATTCATACGCTGCTTTGCTTCAAATCTGAAAGGCTTGGTCACAACGCCTACAGTAAGGATGCCCATCTCCTTGGCAATTCTTGCAACGACAGGAGCGGCTCCCGTACCTGTACCGCCACCCATTCCGCATGTGACAAATACCATGTCCGCACCCTTTAACGCCTGTGTAAGTTCCTCCGTATTCTCCTCGGCAGCCTTCTCACCTACCTCCGGCCTTGCTCCCGCGCCCAATCCCTTGGTAAGCTTCTCACCTATCTGGAGTACTGTAGGAGCCTTACAGAGCTTGAGTGCCTGCTTATCCGTATTAATCCCAATAAATTCTACACCACCTATATTTTCATCAACCATCCTGTTAACGGCATTGTTACCAGCACCGCCAACCCCGACAACAATTATCTTCGCGGATGTCTCTGTATCATCATTAATCTTAATAATCTCCATTGTGACCGGATCCCTCCTTATACAAATTCATAACTCATTTATCTATAATATAGTCTTGGCACAAAAATATCAACTGATTTTTGTCATTTTTGCAAAAAAAGTTGCTAATTTAATCAATTTTTAATCTTTTCCTATTTACCATCCTTTTTAAAAGTGATATACTTGGAGCCCTCGGTATAATTTTCCATATTGAGGACACCCGACAGCCCATCAAGCTGTGCTGCCATCTGCTTCAGTTCATGAAGTTTTTCGCTTAGATACTCCCCCGAACCAAAATTAACGCGCACATTTCCTATGTAGAGCACGATGGAAAGATCATCGTTGAAATGTATCTTATCCACCGCAAGGTCATATTTTTGCAGATTTTGTGACAAGTCCAAAATCGTGTTAAAGACCTCCTCATCCCCCACCGGAAGCGGATTATAAAGCACCACACTGTCAAACTCAAGTCCATCGACAAGCGGAACCTCCGGCACCTGCTGCTTAGATGTCTCGACAACAATTCCATCTTTATCAAAATACATATAATTACCTTTGTATGCAATATATGCCACTATGCTCTTTTCGTATACAACAACCTGCACCTTATCCGGGTATTCTATTTGAATATCATACGTCTCTATAAAAGGTATGACGGCTTTTGCATAATCATGCTTTAAATCGTATCCCAATTTCAAAGAATTGATATTATCGCTGTCTCCAAAAATATATTTCTTCAATTCCTCGTCGGTATAC
>JBNMKO010000137.1:0-6692 GCA_050874385.1 Eubacteriales bacterium
CACCACATTGACACCGGGGATTTCAAGTGCTTTAGCCAAATTCAGGCACTCTATTTTGACGGCTTTTCCATAGACTCAAAAACAAGCTTTTTTAAACTGAAGGAGCTTGACACCTTACAGATTGACGGCTCCGTCGACGAACTTGTGGACGTGATGGATGTATCACAGCTCCGCTATCTTAAGCTAAACAGCAAGAAAACTACGGGCGACCTTTCAGCGCTGGTGCAGTTTACAAATCTTGAGACGCTCTACCTTGAGACATACAACAGCAGCGACCTTTCAGGTCTTTTGACAGCACCTGCCCTCACAAGCCTTTATATAGAGCATGGAGACAATATAAGGGATTTCAATGAACTTTTCTTTACAAACAACCTCAAAGAACTCTCGATTGAGGCGGAGAACCTGAGAAACATAGATTTTCTTGAGAACTACAGTCAGCTTGAATATTTCGAGCTGAAAAACACCTCCGTGTCAAATCTCGATGCTCTTAGTTATTGTAAGGACACGCTCAAAACCCTCAAGCTGCACAAAAACTACAATATAGAGCTTGACGACTACAACATTGTAACTGAATGTATTGGACTTAAAGAGCTTGAACTCTACCCTGATTACAGCTTTGATGTTGAGATGGAAGCACCCGATTTGTCAATGCTTTCTGAGCTTACAAGCCTGTCGCTTGGAAATTATGACCAGCTTTCCAATCTGAAAAAGCTTCCAAACCTCAAACAGCTCACGCTTTGCGGAGTTTACTGCGATGACAGCGAAGCTCTTTTAGGTCTCAATCAGCTTGAACAGCTTACTCTCGATGATATGTCAATACCGCCTGAGTTTTTTGCTCCCGTTTCGGATATGGACAAGCTCACATACATAGACATGCATGACTCGTTCCTGTGGGGCGACATTTCCTGTGTATTTGCAGCGCCGTCGCTCACAACCCTGAACCTCAAAGATGCCTCAATAGGTATCAACAGCCTGACACTCGGCGTGTCCGATACAATAACTGCGCTTGACATTGACGACACAGCCTTTTACATCGTCAACGATGACGGCAGCTACAACTACGGTTCCCCTATAGTGCTTCTTGGCGAAAATACTTACTTTTTTGACGCATTTCCGTCGCTCGAATACCTGAACGTGACCGAACAGCAACTTGAAAATCTGGATTTTATCACAAAAATGCCGCATCTTGAAATACTTGACATTTCCGACAACTACATCACGGATTTGTCCACAATAAAAGAGCTGCCTGCACTTAAAATTCTTATATGTACAGACAACCCTGTCTCAGACACCGACATAGATGACGATGTGATTATCATCAAGTAAATGTATATTTTAAGATATTTACTCCCTGTTCTTTTTAATGATACCCGCAACTTTCCGCATGGTCGTTATCATCGCGGAAAGTTCGTCAGGGTCAACCTGCTCCTCTATCTCGTCAAAGCAGCGCTTCATGTAATCGCGCTCCTCCTCCATAAGCCTGTGTGCCGTCTTTGTAAGTTCAACGTAAGTCTTGCTCTTCTCAGCGTTGGTTTTCCACTCAACATATCCTTTGTCCTGAAGCTTCTGAACCGCCTTGGAAATGTCCTGAATTGACATGTTCATAGTCTGGGCAATCTCCCACAGATAAGCCCCGCTCTCATGCTGTGAGCTTTTACTGCAATGCTCAATATAATACAAGAAAAGGTAGTCAGCGCGCTTAACCGAACTGAATACCCTATCCACGTCAAAAGTCTGTACAAAAAAATCTTCAATCGCTGCTCTGCTTAATTCATGCATTGGCAATACCTCCGTCTTTTTTATATTTTTATAGTCCGCATGAATTAATTATATGAACAAATCCGCCAAATTACAAATAAAAATTCGATAATTTTATAAAAACTTTATATGTATCTGTAATTTGCCCCTATGCCGTCTGACCATCGTAGTACTCGCTTCTCCTCTTTTTGAGCACCTTCTTAACATGAAAATATGCCGGAATTAAGAACGCATCCGCAAATATCCACGCTATCGGGCTTCCAAGGCATACGCCTGTAAATCCAATCATAGGCACGAGCACCAGCGCCGCGAGTGACCTAGCTATCATCTCAAACACACCTGCGAGTATCGCAAACGATGCAAATCCCATACCCTGAATGAGAAATCTGACAATGTTCACAAGTGCCAACGGGAAGTAAAACGCCGTGTTCCATATAAGGAACTGTCTAACCTGATATATAATCTCCTGTTCCCCTCCGTCGACAAACAACTGCGCCAGAAGTCCTCCGCCAAATATTGCGACAAGCACCGCAATCACAGCATAGGCAGCGCCGAGCATAACACATGAGGCAAGTCCCTTGTCAAGACGGTCAAGCTTGCCGGCACCGACATTTTGTCCGCCGTATGTAGCCATCGTCGAACCCATGGCATCATAAGGACATGCGAGGAAATTGCACACCTTTCCTGCTGCCGTAACCGCCGCAACCGCTGACGAGCCAAGCGTATTTGTCGCGGTCTGCAAAATAACGCTTCCGATAGCCGTTATCGAGTACTGTAAGCCCATCGGAACACCCATGGCACAGAGCGCGCCCATCATGTGCGCATTTGCCGCCCACTCGTCCTTCTGAATATGAAGTATCTCAAATTTCTTAATCATGTACCACAGACATCCTACACCCGCAACCGCCTGAGCTATAGCTGTAGCCCAAGCAGCCCCGGCAACGCCCATCTTTAACACAATGATAAAGAACAAGTCAAGTCCAATATTCACAATGGAAGATATGACAAGAAAGATAACCGGTGTCTTGCTGTCACCGAGTGCCCTTATCACACCCGATACAATATTATAAAGGAATGTGAATGGTATCGCCGCAAATATAATCACAATATAGGTATAGGAAAAGTCTATAATGTCCTCCGGTGTCTTCATAACCTCAAGTATCTGCCGGCACAGTGCCACTGTCACAGCGGTGAGCACAATGGAAAATGCTATGCCAAGCCATGCACTGTTGGCGACATATTTTCTCATTCCCTTGTAATCCCCCGCGCCGAACTTGTGCGCCACCGGAATAGAAAATCCGTTGCACACGCCCATACAGAAGCCGATTACAAGAAAGTTGACCGAACCTGTGGCACCAACGCCCGCAAGCTCATTTACGCCCAGAAAACGTCCTACAATAACCGTATCAACCAGATTATAAAACTGCTGGAACAAAAATCCAAACAGCAGCGGAAGTGCAAAACCGACAATCAGCTTCATCGGTGAGCCCTGTGTCATATCCTTCGTCATAGAAATTTTAGGCATAAAAGCCCACGAGCCTGCTCGCGAGCAAAAAAACTGCCCTCAAACCACCTTTCTTAGTTCTGTTAAAGAATTACTGCCTGATAAATGCCTCTGATGCGTCCGATGTCTTTTTGATATGGTTCACAGCCTGCTTTACCTGCTGCACAAATCCGAGGTTCTTCTCACTGAGCTCGTAAATCTGCTCCGCATTTACAGTGACTTCCTCGGTTACTGCGGAAAGCTGTGAAATGTTCTCGACAATCTTGTTGTTTGACTCCGAAAGTCCATTGACGTGCTTATTTACATCGTCCACATGACCAATCAGATTTTCCATATTTTCATTGAGCACCTTGAACGATTTTCCCGCCGTCTCAATCTTATCGCGCTGTATACCTGCTGCTTCGATTGTGCTCTGAACTGACCCGACAACCTCATCTGCGTTGGAATTTAACTCATTTGCAATCTTGGTGATGTCCTCCGTCGACTTCTTTGTCTCATCGGCAAGCTGCCTTATCTGGTCTGCCACCACCGCAAAGCCCCTTCCGGCATCACCCGCACGGGCACTCTCTATTGACGCATTGAGTGCGAGAAGGTTTGTCTGGCTCGATATGCTGAGAATCATTCCCGCAATGCTCTCAACTTCCTTCGCTCTGCTCTGCAACTTCTGCATTGACTCTCTTACTGCCTCGTTTGTCTCCGCAATATGTGCCGACTGCGCTTTGAGCTCATCCATGAGCAGCATATTCTCGTGTACGCTGTCATTTGAACTGTTAGCTATCTCAACCATTCTCTCGGATGCCTGACTTGTCTGTGATATGGCATCGTTGATTAATGAGGTCATGTTGCTCTGTTCCTGAATACTCATGGCTGTATTGTTAGTCGCCGCCTTTATATCCTTCATGCTTCCAGCGACATTCTGTGTGCTCGACAAAAGCTCGTTCATAAGCTCATCGCTCTTTGTTGTATCGTCATTGATAACCTTTGATGTCTCCATCATCTTGTCAATAAGCTTATTTGCGCTATCCTGCTCTGCCTTTGTCGCTCCCATAGCATCATCATTGAACAATATAATTATCTTTCCTACATTTAAAATACATATACCGATAAACAGTACGAGTATAATTCCACAAAGATGGTCGATATCCATCGGAATTATTCCCTTGCGTATCTGCGCAACCGTCACAATGATATACAAAATCGCCATTCCTATAGTGGTCTTTCTCATACCATTCTTGTCATAGTACGGTATCTGCAAAAGTGATATCGCAATAATTCCGTAATTTATAAATGTGGCATCGGTCTGCAATCCGACCAAAAGATATACTATTCCAACCTCATAAGTTGCAAATATTTTTAAAAGCTTAGTGTCCTTATGTTTCTCAAAAACCACTGTGTTGGCTATTGTGCAGATAACCATGAGTGCCATGTTTCCATACACGGTTGACCTTGATATATCACTTACAAGCAGCTTGAGAAAAAGGTACATGAAAAAGACAACGCCTATTACAATCGTGGATATAATATAGAACCTGTTCATTTTCTTGTAGCGTTCCGTCATGTCATTGTACTTGTATTCTGTGTTTTCCATACACGTTCCTCCTCATTTTTACTATTTAGTTTAACGCGAAACCATTCCCACCCACTGCTTATTCCATGCAATAGAAGCTATTGCATGCACTTGAAGCTATTGCATGCAATTGAAACAGGGTACTTACTTGATTTGGCTAAAATTATCAACGTAGAGTACTTTCGCATCATAAACAACCATTTGGGATTATAACTCAAATCTCACATTTTTTCCACAAAATAAATTAATGTGTTCCTTTTTGCACACTGCCATCGCTCCTTTGCCCCAAAATCTTCTTTCTCACTATAAAATAGCACACAACCTGAAATACTATCGTGACAAACCATGATGCCGGGTAGGATATGAACAGCACATCAATCGACCTGTGGCTTGGGAACACGCCATATATCCACAGTATTCTCGTCCCAACCGTTCCAATTACCGACAGTATCATCGGCACAGTCGAATAGCCCATGCCCCTTAGTGCTCCCGGCAGCAAGTCCATTATTCCGCACAAAAAATATGTAACCGTGGTGTATTTTAACACCTCCATGCCTGCCTTGACAACCGCCGCATCGTCCGTGTATATCCACAAAATCTTGTTTCCAAAGAAATACGCGCTGCATCCAAGCGTGAGCGAGACAACCATCGACAAACCTATGCACTCTAAAAGCACTTTCGTCATTCGCTTGTAATTTCCAACTCCGAAGTTCTGGCTCGTAAAGCTCATGCACGCCTGTGTCACCGAGTTAATCGACGCAAACAAAAATCCGAATATGTTGTTCGCCGCCGTGTAGCCTGCCATTGATATCGAACCGAAGGAATTTACCGACGACTGCAATAGTACATTCGAGAAGTTGATTACCATGCTCTGTATTCCCGCCGGTATTCCAACTTGACATATCTGCTTGATATACACCCATCTAAGCCTTAGCTTTGAAAATCTGAACTGATAACTTCCCTCCGTCTTGTAAAGGCAGATTATGACTAGCACACATGATATCATCTGTGACACAACAGTCGCTATTGCAACTCCTGCAACGCCAAGCTTGAACACTATGACGAGGAACATGTTAAGCCCCGCATTTACCAAGCCTGCCACCACGAGAAAAAACAGCGGTCTTTTCGTGTCGCCAACCGCCCTCAGTATCGACGCGCCATAGTTGTACATCATAAAAAACGGCATTCCGACAAAATATATTTTCATATACAATGCCGACTGGTCTATCACATCGTCCGGCGTGTCCATAAGCTCAAGCGCCCCACGCGAAAATATAAGCCCCACAAACACCATCACAACACCGCTTATAAGAGCCATCGCCATAGCACTGTGCACCGTCTCGGACATCTCCTTGTCCTTTCCCGCCGCATAAAATCTTGCCGCTAGCACATTTGCACCGAGAGAAATTCCAATAAAAAGATTTATGAACAAATTAATCAGCGATGTTGTCGAGCCAACCGCCGCAAGCGCCTGATTTCCGCTGAAATTTCCCACCACGATTATGTCAACTGCGTTGAACATAAGCTGCAGTATTCCCGACAGCATAAGCGGAAGCGAGAACGATATCAGCTTGTCAAGAAGTGTGCCGTTGCACATATCTATCTCGTATCTTTTACTTTTGTTACCCATAACAATCCCCATGCCACCGTTTTTCAGTGGCTTAAATAGTAATAAAAAGTTCTCAATATCCAAGTTTTACGGTATGATTATAGAGCAATCTTACATTTTGTCAATAGGTATACAAAAAGAAAATACCCACCGAGACAAGCTTATGTCACGATGGATATTTTCCTATTATATATTTCTTATGCAGCCTTAGTTAACCTTGAATACCGCAATCTCCTCGCCAAGCTTCTTGGCTG
>JBNMKO010000138.1:0-6637 GCA_050874385.1 Eubacteriales bacterium
CCAAAGCCAGATAAACCCTCATTTTATATACAACACGCTCAACTCCATCAAATGGATGGCTGTCACACAGGGCGCTGACGGCATATCTGAGATGACAACCGCCCTCTCAAGGCTCTTGCGGAGCATATCAAAGGGTACTCGCGACCTCATCCCGATACGCGATGAGCTGTCGCTGATAAACGACTACTTTACAATACAGCAATACCGCTACGGCGGCACAATCAAGATGGAAGTCATTGTCGATGACGATGGTCTGTGCGACTGCCTTATAAACAAGTTCACATTGCAGCCGCTCGTCGAAAATGCGATTTTCCACGGCATAGAGCCAAAACAGTCCACCGGGCATATAACAATACATGTCGCCCGCGAGAGCTCATCCGATATAAGCGTGTGCGTCGAGGACGACGGCATAGGCATGAGCGCCGAACAGATTGAGAAAATATTCTCGGAAGGCGCAAGCGACAAATCGCAGTTTTTCAGGGAAATCGGGCTTATGAATATCAATAAGCGCATAAAATATGAGTTTGGCGAACAGTACGGAATATTTATCGAGAGCGAACCGGGCAAATATACAAGAATGATTGTGCGCATACCAGAGCGGAAAAACTGAAATTTGCAATGCTTTACAATATAATGTGAATGTCAAAAATAAAATTTGTCACTCACTGATGTATAGTTGCGAAACTATAAATTACAATCCAAAGTTTCTCAACAAAATGACATAAAGAAATAATTGGAGGTTTATACATGTATAAAATATTGATTGTCGACGACGAACCGCTTGTTCAGGTCGGCATAAAATCGATGCTGAACTGCCAGGCTCTAGGGCTTGAAATATGCGGCGTGGCGGCAAATGGCAAGGCGGCTCTTGAGATAATCGAGACTTCCTCGCCCGATATCGTCATCTGCGACATAAAGATGCCGATAATGTCGGGACTTGAGCTGATAAAAGTATGCTGCGAGCGCTTCGGCTATCACAAGCCGGTGTTCATTTTTCTCACAAGCTACGAGGAATTTTCCATGGCAAAGGAGGCTATAACTTATCAGGCTTCCGACTATCTTATTAAGTTAGAGTTAACCCCTGCCGTTCTCGACGAGGCAATAAAAAGAGCCATAGAAAAAATACCCCAAAAACAAAAGGAACAGACCACACCGACAGTGCAGGCGGACACAGAACAGCTTCACTACGACGAAAAATTCTACATACGCCTTTTGCAGAACATGTTCGACAACCCTGAACAGTTTAAGCTCCAAAGCGACTACCTCGGCATAAAGTTTAATGCGGATGCGTACCAGTGCGTGTACATAGAATTTTTTGACCATACGAACAACAATCTGTCAAAAGAAAAACAGCTCTCGCTTTTCACAAGTGCCTTTAACCTGTTGCATGAGCTGATAGTGAAATATTTTCCGGCAAAGGTCATTCCGCTCGATGTAAATCACTGTGCCGTGATAGTCAGTCTAAAGCAGACAGAAAACGGCAACACGCCCGACACAGCCAAAATAGTCGAAGTGCTCGGCGAAATGCAGGCTTCTCTTAGAAAATACTACAATATAATTATGAAAGCCGGCATAGGCTCAGTCATCACAAATCCTATGGAATTGTCCGAATCATACCAGTATGCAAGGCAGGCGTACTCATTTATAGACGATGAACACTCTTTCCTGTCTATAGACGAGTGCCAGACCATTGATTTCAACCACAGGATTTTTAACCTGTCCATATTCAGGGAGCAGCTACAGAAGGCATTTGAGGAGTTCGACGAGGAAGTTCTCTCACAGACAATCGACGAATTGACGGAGATGTTCAGCCAATACCCTCAGCGAAATTTTCAGGCTCTCGACGCGGCTTGCAGCATTTTGTACATGGCAATCTCGTCACTTCCTGGCGGCGAACAGACTGTCGCCGAACTATTTTTAGACTACCCTGACGGCTACCGCTCCATATACCACAGACATTCCATGGAACAGATTATCGCGTGGCTTGACATATTCAAAAGCAAGCTTTGTGATTACTTTGCAAGCCGCAAAAGCAGCCACACCAACCACACGGTAAACCTCGTAAAGCGCTATATATCAGAGCACATTTGCGACAAACTCACACTAAACGATGTCGCCTACAGCTTCAACATAACACCAAACTATCTAAGCCAGCTATTCAAAAAACACAACGACCTAGGCTTTAACGAGTATGTGACAAACTGTAAAATAAACGAGGCAAAACGCCTTATGTCGGACGGCTCCATGAAGATATATGAGATATCAGACAAGCTCGGATTTGAGAGCTCCTTCTACTTTAGCAAAGTGTTCAAAAAGAAGGAGGGAATCTCACCAAAGGAGTACATTAATCAAAAAATAGATTAACCACTAAACACATTAGTTCGCCATGAGAATTATTAATATTGCAAAGCATCCTGTTTGAAATATTAATAAAATCAAACAACTACTTATTGAAATTATATAAATTAATACCAAAAATAATTTAAAAATTTAGGAGGATTTCAAGATGTTTAAGGAAATAGGAGAACTTTTTTTGAATGACGGACACGCATTTTCCAAGTTTGCGCCGTACCCTAAGGGCTGCGAGCGCGAGGCTTGGGATGGGCTTGACGAGGAGACACGCACAGAGCTTATTAAACGCGGCGAAGCTTTTCTTGGGTTTGACTACCCTTATCTTAAAGCCACAGATTTTTGCGAATTTTCAAGAACCGGAAACAGAGTCCACTACGAGGACAAGCTTTTTATAAAGAGAAAAGCCCTCGACGCGCTTGTGCTCGCTGAGTGCGCGGAACACTCGGGACGCTTTATGGATGATATCATAAATGGTATCTTTGCGATATGCGACGAGACCGCATGGCAGCTCCCGGCGCACAACTCCTATGTGAGAAATTCGCCACAGCTTATCCTTCCTGACACCTCCAACCCTGTTATTGAGCTGTTCTCATGCGAGGCGGCATCTGTGCTCGCCGTTGTCTACTATCTTTTGAAGGATGAGCTCGACCAAATCAGCCCTTTTATATGCTCGCGCATCACCGAGGAGGTCAAAAAGCGTGTTATCATTCCTTATACCACCAAACATTTCTGGTGGATGGGAAAAGGCAAGGAAGAAATGTGCAATTGGACAATATGGTGTACACAGAATGTCCTTTTATCCGCATTTTTACTCCCTTTTTCAGAAAATACAAGGCATAAAGTGTTCAGAAAAGCCTGTGCGAGCACAGATTTCTTCCTAAAGGACTACGGCGAGGACGGCTGCTGCGATGAAGGCGCGCAGTACTATCGACATGCCGGACTGTGCCTTTACCAAACCATCGACATTCTCTGCCGCATAACTGATGGATATTTTAACTCACTCTGGGACGACGAAAAGATTAAGAACATGGCTCTCTACATATTAAATGTTCATGTGGACGACAAATATTACATCAATTTTGCGGACTGCTCCCCTGTCGCCGGACGCGCTGGAGTGCGCGAGTACCTGTTCGGAAAGGCATGCGGACTAAGCAACCTTGCAGAATTTGCCGCGCTCGATTACAAGCGGAACCCTGAAAAATTCCAGCCGGAGGAAAACAATCTCTACTACCGTCTACAGGAGGTATTCACGCGAAAAGACATCCTCGCCGAGGACACGGATGCGCCTATTTTTCACCCACATGTATTTTACTCAAGCGTCGGTCTGTGGATTGCAAGAAACGATACCTACACCGCCGCCGCCAAATGCGGTGACAACAACGACAGCCACAACCACAACGACACAGGAAGTGTCACGCTGTACAAAAATGGCAGTCCTCTCCTCGTCGATATCGGAGTTGAGAGCTACACAAAAAAGACCTTCTCACCACAGCGCTACGAAATATGGACAATGCAGTCCGACTATCACAATCTGCCTACCATAAACGGCATTATGCAGATGAACGGAGCCGACTACAAAGCCACCGATGTCTCCCAAAATTTCACCGAGGACGGCGGAAAAATCTCGATGGATATAGCAAAAGCTTACCCAGCCGACGCACATATCAAGAATTACAAAAGAAACATAGTCCTCTCCGATTTAGGACTAAAACTTAATGATAGCTGGACTTTTGATGACGATACCAGCCATCCTGTGATACTCAATTTCATCACCTACGAAAAACCAACCCTGTCAGACGATACACCAAATATGCTGCTTATCGGCGAACTCGGAAGCCTGTCATTTTCTTCTGACCGCTCCGATTGCAAGGTGCAGATTGAGGAGCTGCCGATTACAGATGCAAGACTTATGCAGTGCTGGAAGCACAGCCTTTACCGGATAAGGATAAGTGTTCCGACGGACAGTGACAGCATAGAAATTGTGATTTCATAAGCCCATAGATTTTCGTTTTAATACTATCAAAAAAATCCACCCTTCTATTGCGTGGAGCAATAAATGTTGGAGACTTGCTTGTATAAAAAAGTGTAAAAGCCCTTTCTTATATGCTGCATTAGCAACAAATGATGTTATAAGCAAGTAGCGAAACGGATTGCTAATATTAGATTAACTGAATTACTTTTTCTGCTGTTTATACAAATTTTTCACTTACATTTTTTTCGTGAATGTGCTATCATATTCCGAGCACAAATAAATACAATCACACGACACTAAATATCGTTCCTGCTTATGTCTGATGGCGGGAACCTCTTTAGTGTCTTTTTTTGTGCAAAAATAGACAAAGGAGGCTTATCATGCCAAAAACAAAATTCCAAAGTATCATTTTCACATTAATCATGGTTTTCTGTATGGTCTTTTGCATGACCTGCTACACCATAGCCCTAAAAATGGGCGGTCTCACGCCGCAGGTGTTACTGCTTGCCATAAAAGAGATGTGGCTCGAATACGTCATAGTGTTCTGCCTTATCTTTTTTGTCATCACAAAAGCCGCGCAAAAACTTGCATTTAGAATAGTCACACCCGGAGCTGACAAGCCTATATTTATCATACTGGCAATTCAGTGTTTTACGGTATGCCTGACAGTCCCGACTATCACGCTCATCGCAACATTTTTGCACAACGGCGCTCACGGCTGGTTCACCAACTGGATACAGCTCGCATTTCTGTGCTTTCCTGTCGCTCTGTGCCTGCAAATATTTTTTGTAGGACCACTTGTGAGACTTATATTCAGAACCATATTCAAAAAACAGCTAGCTGCAAAATAATTTTATAATCAGTTGTCTGTTAATTAATTGCAAAAATAAAAAAGCGTGTGAAAAATAAGCTATTCATCTTTCACACGCCATATTTTATTAAAAATTTACCACGTCACGCAATCAAACCAGTAAAAATATTATACATGCAACAGCAACAACCGCCCCAACCGCTATAATAATTCCATATATTTTTCTTGACTCGGCATCATCCTTTTCCTTTGAAAAATAATATCCTCCAAATGCCGCTATTAAAATTCCTATTATCAATCCAATTATTTTTACAACCATTTTTGATACCTCCTGAATAATATTTTTAATAACTATAAATGCGCACTTATGAAAAACTGCACAAAAATAGATGATATTTGTTCAAATTCAAAATAGATTTCAAGAAAAATATCTTTATATAGCAAATAAATTTGTGTAGTATTTTAAATTTGCTCATTTATATTTTAATAGTTTGACAACATTGATAAAATCATTTAATCACCACGTCACGGTCTCACCGTTATTAAATCAAAAAATAAAAGTACTAATTTTCACATCATATATTATCATCAGTGGTTCTTATATGAATACGTCAGCAAAAATGCCGAATTGACAATAACGAACACCGACCCACAGTTATGTACGAGCGCGCCCACAACAGGGTTTAATATTCCGGTTATGGCAAGGACTATTGCGACAAAATTGAGCAACATCGAAAAGGACAGGTTGAACTTAATCTTTCTCATCATCTTCTTTGACAGTGCAAAAAGATGCGGAAGCTCCTTCACATCGTCATCCACAAGTGCTATGTCCGCGGCATCGACGGCTATGTCACTTCCCACCCCGCCCATGGCAATTCCGACCATAGCTTTCTTTAGTGCGGGCGCATCGTTCACTCCGTCGCCCACCATGCATACAGGCTCATCCTTGCCCTGATACTCGTCAATAAATCTGAGCTTATCCTTCGGCAGACAATTTGCATGAACGTCCCTAATTCCTACCTCGCCTGCAATCTGTGCCGCTGCCGCCTCATTGTCACCGGTCAAAAGCACCGGGCTGACATCAAGTCCTATAAGCTGCCCTACCATGTGCTTGCTCTCAGCCCTAAGCGAGTCTGACAAAGCGATAAATCCTGCCACCTTGCCGTCTATGGCAACAATGGTCACGGTACAGCCTTTTCCTCTCTGCTTCTCAATAAGGTCTGTCACCGACTTTCCCACAGCTATCCCGGCATTATCCATAAGCTTTTCGTTTCCTGCAAAAACGGTTTTTCCATTAACCTGCGCCTTCACGCCGCATCCCGGAAGCATCTGAAAATTCTCTGCCACAGGCAATGTCTTTTTGTCAGCCTTATAGCAATTTACAATCGCCTTTCCAAGCGGATGCTCCGAATATTTCTCAACCGCCGCCGCAAATGCGTATATATCTTCATCGGAAAAAGCATCCGTAACCGACTTTACAAGTGCTACCTTTGGAACACCTA
>JBNMKO010000139.1:0-6603 GCA_050874385.1 Eubacteriales bacterium
AGCCTGTACTGTTCCTTGTTGTTCTTGATTGTGATAAAAAGCTCATCCTCCTCGGGCTGGGCTATCTTATATAAACGTCCGCCGAGCAGCTTGTCATTCATTTCTTTTACAAGCGCTGCGACTACAAATCCATCAAATGCCATTTTTATTCCTCGACTTTCTTTATAGTGGTTTTGAATGTTATAAAAATATATTATAATTGTAGCATATTTTGAATAAATATGGTATAATTTTTTAAAAGTATGCATTTAACTGAATGGTTAGCTTATAGAAATATGGAGGAAATCCGATGATTAAGAGCATGACGGGATTTGGCAGATTTGAAGTTACCGACGATGACCACAAGATTACTGTGGAGATGAAGTCGGTCAATCACAGATATCTTGAGACTGGCATTAAGATGCCTAAGAAATTGAATTTTTATGAGGCAGGAATAAGAAATATCCTTAAAAAATATATCAGCAGAGGTAAGGTCGACGTTTTTATTACATACGAAGATTTCTCCGAGGATAAGGTATGCCTGCATTACAATGAAGACCTCGCCGGGGAGTACATGAGTATTTTTAAGTATATGTCCGAGCAGTTTGGCATAGATAATGATGTCAAGGTTTCGACGCTTGCGAAGATGCCTGAGGTTATCACCATGGAAGACCAGGAGGGTGATGAGGAGACGGTATGGCATCTTTTGGAGCGCGCGGTTGATGAGACCTGCCGCAGATTTGTCGACACGAGAATTGTAGAGGGTGAGAGGTTAAAAGATGACCTTGTTGAGAAGCTTGACAGGATGCTTGAGCTGGTGGATTTTATAGAGCAGAGAAGTCCGCAGGTGGTCGATGAGTACAGAAAAAGGCTTGAGGATAAGGTAAAAGAGCTTCTCTCGGACACATCGGTTGATGAGGGAAGGATTGCTACGGAGGTCACAATATTTGCGGATAAGATTTGTGTTGACGAGGAGACTGTGCGTTTGAGAAGTCATATCGAGAGCACAAAAGTTACACTTTTAGAGGGCGGAAGCGTCGGAAGAAAGCTTGACTTTATTGCGCAGGAGATGAACCGTGAGGCGAACACTATTCTCTCAAAGGCGAGCGATTTGAAGATTACGGACTGTGCCATAACCCTCAAAACAGAGATTGAAAAGGTTCGCGAACAGATACAGAATATAGAATAACTATTGACAAAATTAAAAAAACAAGACATAATAACAGTTATGGCAATATTTCGTAATGTTGGATAAATGTTGTATAGAAATTAGAAATCTGGCATTATTTTATTGAAATATGTGAACGAAAATCCATCATGGAAGGAGAATTACAATGTTACATCCATCTTATACAGATTTAATGGAAGTTGTTAACAGCGATGTTGAGCCGGGCGAGCAGCCAATCGTACAGAGCCGTTATTCAATCGTGCTTGCCACAGCAAAGAGAGCAAGACAGCTTATCGCAGGTGACGAACCTCTTGTTAAGGTCAAGTCAGTTGACAAGCCTTTGTCAATCGCCATCGAGGAGCTTTACGAGTCGAAGATTAAGATTGTCAGCGAAGACAACGGAGAGGAAGATTAGTAAAATATTGAAGGACTGTTATACTTAATGTTTCGCTTTTAGTGTGACAGTCCTTTATTTTTTGAGTAAAACGGAGGAGTACACATATATTATGGAATGGATTGAATATTTAAAAGTTATAATACTTGGTATAGTTGAGGGGATCACGGAATGGCTTCCGATAAGCAGCACGGGACATCTCATTCTTGTTGATGAGTTTATGAAGCTTAACATGAGTGATGCTTTCAAGGAAATGTTTGATGTTCTGGTACAGCTCGGCGCGATTATGGCTGTTGTTGTGATTTACTTTAAAAAGCTTCTGCCGATTGATCGCGTGGAGAAAGCCGACAATTCACATAAGCTTGCATGGAACAAGGATAAGCTTATCCTGTGGTGCAAGATACTTGTTGCGAGCCTTCCGGCTGCAATTATCGGTCTGCCTCTCAACGACAAGCTTGATGAGCTTTTTTACAATGCGCCGACAGTTGCGGTGATGCTCATTGTATATGGTATCGCGTTTATTATCGTTGAGAAGCTTCACAAGGGCAAGAAATTTAAGATAAACGATATCGGTGAAATTACATTTAAGACGGCTGCACTCATAGGAATTTTTCAGGTGCTCGCACTTATTCCGGGAACATCACGCTCGGGAGCAACCATTGTCGGAGCAATGATTATAGGTGTCGGAAGAACAGCGGCAGCAGAGTTTACGTTTTATCTTGCCATACCGGTAATGTTTGGAGCAAGTCTTTTAAAGCTTGTAAAGTTTGGTTTTGCGTTTACGGCAGCGGAGGCCACGGCACTTGTGCTTGGAATGGTTGTAGCTTTTGTGGTATCTATCATTGCAATCAAGTTCCTTATGGGATACATAAAGAAGCATGATTTTACCGTGTTCGGATGGTACAGAATTGTTCTTGGTATCTTAGTGCTTGTAATGATGTTTTTCAGGTAAAAAGTTTGTAACTAATCTTGCTGATATATTGACAAAAAGGAAAATAAAGTATATTCTTAAAGTAAGAATAAGGGGTTTTATAACTATCCCTTAGAGAATATAGTTATTATTATAGAAAGGAGTGCATATTATGTCGTTATCGATTAATACGCTTTTTAGCAGTTTTGGCAATAGCTCAACCAGCAATTCGTTTACGAGTGGTCTGTATTCCTCATTATCGGAATATTCCACAATCAAGAGCGGAGCATATAAAAAGCTTGTAAGTTCTTATTATAATAAGGTTGATTCATCGAATAAGACAACTTCTACATCCAAGACGAATGTAAATAAGAATACAGTAGCTCAGAAGAAGGAACTTACCGAGGTTAAGGAAGCAGCAGATGACCTTTACAGTTCAGCAAGTAAGCTCACTGATACAAGCAGCAAGGGGCTTTTTAAGAAGGCTGATAAGGTTACGAGTGACATCACATCCGCAGTCAAGAACTACATAAAAGATTACAACGCGCTTCTCGATGAGGCTGGTGACACAACCAACTCTAAGGTTACGGGCAAGGTGTCGTTTATGACAAACCAGATGAATGCCTACAAGAGTTCGCTTGAAAAGATTGGTATCACAGTGAACAATGACAAGACACTCAGCATGGATGAGGATACGTTTAGCAAGGCGGATATCGCCGATGTAAAGAAGCTGTTCAACGGCTCGAACTCGATGGCATATCAGACATTTGTGAGAGCATCCGATATCAGCAGCGCAGCGGAGAATGCAAGCAATTCCATGACATCATACGGTGCTAACGGAATGTATAACAATTATTATAACAGTGCATTTAATTGGTATCTATAACAGTATATGAATCAATAAGAGCACCAGAATGGTTTCATTTTGGTGCTCTTTTTTGCAAAAAATTATGGGCAGTTGAGGAGAATTATGAAAATAAGAGTACCTGAATACTACAAGGATTTTTCGTGCATAGGAGGAGAGTGCATTGATACCTGCTGTGCGGGGTGGGAGGTCGATGTAGACAAGAAGTCAAGTGCATATTACAAGAGCGTCGAGGGCGAATTTGGCGACAGACTGAGAAGTATGCTGGTGGATTATCCGATAGAGGACAGATTTATATTGCAGGAGCATGGAAGATGTCCGTTTTTAAATGAGAAAAATCTGTGCGATATCTATGCCGAGCTTGGGGAGGATAAGCTCTGTGAGACATGTACGAATTTTCCAAGGCATATAACTGAGTTTGGAAATACAAGGGAGATAGGGATTTCGCTGTCATGTCCGGTTGCGGTTGAGCTTATAATGAAACGAACCGAGCCGATAGGTTTTTCCGTATCGGAGAATGATGAGAAAATTTCTCAGTATAACGATATAGATGCGATGCTGTACTACAGCCTTTGTCAGGCGAGGGAGATTGCATACACAATCTGTCAGGACAGAAGTTTTAAAATCGGACACAGGGCAGCACTGCTTCTCGATTTTGCGTCAGCTCTGCAAAAGAAGTTTGAGGGCAATGAGCTGGATAAGGTTTTAGAAAAATACAAGGATGAAAAGTACCGCCGCAGAAGAATTGAGAAGCTCAAAGAGAAGTATTCCGGTTATAAAAAATCGGATGCCACGTTAAAAAAGTGGCTAGGGGTTTATGACGGGCTTGAGCATATCAAGCCGGAGTGGGAGGGAATACTTGAACTGATTTCCGCTTATGTGGATGGCGGTATGCAGAATGTGCGGGACAATGCAGCAATTGTGAACGAGCGCGAGTATGAATATGAGCACTTGCTTGTATATTATATATATAGGTACTTTTTGGCGGCAGTGTTTGACGGCAAGCTTTTAGAAAAGGTGAAGCTTGCGTGCACGGCGCTTATAATGCAGGAGATGTTAGGTGCGGCTTACTGCCACAGGGATGGAGAATTTAAATTTGAGACCCAGATAACACTGATGCGTATCTATTCCAAGGAGACAGAACATTCGGAGGAAAATCTTGAAGTTCTCTATAAAAATTTCAAGAAGAGTAAGGCTTTTTCAAAAAAGAATTATATGGGAATTATTTTTGACAGTGGGTTGTTTTTATAAAATATTTCCCGGAAATTTAAGCATAGCTGAAATTTGACAGAGGTGTATTACATGAAAAAATTTTTAAATATCATTTTCGGCAGGGCTGTTGTCGTCGTGATAAGCATAATTTTCCAGTTCCTGTGGTTGTTTTCAATTCTTCACAGACTTAGCAATTACTATGTGCAGCTTTCGCTGATTGCCAAGATAATAGGAATACTTATGGTTCTCGGAATAGTGGTCAACCGTGACAATCCGGCGTATAAGCTTGTGTGGGCTGTCGTGATACTTGTGCTTCCTGTCTTTGGCGTATTTCTGTACGCGTTTGTCGGACAGTCGAAGGTTCCTAAGAAGATGAACCGCAAATTTTCGGAGATTAATGCGCGTTTTGACATTTATAAGGCGAAAGATGAAGCGATACTTGAAGAACTCAGTCGGAATAACGACGATATAAAATCGCAGTGCCATTATCTGTCGGGCAACAGCGGATATGGAGCATACAAAAATACAGATGTTACATATTTTCCGCAGACGGACAGCGCATACGATGCGATGCTTGAGGAGCTTTCAAAGGCAGAAAAATATATTTTTATGGAATACTTTGCGATGGAGGATGCGGTTTCTTTTAAAAAGATAGAGGATATCCTTGCACAGAAGGTTAAAGAGGGCGTTGAGGTGCGAATTATATATGATGATTTCGGAAGCCTCGCCTATGTAAATAACCGCTTTATAAAAAGGCTCTTATCCAAGGGAATAAAGGTCAGGGCGTTCAATCCTCTTGTTCCGGTGTTCTACATTTTTATGAACAACCGCGACCACAGAAAGATTATGGTTATCGACGGCAAGGTGAGCTTTAACGGCGGCTTCAATATGTGTGATGAATATTTTAACATTGACTGCCCTTACGGTCACTGGAAGGATACCGCTGTCCGCCTGCAGGGAGATGCTGTTCGCAATCATGTAATTATGTTTTTGCAGATGTGGAACTCGATTGAGGACACGGATAAGGACTATGCGCCATATTTTGAGATACCAGAGTACCATGCAAAGGATAAGGACGCGGTTGTAATCCCGTTCTCGGACTCGCCGTTAGACCATGAGTGCGTCGGAGAGAATGTGTATCTGAACATCATAAGACACGCGAGCCGCTATGTCTATATATTTACACCATATCTGATAATAGACAACGAGATGATGGAAGTGCTGTGTCTTGCGGCAAAGTCGGGTGTCGATGTCAGGATTGTAACGCCGGGAATACCTGACAAAAAGATTGTGTATATGCTCACAAAGTCATATTATCCGCAGCTTATGGAGGCTGGAGTGCGCATATACCACTATACGCCGGGATTTATACATGCAAAGTGTTATGTGTGCGATGACGAGGTTGGCGTGGTCGGAACAATCAACATGGACTACAGAAGCCTGTATCTGCATTTTGAGTGCGGAACTTATATATACAACTCGACTGCCATAGCAGACCTCAAGAAGGACTTTTTTGCTACATTTGAGGAGAGCGAGGAGGTTCAACAGAAGGAGAGAACTAAGAGGGTTTCGTTTATAACACTGACATTTAAGGCGATACTCAGACTGTTTGCTCCGCTTATGTAATTGGCTGTAGAAAATGTATGTGCAGCATATTAAGTGGACTGTATGGCATTATGTGTGGCATAAAATAAGGCAAATTTTATATATTGAAATTTGGCGGTAAAGAATTTACTATAAAAATAAAAAATAGAAATGAGGAAGAACGTGAAAGTATTTTATGTATCATTAGGTTGTGACAAAAATCTTGTGGATTCGGAGAAGATGCTCGGTATGCTCCATGAAGCTCACTACGAGCTCACTGACAATGAGTACGAAGCAGATGTAATCGTTGTCAACACATGCGCATTTATCGGCGATGCAAAGGAGGAGAGCATCAACAACATAATTGAGATGGGAAAACTGAAAGAGACCGGAAAGTGCAAAAAGCTTATAGTCACAGGCTGTCTTGCACAGCGCTACAAGGAGGAGATTAAAAAGGAGCTTCCCGAGGTTGACATGGTATTTGGAATGTC
>JBNMKO010000140.1:0-6581 GCA_050874385.1 Eubacteriales bacterium
GATTTGCGTCAGATTGTCAACACAGCACTTGAGCGCAACAACAAAAAATATGACCTACAGCTAAAGCAGCTTGCCGACACCGAGAAGCGCGAAAAGTACCGCGTATACGGCGAGCTCATAAATGCCTACGGCTATGATATCCCGGAGGGTGCAAAGAGCTTTGAGGCGCTCAACTACTACACAAATGAGATGATAACAATCCCTTTGCAGGAGGATTTGACCGCGCGCGAGAACAGCATAAAATATTTTGAGCGCTACAATAAGCTAAAGCGCACCTACGAGGCACTCAGCAAGCTGACGCTCGAGACCAAGGAGGAGATTGACCATCTTGAGTCCATAAGCAACTCCCTTGATATTGCAGTCTCATACGACGACCTTGTTCAGTTAAAGGAAGAAATGATTGAGTACGGCTACATCCACCGCAAAGGGCCAAAGGGAAAGAAAGAGAAAATCACGAGCAAGCCTTTCCACTATATCTCAAGCGACGGCTTTCACATGTACGTTGGAAAGAACAATTATCAGAATGAGGAACTCACTTTCAAGATTGCCACAGGCAATGACTGGTGGTTCCACGCAAAAAATATTCCGGGCTCACACGTCATAGTCAAGGCTGAGAACAAGGAACTTCCCGACAACACGTTTGAGGAGGCTGCAAGGCTCGCCGCCCACTACTCCAAGGCAGGCAGGCAGGACAAGGTCGATGTGGACTACATCCAGAAAAAGCATATCAAGAAGCCGGCTGCGGCAAAACCGGGATTTGTAATTTACCACACCAACTACTCCATGACGATTGACAACGATGCTCATAAGATGGGGACACTTGTGGAGGAATAAGACATTGGCGACTGCCGTGATAACAATGAGAAACTTCGGTTCATTGCCAGCGTAAATTTAAAAAGGTCGATTTAGTGTGATGCTAAATCGACCTTTTATTTGTTGGCTGAATACTATATATTCAGCACATTATTCAATACAAAATTAAACAGGGTAAGCTCCATCCTTTGCAACTGTAGCGTCAACCTTAGTCTGCTGTGCCTCTCTGTACTTGAAGAACTCAGTAGCAACCTGTGGGAAGAGTGCGTATGACAATACATCCTCATCCTGCTGCTTGTACTGCTTCATCTCAGACTCGAGCTTTGCAAGCTCTGGCTTGAGAGTATCAGCAAAACGGCAAGTGATTGGCTTCTCGCCTGTGAGCTCGATAGCCTTCTTCTGAACTTCCTTGTTGAATGGCTTAACAGTCTTTCCGTACTTACCAAGAAGTAAGTCCTTAGACTCCTTAGTCATAGTCTTATATCTCTCACCGAGAACCACGTTGAGAACAGCCTGTGTACCAACAATCTGGCTTGAAGGTGTAACAAGAGGTGGTTCACCAAAGTCCTTACGAACTCTTGGAACTTCCTCGAGAACTTCTGTAAACTTGTCCTCAGCCTTCATCTCCTTCAACTGGGAAACGAGGTTGGAAAGCATACCGCCCGGTACCTGATAAAGAAGTGTCTTAATGTTAACGCCCATAACCTTTGTGCTCATAAGACCGCTCTTAATCCACTCCTCACGAAGAGGTGTAAAATAAGCTGCAATCTCAGCGAGAAGGTTCTGGTCAAAGCCTGGGTCATAAGGAGTTCCCTCAAATGTCTTAGCGAGAACCTCTGTTGCCGGCTGGCTTGTACCCATAGCCATAGGTGACATAGCTGTATCAATTCTGTCACAGCCTGCCTCAACAGCCTTTAAGTAAGTCATTGAAGCGACACCTGATGTGTAATGTGTATGAAGGTCGATAGGAAGTGATGTACCTGCCTTTAATGCCTGTACAAGCTCTGTTGCCTTGTAAGGAACTAAAAGACCTGCCATATCCTTGATACAGATAGAGTCAGCACCCATATCCTCAATCTTCTTAGCCATCTCCTTCCAGTAATCAAGTGTATAAGCATCACCTAATGTGTAGGAAAGAGCAACCTGAGCCTCAACGCCCTCAGAGTTGGCAGCCTTAACTGCTGTCTGAAGGTTACGGATATCATTGAGACAGTCAAAAATACGAATTACATCGATACCGTTGGCAGCGGACTTCTTTACGAAGTACTCTACAACGTCATCTGCATAAGGACGATAACCGAGAATGTTCTGTCCACGGAATAACATCTGAAGCTTTGTGTTCTTGAAGCCATCCTTGAGCTTACGAAGTCTCATCCATGGGTCTTCCTTTAAGAATCTTAAACATGCATCAAAAGTAGCACCGCCCCAGCACTCTACAGCATAGTATCCAACCTTATCCATCTTGTCGATGATAGGAAGCATCTGCTCTGTAGACATTCTGGTGGCAATAAGTGACTGATGAGCATCACGCAAAACAGTTTCAACTATCTGAACTGGTTTCTTTTCTGCCATTTTATTTTCCTCCTGAAATTGTTTATAACTAATCGTATAAGAACAGCAATTCGCAATACGACTTAATATGTTTAAGCCTCGAAAATTCGCAATCCAGTCTCACAACCTTCTTGCTCATTCATATGAGTGTATCTAACGCACAGCCTAGCCGTCCTGCAAGCAGCCCGTTGTACTGTGCGTTGATAGCGGGCTTAAACTCCGAATATCGCCATGAATGTTCCGGCTACAACGGCTGTACCGATAACACCTGCAACATTAGGACCCATAGCGTGCATGAGCAAGAAGTTAGTTGGGTCAGCCTCTGCTCCAACCTTCTGTGAAACTCTGGCAGCCATTGGCACGGCAGATACACCTGCTGAACCGATGAGTGGGTTAACCTTACCCTTTGTCGCAATACACATAAGCTTACCGAACAATACACCTGCTGCTGTACCTACGGCGAATGCAACAAGACCGAGTACAACAATCTTAAGTGTATCAGCCTTTAAGAATGCCTCAGCACTTGTAGTAGCACCTACGGATGTACCAAGGATGATAACTACGATGTACATAAGTGCGTTGGAAGCTGTCTCAGCGAGCTGCTTAACAACACCGCTCTCCTTGAAGAGGTTACCGAGCATAAGCATACCGATAAGAGGTGCTGTTGAAGGAAGAATAAGTACAACTACGATTGTAACAACGATTGGGAAGAGAATCTTCTCAAGCTTTGATACAGGACGAAGCTGCTCCATCTTAATCTTACGCTCCTTCTCTGTTGTAAGAAGCTTCATGATAGGTGGCTGAATGATAGGCACGAGAGACATATAGGAATATGCTGCTACTGCGATAGGTCCCATAAGCTCTGTCTGTCCAAGCTTACCTGCAAGGAAAATGGATGTAGGGCCGTCAGCACCACCGATGATGGAGATAGCTGCGGCTGCCTTACCATTGAATCCAAGGATAATAGCAAGGAAATATGCACTGAAAATACCACACTGTGCGGCTGCACCTAAGAGGAAGCTCTTAGGATTTGCAATGAGTGGACCGAAATCGGTCATTGCACCTACACCCATGAAAATAAGTGATGGGAGGATGCTCCACTCGTCAAGTAAATAAAAATAATGTAAAAGACCTGCTGCCTGACTTCCGGAAGCCTTTGCCTCTTCAACTGTCATCATAATGTCAGGGAAAAGGTTGACAAGGAGCATACCAAATGAAATCGGGACAAGGAGAAGCGGCTCATAACCCTTCTTAACTGCCAGATAAAGGAAGAACAATGCCACTATAACCATTATAAAGTTCTTGTAGGACAATGTCATAAATCCTGTCTGGTTAAGCAGGTTGACTAATGTTTGTGAAATGATTTCCATCTTTATTCCTCTCCGTGGTTTTGTTTATTAGTTCATTGTAGCTAATACGGAACCAGCCTCTACGGAAGCACCTGTTGCAACGTCAACGCTTGCAAGTGTTCCATCCTGAGGAGCGACTACGTCGTTCTCCATCTTCATTGCCTCAAGAACAAGGATAACCTGTCCCTTCTTAACTGCTGCGCCGGCGTTAGCCTTAACTGCAACAATCTTGCCAGGCATTGGTGCTGTAATCTTAACTGCGCCTGCGCCACCGGCTGGTGCTGCTGCCTTTGGTGCTGCGGCAGCCTTTGGAGCTGCCTTAGGTGCTGCCTTTGGAGCTGCAACAGGAGTGCTGCCTGCGCCGCCCTCTTCTACTGTAACATCATACACATTACCATTTACTGTGATTGTATAGTTCTTCATGTTAATCCTCCTAAATTAGGCTCTGTTAGCCCATTTACTGTTATTTGATCTTCTGATTGAGCGGACTACAAATCCGTCTGTCGAAGTTCCGGCTGAAGCTGCGATAGCTGCTGTGATAACAGCCACAAGCTCGAGGTCATCTGAAAGGTCTTCTTCTTCCACTTCTTCCTTAACCTCAATCTGTGATACAGTGTTAACAACTGCGCTCTCTGAAAGCTCTGTCTTTGAATCTTTCTTGGTAAATAAAGCCTCAAGCTTAGGAATGTACTTGAAAAGGCTTATTAAGAAAGATATAAAAATAAGTACCGTGAACACAACGGCGAGACAAATCAGTGTATTGATACCCGCATCTGAAATTGCGCTGCAAATTATCATACATGTCACCTCGTATTAAACCGTACCATGCTTCTTGCTTGGACGGTCTTCCTTCTTGCTGTATAACATCTCAAATGCACCAATGACATATTTTCTTGTGTCAGCAGGCTCGATGATTGAATCAACATAACCTCTCTTAGCTGCTGCTACTGCGCTTGTCTGAAGTGCTGCATACTCAGAAGCCTTCTCGGAAATAACCTCAGGCTTATCAGCATACATAATCTTTGCTGCCATGTTGGCATCCATCATGCCGATGCTTGCGCTGTCCCATGCAAATGTAATGTCAGCACCGATTGACTTGGAGTTCATTGCAACGTAAGCGCTTCCAAATGCCTCACCGATAACAACATTAACCTTAGGAACTGTCGCATTTGCGAATGCGTATGTAAGCTTTGCTGCTGCCTTTGCGATGCGCTTCTCTGCACATACTGTAGCCCTGTAGCCCTTGACATTTGTGAGTGTGAGAACAGGAATGTTAAAGGAGTCACAGAAGTTTACGAACTCTGCTGCCTTCTCACAGCCCTCAGGAGATAATACTGCGTCAAACTTAGCTGTCTCCTTCATCTCATCATCATATACAACTGTTCTGTTAGCCACTGCACCTACTGTAAGACCGTTGAGCTTAATGAAACCTGTCACCATATCCTTAGCGTAGTTTCTCTTAACCTCGAAGAACACATTGTTATCTGCAAGGTCAGCAAGTGCGATTGATGTGTCACCTACTGCATTTGCGATTGTCTCGCTCACTCTGTTAAGGTCATCTGTGCACTCGTCCTCAGCAACATCCTCGTTGTTGGCAGGAAGAAGTGAAACTAACTGTCTAATCTGCTCAAGTACAGCTGCCTCATCACCTGTAACATCGACAATGCCTGCCTCCTCGCTCTGGAACTTAGCGGAAGCTGTGTCAAGCTTGGATGTGTAGTTGCCGTCAAGTGCATTTGGGCTGTTGACAAAAAGCTTAGCAGACTTCTCTTCCATGAATGTGAAATCTGTAAGAGTAGGAACTACTGCCATACCGCCGCCGCATGTACCGAAGATAGCTGTAATCTGAGGAATAACGCCTGAAGCCTCAACCTGCTTTGCATAAATCTGACCAAAGCCATTGAGTGCATCTGTTGCCTCCTGTAATCTTAATCCGGCACAATCTACAAGACCGATAACCGGTGCTCCCATTTTAAGTGCTAAATCATAAAGATTAGCAATCTTCTTGGCATGCATCTCACCTATTGAACCACCGAGTACGGTAGCATCCTGGCTGTATACATACACAAGACTTCCATTGATAACGCCATAACCTGTGATAACGCCATCGGCAGGTGTTGCGTTGTCGCCCAAGTTAAAATCAGTATTTCTCGCTGTTACAAGCCCACCGATTTCAACAAAACTGTTATCATCAAGCAGTGCTTCAATTCTTTTGCTTGCTGATACCTGTGCTGTGTTGCTCATTTTTCAGCCCTCCATAAACGTATTTTGGAAAATTTATTCAATTTACACCAAATGTTATTGTAGTACGAAAGGCGCAAATTATCAAGCATAAATTTTCAATTCGTGACATATATTAATTTATTTGACATTTTTTCAAACAATATGTAAATATTTACACAAATAGCACCCACAAACTCATCAATCGGATACTCGCAATCCGCTTCGCTACTTGCTTGATTTGGTTAAATCACAGCGCAATAATATCCAGGAGTTTTTGAAGAAACCATCTGTAATTTACCTTTTCCACGCTGTCCGTCGCCGTTATGTCAAATGTCGCTATGCGCTCCCCGTTTATATATATTATCGCTTTCCCGAGCACATCCCCCACATTTACCGGGGCAACTATGCTGTCCTCAAGCTCATATACCACCTTCACATCATCCGTATCACACAAAAGCATCGCAAGCTGTCCGTCTATCCTGCTTCCTGTGCTGTCTCCAATTCCGTCCGAAACCTCGACATTCTTATACTCCTCAATGGTCGAAAATACTGTTCTCTCAAAAAAATTGTTGATGCCGTATTCCATAAGCTTTCTTGTGTCCTTCCACTTGTATGTACGGTTAGAGGGCCACCCGCTTCCAAGCA
>JBNMKO010000141.1:0-6531 GCA_050874385.1 Eubacteriales bacterium
ATGCTGTGTATATCGGAGGTGAAGCCTTCGGACTCAGGGCAAAGGCAAAGAATTTTACGATAGATGAGATGGCAGAGGGTGTAAAATTTGCACACGAACACAATGTGAAGGTGTATGTCACAGCCAATATTCTTGCGCATAACAGGGACTTAGATGGTGCGAGGGAATATTTTAAGGAGCTCGGTCAAAAGGTTCACCCGGATGCGCTTATAATCTCTGACCCGGCTATTTTCACGATAGCGCAGGAGGTTCTGCCTGATATGGAGCTTCATGTGAGCACGCAGGCCAACAATACCAACTACGGAACGTACAATTTCTGGCATAAGCTTGGAGCTAAGAGGGTTGTGACCGCTCGTGAGCTTTCGCTTGCCGAGATAAAGGAAATCCGCGAGCATATCCCGGATGACCTCGAGATTGAGACTTTTGTGCATGGAGCAATGTGCATTTCATACTCGGGAAGATGTCTTCTCAGCAGTTTTCTCACAGGCAGGGATGCCAATCAGGGCGAGTGTACGCACCCATGCCGCTGGAAATATGCGGTTGTCGAGGAGACAAGACCGGGCGAGTACATGCCTGTGTATGAGAATGAGAGAGGGACATACATTTTTAATTCCAAGGATTTGTGCATGATAGAGCACATTCCGGAGATGATTGACGCAGGCATAGACAGCCTCAAGGTCGAGGGAAGAATGAAGACCGCTCTGTATGTCGCCACGGTTGCGAGAACCTACAGAATGGCTCTCGACGATTATGCGAAGTCTGAGGAGCTTTACAGAAGCAGAATTCCTGTATATAAGGAAGAGATTGCAAAGTGTACCTACAGACAGTACACAACCGGTTTCTTCTTTGGAAAGCCTGACCACAACACCCAGATATACGACTCCAACGTGTATATGAGGGAGTACACATACCTTGGAATTGTCGGCGACAAAAATGCCGAGGGAATGTATGCGATAGAGCAGAGAAACAAGTTCTCGGTCGGCGAGGAGATTGAGGTTATGAAGCCGGACGGAAGGAATATAGAAGTGAAGGTACGCGCCATTAAGGATGCAGATGGCAATGAGCGCGAGAGCGCACCTCATCCTAAGGAGCTTTTGTACATTGACCTTGGAACCGAGCTTGACAAATATGATATATTGAGACGCAAAGAGGACTAAATATGCTGCCGGTATGCCGCTATGGTATGCCGGCTTTTTTTAATGGGGTCATGCACACGCAGTCTGTCCTTTACATAGAATGATAGTAATCCTTAAATGGCAGGGATGGTTGCGGGATGAAGGCATTTGACAGACCACTGACGGCGGCTCAGGAGAAATTTTATCTTGAGCTTTTTCATGGAGGCGACAAAAAGGCCAAGGAAATTCTTATAGAAAAAAATCTGAGACTTGTTGTTCACATGGTAAAAAAATATTCATGCAGTGAGTACGAGCTTGAGGACATGATTTCCATTGGGACAATAGGGCTTATAAAGGCGATAGACAGCTTTGATGAGAAGAAGGGCAGCAGGCTTGTGACTTATGCGGCGAAGTGTATAGACAATGAACTTCTTATGATGTTTCGCAGTGAAAAAAAGCGCTCGAGGGAGGTTTCGCTTAATGAGCCTCTTGGCACAGACAAGGAGGGCAATAAGATATGTTTTCAGGATGTCACGTTCTCGGAGGATGAGGATGTGGTTGATAGGCTTCAAAATAATGCTGATATTATTAGACTCAGAGAGGCGTTCAAGAGCAGGCTGTCCGACAGGGAACAGCAGATTATAGTGTACAGATATGGGTTGTATGGCAACAGACCGCGCACCCAGAGGGAGCTCGCGGCTGAGTATGGAATAAGCAGAAGCTATGTGAGCAGAATAGAGAAAAAGGCGCTTGAGCGTATGAGAGAGGTCTTTGAAGAATAAAGTGTTGCTCTTGTTTGCGTAAAATGCTATAATAAATAGAATAGTGTGCAAAATACATCTAGGACATAAAATTACATTGTCTGGGATATATCGCGATTTCACACAATAAAGACGTTAAAGAGCAGACGTTTTCATTACTATTTATGTCGATAAAAGTTGGCATGGGAGATTAACATGAGTTTTAAACAGCCGGAATACTGCAGCGTATTGGGAGTTCATGTGACAGTGGGTGATATGGACTCGATAAAGAAGTGTGTGCTTGACAACATTGAGGAGCTGCGTGGAAAGTATATATGTGTTTCAAATGTTCATACAACTGTGACTGCGTATGAAAACCGCAATTACAGGAAGGTTCAGAATGGTGCGGCTATGGTATTTCCGGATGGAGGGCCGCTAAGTATTGTGTGCAGGCTTATGGGATATAAGAATGCCAGCCGTGTCACGGGGCCGGATTTTATGGGGGAGATGTTCAAGGAGAAGGGGGTGCGCCAGTTTTTTTACGGCAGCACACCTGAGACACTGGACAAGCTAAGAGAGATACTTGAGAAGGAACATCCCGATATAGAGATATGCGGCATGTACTCGCCGCCATTTAGAACATTGTCCGCCGAGGAGGACGAGGAGATTGTCAACATGATAAATGAGTCGAAGCCGGATATCGTGTGGATTGGTCTTGGCGCGCCGAAGCAGGAGAACTGGATGGCGAAGCATGAGGGAAAGATAAACGCTGTCATGGTCGGCGTGGGTGCGGGATTTGACTATTTTGCCGGGAATATAAAGCGCGCTCCGATGATAATGCAGAAGCTTTCGCTAGAGTGGCTCTACAGGCTGGTGCAGGAGCCTAAGAGACTGTACAAGCGCTATTTTTCCACGAATACTGTGTTTTTGATAGCATGTTATAGACTGTGGAAGCAGTCACGCAAAATTAAGAAGAGAAGATAAGGAAGTTACATGAATAGTGTTAAGAAATTTACAGGATGGGCATATCGCAACAACGATATCTTCTATTATTTTTCATTTTTGAGCCTTGTTTTTGCAAAATCACTTGGATTTTATTCGGGCGATACGGAATACAGGATAATCATGGCGTTTTCAATGCTGTGCTTAGGATTAAAGATTATCTTTACCAAGTACTCAGTTAAAGAAATGATTGTGATGGCTGTTCTGGCATTGTATGCGGTGATTATTTACCTTAAAACAGGTTACATTACATTTACGATTACCGTTGTGACACTTCTCGGAGCAAAGGATATTGACGTACATGATTTACTAAAAAAAGTGCTTTTTGTGAGACTTATATGTATGACGGTGCTTGTGAGCGCGAGCGTGGCGGGGATTGTGAGCAATTATGTCAAAGACCAGTATGAAGATGGACTTACATACTCATACGGCTTTCAGAACCCAAATGACTTCATGGTGAATGTTTTTATCAATGTGGCACTTATATTCTATCTCAACTACAAAAAGCTGAATATATTGTATTTTGCGCTCTCAGCGTATGCTTTCTATGCGGTATTCTGCGTGACAAAGAGCATGACGGGGATGATGCTTGGCGTATTTTTGCTGGTTGTGTTCCTGTGCCTCAAGCTGTTTGACAAGCTTGGCGCTTTTGGGCAGAAGTTAAAGAAAGTTATAAGCGCGCTGGTGGTGCCGACGAGCCTTTGGTGCTTTATAGGGACGTTTATCGTGTCTGTGGTGTTCGATGCGAACAACAAGATTATGTTCACGCTTGACCAGCTTGTGTCAGGGCGATTAAAGATACAGCACCAGTACTGGCTCAATTATGGGTTCTCGCTGTTTGGAAAGGATATCAGCAGGGGCGCGGCAAGATGGGACGGAGTGCAGATAAACAACGGTTTTCTTGACAGCAATTACTGGTGTTCGTTCTACAAATATGGCTTTGTCTCGGTTATGATTTTTATCACATTTCTGATTGTGGCATCGCTGTATTTTCACAAGAAGAAAAATTACAATTTAGTTATAATAATAAACACAATATGTGTATACGGACTTATGGAGGATTTCCTTATCAGTTCCATAGTAAATCCTTTTCTGCTCTTGGCTGCCTATGCGGTTTATGAGACATTTGGGGAGAAAAATAAGTTCAAGACGACAAGTTTCATCACAGACAAGCCGCATACAGTGCATGGGATATTCAATAAGGGAAAAAAGTCAGCGGAGGGTTAGAGATTTGAAGACAAAGGTTGCCATAATAACCAATGTACCGTCGCCGTACAGGGTGGATTTTTTCTATTTTTTGCAGACGCATTACGAGAATTATGACTTTTCTATAATATACTATTGCAATGACAGTATGGCGCGCCAGTGGAAAGCGGACAAGGACAGAATTGTAAATTCGCATTATGTGCCGTCTAAGACGATAAGGATTAAGAAGCGTTTTGACGACCATTTTATCTCATTCCCGGTGGGTGTGGGAAAGCTGCTCTCCAAGCTGTCGCCGCAGGTTGTGGTTGCGATGGAGTACAGTCCGGCGATATTACAGGCGATGCACTGGTGCAGGAAAAATAAGATACCTTATGTGAGCTGGACTGATGGTACAATCAATTCGGAGAAGAATATAGGAAAGCTTCAAAAGCTTTCAAGAAAATATATATTTAAGAGGGCGGACGCGTTCATCGGGAGCAGCCATGCGGCGAGGGAGAACCAGCTTAGCTATGGAGCACCGAAGAAGCACTGCCATATAAGTATGCTGACGGTTGATTTGGACAAATATTTTGTAGATGACAGAAAAGACTATTCTGATAGCCTGTTGTATGTCGGAAGCCTTATCGAGCGAAAGGGCGTTGACCTTCTAATCAATGCGCTTGCAAAGTGTAGTAATAAGAACATAAGGCTTATTGTTGTGGGTGATGGAAGGGAGAAGGATAACCTTGTTGAGCTCGCAAAGAAACTTGGAGTGATTGACAGAATAGACTTTAGGGGATTTCTTGAGGGAGCGGCACTCAGGGAGTGTTACCGCAGTGCGGGTGCATTTGTGCTGCCGACGAGGGAGGACTGCTTCGGGCTTGTGCTTATCGAGGCGATGTGTGCCGGACTTCCTATAATAGTGTCAAAATATTCTGACGGTGCGGCGGAGACTGTGACTGACGGCGTGAACGGCTATATAATAGACCCATACAATGCGAATGAGTTTGCGGGCGCGATAGACAAAGTGTTTGGCGCGGATGATGACAAAAAGGTCAGGGCGCAGTTTGGCAGGGCAAGTTTTGATGCAACGGACAAGTTCAGGTTTAAAAATGTCGCGGTTGGATATCTTGAAGCCATAGAGGATGCCCTTGGTCGTGGGCATAGTTGAGACATGGCATGATGTGTTGTGATATATGAATATATGAAACGAGGAAAATAATGGTTGTAGTTAAGATAGGTGACGGTCTGGGAAATCAGATGTTTAATTATGTATGCGGCTATTCTGTCGCAAAGCATGACAAAGATACACTTCTTCTGGATACATCTGAGGTGGACAATTCATCGTTTAGAAGCTATGGGCTGGACAAGTTTAACATTGATTATACGACAAGGGAGAGCTTTGGCAATAAAAATTTTTTTCAGAAGATATACAAAAGGCTTAGACGCAATGTGAAATATGATGTCATCATGGAGAGAAGGGACGAGAGCGTTCCTCTTGATATGTCCGTGTACAGAAAAAAGCGTCTCAGAAATAAGTATCTGCACGGGTATTTTCAAAATCTTTATTACTTTAATGAATGTCGCGATGATATCATACGGCAGTTTACACCTAGGCAGGAGCTTGGTGAAAATGTAAAAGAGCTTATTGGAAGGTTTGCCGATGAAAACTTGTGTTCGCTTCATATAAGGGGCGGGGATATAACACCGCTTTCCATAGAGTATTACAGGGCGGCTGTCGGAAGATTGGAGGCGGCACATGGAAATGTGAAGTATGTCGTGTTCTCAAATGTGCGCGATTTTGCCGCGGATTATGTAAGACAGCTTGGGATAGATGCAAAGTTTATATGGGATTTGGGAAGCTTTACCGACATTGATGAGCTTTTCCTTATGAAGGCATGCACAAGGCATATTTTGTCGGACAGCACATTCTCAAGATGGGCGGCATTGCTTGATGAGCGCGGGGGAGATGTGATTGCACCGCCTTCGCCCGATGCTAAGAAGATTTATATGCCTGAATGGTTTGTGATTAATAATGATGGAAATGAGGATGCACTATGAAGTCTTTGAAGAAAATGCTCTCTATGTTTGACGCAAAACAAAAGCTGAAACTTTTTGGAATGTCGATGATAATTCTCGGCGGGGCAGGTATGGAGCTTATCGCACTCTATGCTTTTAACAATTTTATCGAGGCCATTATGCTTCCTGACAGCTATATGGACAATGCGTTCATCGCAATGATGTGCAATACATTTGGGCTGTCCGGCTACAGAACTGTCGTCATATTCTGTTCAGCGTTTATAGTTGTCGCCTATGTCGTAAAGACCGGCTACATAATTATGCAGAACAATATTATGTACAAGTTTATCTATTTTGGACACAAGGAGCTCTCGTGTATGGTTATGAACAGCTACCTTGAGCAGGACTATTTTTTCCATGTGAAGAATAACAGCGCCGACCTCATAAGAAATGTATACAATGACACGAAC
>JBNMKO010000142.1:0-6486 GCA_050874385.1 Eubacteriales bacterium
ATATTATTATATCACAACGCCGCACTTTCATAAACAGCGTTTTGGTGGTACAATAGAGGAAAGTTAAGTGCATATTGCGGAAAGGAAAATACCATGAACAATAAAAGACTTGAGAATGTAAAAAAACTTTTTGATGAGTATGTAAAGAATGGACATGCCGCAGGAGCTAGTGTGGCTGTATTTAAGGATTGTAAGGAAAAATTTTATTTTAATACAGGGTATGCGGACATTGAGAGGGGCTATAATATGGCGCATGACACAATATTCCGCTGTTTTTCCATGACCAAGCCGGTAACTTCCGTGGCGGTTCTCATTCTTATGGAGAGAGGAATTATAGACCTTTATAGTCCTGTGTCGGCATATCTTCCGGAGTTTGCTGTCAGAAACATGAAAGTTATGGATGGGGACGAGGAGATTCCTGCTAAGAAGGAAATGACAATAAGAGATTTGATGAATATGACTGCCGGCACGGTTTATCCTGATTACGGCGATGAGGCGGGAAGAAGGATGGCACTTCTCTATGATACTATAAGTGGTGAGCAGGACATGGGAGTAAAGCCGGGGACTATGGATTTTGTGAGGAGAATAGCGCTCCAGCCTTTGGCATTTGAGCCGGGAGAACACTGGAGATACGGGACTGAGGCGGACATTCTCGGGGCAGTTGTAGAGGCTGCATCGGGTATGCGCTTTGGAGATTTTCTTGAGAAGGAGATATTTAAGCCGCTTGGCATGAAGGACACGGCGTTCTATGTGCCGGAGGAAAAGAGGGAGCGTTTCGCGCAGATATACAATATTTTGGAGCCGGGAGTGTTTGCGGTTGACACAGAAAAGCATCTTGGAATGGAGGGCTACGAGAGCAGACCGGCGTTTGAGTCCGGCGGAGCGGGGCTTGTGTCGACAGTTGAGGACTACGGAAAATTTGCGATGATGCTTGCAAATGGTGGAATGTACGACGGCGTGAGAATACTTTCTCCTTATACTGTCGAGTTTATGGGCAGCAGTCAGCTTGACGAAAGACAGAGGCAGGATTTGAACTGGGATACGCTGAGAGGCTATGGCTATGGAAATCTCTGCCGGGTTATGGATACGCCGCACAGTGCCGGGTGCAGCGTTCAGCTGGGGGCGTTTGGCTGGGATGGCTGGACGGGAAATTATTTTCTTGTAGATCCTGTTGAAAATATGGTAATAATGTATGTGATTCAAAAATGCAATGGAACGGATGACAAGCTTATAAGAAAGCTGTTAAATACCGTATATGGGGCATTGTATTAATTAAAATAGGACATCTTCCATAATATAGGCAAAAAAGTATTTACTTAAATGATGAAGATGTGTTAGAATGAAAGAATGAGTAAACGATTCAAAGGAGACATATTTTCAATGGATAACAATAATAACGAAGAAGTTGTTTCAAAGAATTTTATTGAACAGATTATAGAGAAAGACCTTGCCGAGGGACATTGCGAGGTTGTCAAGACACGTTTTCCGCCTGAGCCTAACGGATATCTTCATATTGGACATGCCAAGTCCATATTATTGAACTATGGTCTTGCAGTCAAGTATAATGGTAAGTTCAACATGAGATTTGACGACACGAACCCGACTAAGGAGAAGGAGGAGTTCGTCGAGTCAATAAAGAAGGATATCGCATGGCTTGGCGCAGACTGGGAGGACAGACTCTATTTCGCATCTGACTATTTTCCACAGATGTATGAGAACGCTGTTAAGCTCATAAAAAAGGGAAAGGCTTATGTGTGTGACCTCACAGCCGATGAGATAAGGGAGTACAGAGGAACTTTAAAGGAGCCGGGCAAGAACAGCCCTTACAGAGACCGTTCCGTTGAGGAAAATCTTCGACTTTTTGAGGAGATGAAGGAGGGCAAGTATGCCGACGGCGAGAAGGTGCTTCGCGCTAAGATTGATATGGCATCCCCTAACATCAATATGAGAGACCCTGTCATCTACAGAGTGGCACATATGACACATCACAGAACGGGTGATGAGTGGTGCATTTATCCTATGTACGATTTTGCACATCCTATCGAGGATGCTATTGAGGGAATTACACATTCTATCTGTACACTTGAGTTTGAAGACCACAGACCTCTCTACGACTGGGTTGTTATAGAGTGCGGCTACAAGAATTCACCTGAGGAGTCACCTAAGCAGATTGAGTTTGCAAAGCTTTATCTCACAAATGTTATCACCGGCAAGAGATATATCAAGAAACTTGTCGAGGATGGCATTGTGGACGGCTGGGATGACCCGCGCCTTGTATCTTTGAGTGCACTTAGAAGAAGAGGATATACTCCTGAGTCAATCAAGAAGTTTGTTGAGCTTGTCGGCGTTGCAAAGGCTAACAGCTCGGTTGATTATGCTATGCTTGAGTACTGCATCAGAGATGATTTGAGACTTAAAAAGAGCAGAATTATGGCTGTGCTTGACCCGATTAAGCTTGTCATTGACAATTATCCGGAGGGTCAGGTTGAATACCTTGACGCTCCTAACAATCTTGAAAATCCTGAGCTTGGAAGCAGAAAGATTGCGTTTGAGAGAGAGCTTTATATCGAGAGAGATGACTTTATGGAGGAGCCTCCTAAGAAGTATTACCGCCTCTTCCCGGGCAACGAGGTTCGTCTTATGAACGCATACTTTGTAAAGTGTGAGAGCTTTGTAAAGGATGAGAACGGCAAGGTTGTCGAGGTTCATTGTACCTACGACCCTGAGACTAAGAGCGGTTCAGGATTTGAGGGCAGAAAGGTGAAGGGAACCATTCACTGGGTACCTGTTCACCACTGTGTAAATGCTACAGTCAAGCTCTATGAGAACCTTGTGGATGAGGAGAAGGGTGTTTACAACGAGGATGGAACAATGAACATCAACCCTAATTCACTGACTGTGGTTGGCAGCTGTTATATTGAGGAGAGCGTCAAGGATGCGAAGCCTCTTGACAGTTTCCAGTTTGTACGAAACGGATTTTTCTGTGTTGACGGAAGAGATGGGCAGCCGATAGATGAAAATCGTCTGGTGTTCAACAGAATTGTTTCACTCAAGAGTTCGTTCAAGTTAAATTAATAAAACACAATAAAGCGAAAGGAAGGCAATAGAATGGCTGGAATTTTTTCCGATCTTTCTTCATTAGGTTTTGGCGGTCTCTCGAATGTGAATATATTTGAGAACGAGGACGAGAAGAAGAAAAATGAGATGCAGCGGGGTGCGCAGAATGCGGCACCGCAATATAACGAGGTGGATTTTCTTTTTGATAAGAAAGTCCAGTGTCCGGTATGTGACAAAGAATTCAGGGTAAAGACGGTAAAGACCGGTAAGCCACATTTGATTGGCTCCGACCCGGATTTACGTCCTAAATATCAGGGAATAGACTCTGTAAAGTACGATGTTATCGTATGTCCTAACTGTGGATATGGAGCGTTGAGCCGTTTCTTCAGTTACATGACGACACGTCAGGCGAAGCTTATACACGACAACATAACGGTTAACTTTAAGGGGCTTGAGCCTACAGGGGACACATATACCTATGAGGATGCAATAACAAGATATAAGCTTGCGCTTTTAAACACTGTTGTCAAGAAGGCTAAGATAAGCGAGAGGGCATACACCTGTCTCAAGCTTGCATGGGTATACAGAGGCAAGGCTGAAAATCTTAAAGAGACGGATGCCGATTACCAGAAGCAGAAGGAAGAGTGTGAGACTACCGAGAAGGAGATGCTCTCAAATGCTTATGAGGGCTTTGTAATGAGCGTTTCCAAGGAGAATTTTCCTATATGTGGAATGGATGAGACCACACTTGACTATCTTATGGCGAACCTTGCAAAGCAGATAGGCAAGTATGAGGAGTCGGCAAGGCTTTTGTCAAAGATATTGGTATCTAAGACAGCAAATCCTAAGATTAAGGATAAGGCAAGAGACCTTAAAGAGTCACTTAAAATCAAATAAATTAAATTAATAATATAGTTATGAAAGAAAAGATTAATTTATTTTTAAACAAAATTAAATCATCAAAAAATAATTTGCCGGTAAGATTTATCTTACTGGCAATTATTGTAAATCTGGCTGTTGAGATGCTTAGCAGGCACTCGGTAGTGGACGGCATTGTGTATATGTTTACAAATCCGCTCTGTTTTATATATGGAGTTCTGCTTGTGCTGTTCACAATGTCGTTTGCGGTGTTGGTACACAGAAAAGTGTTTACAATCACGCTTATATGCGGAATATGGCTTGCCGGCGGAGTTGTGAATTTTGTGGTGACGGAATTCAGACATACACCGTTCACAGCGCAGGATTTCAAGCTTATAAAGTACGCGTTTGAGGTGGCTCCTGTGTATCTGTCAAATGCACAGATAGTTCTTATAGCAGTGCTTGTGGCAGTGTTTATCGCGGTCATGATTGTATGGTGGTTTAAAGCTCCTAAATATAAAGAAAAGATTAACTATTTCAAAGCGCTTGTGGTGGTTTTGTCGTTTTGGTTTGTGGTGTGGGCTGTCACAAGGGTGGGCTTGTCGGTTGGAGTGCTGGCAAGAAATTTTGGAAATATTGGAAATGCGTATGATGAGTACGGATTTGCGTACTGTTTTTCAAACAGTCTTTTGAACAGCGGTATAGATAAGCCTAAGGACTACAATGAAAATACCATAAAGGACATTCTCGCCAAGATAGATGAGCTTGAGAGCGAGAGGGATGAGTTTGAGAGCAGGTATGAGAGCACAACTAATGATGGGGCGGATTCAAATGAAGTTAACGCGACTGTGAGTGAGACGGAGAGCACGGCGCAGGATGAAAATGCAGGAGAGCAGGAGACCAAAGAGCCGGAGGATGACGGAAGGGCAAGCGAGAAATACCCTAATATTATATTTTTGCAGCTTGAGTCATTGTTTGACCCTCAGCTTTTAAAGAATGTTGAGTACAGCAAGACAGTGCTTCCGACGCTTGAATGGCTGTATAAGTACTATCCGTCAGGTTTTTTGTCGGTGCCGTCCGTTGGAGCGGGTACAGCGAACACCGAGTTTGAGATTATATCGGGAATGAACCTTGACGATTTTGGACCGGGCGAGTATCCGTACAAGACAGTTCTTTCGCACAGCGTATGTGATTCGATATGCTTTGATTTGAAGCAGTACGGGTATACGACTAATGCGGTGCATGACAACGATGGAACATTTTATGACAGGAACTATGTATTTTCACAGCTTGGATTTGACACGTTTACATCTTTGGAATATATGAACAATGTGAGCTACAATGACATAGGCTGGGCTGACGACAGCGTTCTTGTGCAGCAGATTGTTGAGATATTAAGTGGCTCCGAGGGCAGAGATTTTATCTACACGATATCTGTTCAGGGGCATGGAGATTATCCTTCCGACTATGAGATAAAGCCGGGAGATATAACGGCAGATGGCGAGGCGGTGGAGGATTTTATTGAGCCGTTCACCTACTATATAAATCAGGCACACCAGATGGATGCGTTTGTCGGGGAGCTTATAGTGGCTCTTAGAAAGCTGAATGAGCCTGTTGTGCTTGTGATGTACGGAGACCATCTTCCGGCATTTGACATTACAGATGATGAACTTGCCGCGGGAAATACATATACGACGGAATATGCTGTATGGAATAATATAGGGCTTGAGAAGGTTGATGAGGATATCGAGGCATTCCAGCTCACAAGCCATGTGATGGATATGCTAGGAATTTCAGGAGGGGCTATATCAAAGTATCACAGCACACTAAGACATTCGGATGACTATGAAGAATATCTTGACGGGCTTCGTGTGCTTGAGTACGATATTCTATATGGCGATAAGGATGTATATGGCGGAAGCCTGCCATACTCGCAGACAAATTTGCAGATGGGTCATAAGACCATATCAATAAAAAATGTCAGCAATGCGGACAATAATTTTATCGTGGTAGGCGAGAATTTTACAAAATTCAGCTATGTCATGGTAAACAATGAGTATGTGGATACCATATTTTCGAGTGATGAAGTCCTTTTGGTCAACGGAATCACCCTAAAGGAAGGGGACTCCGTCGCAGTAGTTCAAAAGGGCAAGGATGGCATTAAGCTCTCGAGCACAAGTCTTTTTATTTTTCACTGACATCGATTATGCTGTTCGTCTTAGTGACTGAACGGATAACGGAGTCGCGGGCATTTTTCCAAGGCTCGTCCTTGTATTTGTAGTCAAACTTGTTGATAAACCATGCAAGGTCGTCGCGGACACGCTTCATATTGTCAAGGTAGAGCTTGTCCGTGACGGAGGTAAATTCCTCGAGGGAGCTTCCCTTCAATTTCTTTCCGGCTTCGGCAGTCAAAATAGCGTAGTGTCGGTTGCAGAAACCGTTGCAGCTCTTGTATTTTTCGCGGAAATCACTCTCGCTTTCCCACAGCATAAATATTGTGTCAATGTAGCGCATAAACACGTTCTGGACGCGCTCACACACAAAACAGGAATTGTTGAGTGTGTTAAGATA
>JBNMKO010000143.1:0-6481 GCA_050874385.1 Eubacteriales bacterium
GAAGAAGATCCAGGTCAAGATCCCGGCAGGTATCGACAACGGACAGAGCATAAGAATACGTGGAAAGGGTGAGCCGGGAACCAACGGCGGTCCAAGAGGCGACCTCTTAGTTGAGGTTATGGTTTCTCCAAGCCCTGTTTTTGCAAGAGAGGATTACAACGTATTCTCAAATGTATTTATAAGTTTTGCTGATGCGGCACTTGGAAATGAGATAAGAATTAAGACCATCGACGGTGAAGTTCTCTACGATGTTAAGCCGGGTACACAGAGCGGAACAAGAGTGCGCTTAAAGGGCAAGGGAATACCTACACTTCGAGACAGCAAGTTAAGAGGCGACCATTATGTTACACTCAATGTCAAGGTTCCTGAGAAGATGACAGGCGAGCAGAAGGAAGCACTCCGCGCTTATGATGCGCTTATGCGCGGTGAAAACCATGCAGATGAGGAAAGTGGAGCATCAAAGAAAAAGCCTTTTGAAAACCTTTTCGGAAAAAAGAATAAATAAAGGAGCAGAGTATGGTCATAGTTGAACCATGTGCAGGACTTGGAAATCGTTTTCTTGGTATGGCATCGGCTTATCACTGGGCGAAACAGACCGGTGATGAGCTCACCGTGCTGTGGAAAACGGAACGTGTTATGGGAGCGAGAAATGAGGCTGTGTTCTCTCTGCCGGAGGAAATAAGGGTTATCCATGCAAAGGATTTTGGCTACAGGGATAAGCCTTTTTCCTATATTAAATATCAGATGCTTGAAAAAAAACTCCGCAAGAAGGCTGATTTTTTCTCGGATGTAGGTACAACAAATGACCTTTTTGTCGAGAAGGGAAATGCTTATTATGAGGAGGTTATGAGAAATAATAACCTGAAATTTATAAGAGCATTCTCACAGTTTCACGATTTTAACGGTATAGACAGACCGCTTGAGTTCATAAAGCCAGTCAAATATGTGAGCGATAAGGCGGATTCCGTCATAGGAAACATTGACAGCTCAAGCAATATCGGTGTACACATACGCCGCACAGACAATCAGGTATGTATAAATAACAGTCCGCTTGAGGTGTTTGTGGATGCGATGGAGAAGGAGATAGAGAAGGACAATAAAGTTACATTCTATATTGCCTCGGACGATTTGGACACTATTCTGGAGCTGAAAAAGCGTTTCGGAGAACGCATTTATTATATGTCCGAGAAGAATTTTGAGCGCGACAGCGATAAGGGGATTGCGGACGCATTTGCCGAGCTTATCTGCCTGTCACACTCAAAAAAGATTATCGGAAGCTTTTACTCAACCTACTCGCGCATAGCGGCGATGCTTTCGGGAATAGAGCTTGAGGTTGTAAAAAAGGATAATTAAAAGTAAATATTTTAAAAGAATTTGCTCATCAACTGCCGGATATAGTCACTGTATCCGGCTTTTTTAATGTCCTCAGATGCTACTATGTCAACACTTCCTATAGGAGTTCCGTCGTACTCATAGACAAGCATACCAAGTGCATCACCTATGTATATAGGGGCTTCTACATTGTCTAACAGCTCAAAATGACAGCTTATTTTGGATGCGTCATAATTATTTAAAAATATAAATGAGAAATTATTCTTGTAATTGCATGTGACGGTATCCTTTATTCCTCCCTTTATTCTGACTTCCGGTATCTGAGGCGGTGCGGTGTCCTCGTAGCGGCTCACAATTCCATAACCGTAGTTCAAAAGTGAAATACAGTCCGCAACACGCTCTTTTCCGCTCGGTGAGTGCATGACAACGGCGATAAGCTCGATATCGTTTTTGTTCGCCGTTGCTGACAGACAGAAGCCAGCAAGACTTGTCGAACCTGTCTTTAAGCCCGTCGCCCATTCATACTGCTTTATAAGCTTGTTGGTGTTAGTCAGTCCGAACTCCGACTCTCCGCGCCTTGTTGAATGTGTTATGGTGTCCATCCATATCGTTGAGTAGTTGTGTATCTGTGGGTACTTGCTTATCAGCTCGCGTGACATATACGCCACATCACGCGCGGTGGTCTCATGCCCGTCGGCATCAAGCCCACAGCAGTTGACAAAATGCGTGTTCATCATGCCAAGCCCCGCAGCCCTCTCATTCATGCGGTCGACAAATGCACCTTCTGAGCCGGCTATGTGCTCTGCCATGGCGACACACGCGTCATTAGCACTGGCAATAGAAATACATTTTATCATAGTCTCTACAGTCTGTGTCTCCCCGGGCTCTAGAAATACCTGGCTTCCGCCCATGCTTGCGGCGTGTTCGGACACAGTGACTTTTTCGTCGAGGGTAATTTTGCCCTCGTCGAGAGCGTCAAAGATGAGTATAAGTGTCATTATTTTTGTGATGCTTGCCGGACGCAGTTTTGTGTCAGCGTCCTTCTCGTAGATTACAGTTCCGGTGGAGGCTTCCATGAGGATTGCGGATGGAGCACTGACCTGAGGTGTATCGCATTGTGCCGTGATTGCTGTGCGGCACACGAGCATGGTAAACAGAAGGAGAAAACAAGTTATTTTTGAAATTGATTTTGAAAACTTATATGTACGGACTCCAAAATAGCTTTACTGTATTATAGTATGAGAGCTGTGAATTTATGAGAAAAAGCGTGTGTGGTATGCACATACAGATATATACTCATACAGTTATGTGTCTGTGCAACAATGCAAGTAAGTTTATGACGCACATTGATGTATATCTCCTTATTGTGCCGGGCACAATATTTAGGCATAAAAACGGGAAATAGAGAGATTTTTACGGTTGCCAAAAAAGTAAAAGTATTGTCAAGAGGAATACAGTGCTATGAAGGACAAGACGGACATAATTTTATATGAGAAAAATATTTACAGGGCATTGTTTACAACGGCGCTTCCGCTTATGCTGTCGAATTTTATTATAGCATTGCTGGATATTGCGGACACATTTTTTGTGGGGCATATAGAAAATTCCTCCGCGGCGCAGGCGGGTATGGGGTTGGCGTGGCCTGTAATAAATATAATGCTTGCGATAAATAATGGGCTTGCTGCTGCCGGGGTTGCGCTTATAAGCCGCATGGCAGGGGAGGAGGATTATGAGGGCGCGAGGCAGCAGGCGGGAGTGCTGTTTAGCGTTGCGCTTGGTATCGGGGTGTTAATTAATATGGCTTTGTTTGCGGCGGCACCGGCGGTTATGAGTTTTATGGGGGCTGAGGGGGAGGTGTTGAGTCAGTCGTCCATTTATCTGAGAATAAGCTCATTTGAGATGGCACCGTTGTTTGCATTCATGGCATTTTGTTCGATAAGACAGTCAGTCGGGGACATGATGAAGCCTGTCGTACTGTCGGTTGTGGCGGCGGTGGCCAATATGGGCATTGCGGCATTGCTTGTCAGAGGATTTGGACTTGGAATAGAGGGCGTGTCGCTGTCGTCCGTGATTGGGCAGTTTGTCATTGTGCCGTTTTATATAAAGGCTTTGTTTGGAGGTGGAGAAAAGCTTTCTATATCGGTAAAGGACATGCGTTTTAATACAAAGGGCATAAAAAAGCTGTTTAAAATTGCGGCACCTGCTATCTATGGTCAGCTTGCGGCATCGTTTGGATTTATTATTATTCAGATGATTATCCTGAAAGCGGGGAAGGAGATATCTGCCGCGTTTTCTATAGGAAACAAGATATCGAATATTATACTGGCAACGGTCATGGCTCTTGGCACAACCATGTCGGCGTTTGTGGGGCAGAATATAGGTGCAAAAAACAAGGAGAGAGCCAAGCTTTCATATAAGGTAAGCCGCAACATATCGGTTGTCCTCATGCTTGCAGGTATAGTGATACTTTTTCCGGTAAGAAAATGGATTGTAGGATTTATGTCAAACGATAATGGCACGGTGCGGGCGGCTATGGAATATATAATCGCGGTTCTTGTGACTTTGCCGGGGCTTGCGCTGTACCAGAATTATATGGGTGTGTTTAACGGTTCAGGCAACACAAAACTTTCGTTTGTGCTGTCCTTTGCGTGGCTTTGGGTGCTTCGCATTCCGATGCTGCTGGTTGTCGGCAGAATGAATATTTCTGCCTCGGTTGGAATATGGCTTGTGATGGGGGCTAGCAATATTCTTGTCGCGGTGGCAGGGCATTTTTTGTACGGGCGTGTGAGATATGAGTAAGGCTGTAAATAGTGTGTTTGGTCATAAAAAAACAGGGTATTCACTTTTTTGTGCGGGTAATGTATAATGTTAATGAACATAAATCTGATTTTCAGATATGTTTAACACTACTAGGGAAGTTTTTGGCATTTATTGTGCTAGAAATAGGTGGTGGTGGCTTGCTTTTATGTTGCGATGACAGCGAACAAGGTATAAGTAGGCAGCAGGAGCAGATTAATAATATCAGCTTGATTAATGTGATAGAATAGCATATCTGCATCTGCCAAAAATGATTTATATCGCCGTAAGCGGCGGAATGGAGAGGAATATGAGAAGAAGATTAGGAAAGTTATCAGTATTATTGTCAGGGGTTATATTTGCCACGGCGGCAATTACGGCATGCGGCAAGAAGGATGATGGTATCACGGAGATTACAAGGTCATTTGAGTACACACAGACGGAGAAAGAGACTACCGAACCTCAGAATACAACGGAGGAACCAGAGACCACGACAGAGAAGGAGTCTAAGACTGAGAAGGACACTTCTAAGGAGACAACCAAGGATTCTACCAAGGAGACGACAAAGACGACTGAGGAGGAGACCACAACCAAGAAGAACCTTACAGGTGCGGCAGCTTATTTTGAGGATGAGGAGAGTGTGTTTAACACATTGCCTTCGTTTGATGCAGGCAAGTATGAGGAGCATTTTAGTCAGAGTTATGTTGAGGGGCTGCGTTTCAGCGGTGCTACAGAGGGAAATTACAGCGATTATCTTCAGGCTGTACTCAATGCAGGAAATTATACACTTAACAGTCAGGACGGTACAAGGGCATATCTTGCGGCGACCAGCGGTAAAATGTGCGTTACCTTGATTTATAAGGACGGAACGATGCTTATAGAGGCAGGAGAGAACTACTGGGATATTCTTACATACGCTGAGGAGGAGACACAGGAGCCTACTAAGCCTTCTGAGACGACGGATGGAAGATATGCGTATTTTGACGATAAGGACTCTGTTTTCTCACAGCTTCCATATATGACCGATGGAAACTTTACAGGGTACGAGGCTGTTGATGGCGGCGGAGTTATGACGTTCTCGGTTGTGCCGTCAGATGTGGCATCGTCATATGGAGACCTTCTTGAGAGCAGCGGTTTCATGTTCTCAAGTTCGACACCGGATGGACAGACCACATATTATGCCAGTGATAAGCTTGTTGTGACATTGACATATGACGGAAGCAATATGAGACTTCAGGTTGTAAATCAGTAGTTGATGGTGAGGGCAGAGCTGTTGTCCCTGCCCTTGCTATAATTTTGTGTTGTTTACTGCTTGGAGGAAGTGCGATATCTGTCGATAAAGGAAAAGACCTGTTTATAGTATAGTTCAGGGTCAATATACTGCGAATCAACGTGGGCAGCTCCGTGTGCGACATAGAGCTGCTTTTCGCATTTGGCGGCATTGTAAAGTTCAAATACCATCGATGTGGGAACAAACATATCGCAGTCGCCGTGGATGAAAAAGGTCGGCGTGTGACTGTTTTTCACATATTTTATGACATTGCCTTTTCTAAAATTAAGTCCTGTTTTAAGCCTTGAGGCGAGGTTTGCCGTGTAAAGAGCAGGAAAGGCGGGCATATGGAACATTTGTTTTAAATTGAAGGTAAATTCGGCGAGGATGGAGCTGAAACCACAGTCAGCGATAGCGCAGATGACGTTGTTTGAAAGAGTTTTCTCGCCTGTAGCCATGAGAACCGTTGCTGCGCCCATCGAATGTCCGTGAAGGACTATTGCGGCTTTTGGGTCACGTTTTGCTATGATATCAATCCAGTCGAGAAGGTCGAAGTGCTCAGGATAGCCCATACCTATATATTTGCCCTCGCTGTCGCCGTGTGCGCGCTGTTCGAGGTAGAAAATATTGTATCCGCGCTCTATATACGGCAGCGCGTAGGTCAAGATGTTGACCGGAGTGTCACGGTAGCCATGCACAAGCATAACCCAGTCATGTGTGAAATTTTTGGCGGGAAAAATATGTCCGACAAGCTTTAATCCGTCGCGGGAGGTGATTGAAATGTCCTCTCGGACGGCGGACGAATACCATTTTTTCATGCGTTCCATCGAGGACAGATAATTTTTTCCTATGATGTACTCGGACGTGCCGGGAGTGAGAGTGCTGATATCGACACTTCTGCTTTTCCAGAATTTGTCGGCGAGGCAGCCTTTCTTCTTGAGACAGAAAGCGGTGAGCATTGAACCGGCGACGAGTGAGGCGGCTGTGGAGACTGCCGTGGTTATCGAAACGGCTTTTATGATGGTGCGCTGGCGTTTTTTCATAATTATCGTCCTTTCAAAGAGATTTATATTATTATATCAC
>JBNMKO010000144.1:0-6357 GCA_050874385.1 Eubacteriales bacterium
AATGTCCACACCGACACCATGTATCTTTTCAACATGCCCGCCTTTTTTCAGCCTGAAATGCTTTTTAACCCTCATGTAATCCTCGCGGTTAATAGTGATTATGATATCAGTCAGATTTGCAAGCATCTTTTCCGCCGGATAGAACATGAGCCAGTTTGCAAGCGGCGCTCCCTTGTAAAAATGCAGCCCGTGTGCCGTATAAATTACATACGGCTTGACACTGCTCCTCCACGCCGCTATCCTCGCGCACACTCCGCCCATCGGATTGTGGCAGTGCACAATGGTTATATTTTCATTTTCAATTATGTCTTTAATCTGTCCGACTGCCCTTACTGCCGCCGCCAGCTTTGTCGGCTTTTTCTCAATATCTATGTGATGAAGTATTATCCCCTGCCCGACCAGCTTTTCCTTGTCAAACGAGTACACCTGATTGTTAAAATTTGACGCATAGTGTATCTCGTAACCCATGTCCTGCATTATTTTCACATCATTCATCTCAAACTGCGGGAGGAAGCCGCTTATCGTCGTCACATATAATATCTTTTTTATTTTTTTCATAAATTAATGGTTCCTTGGTAATAATATATATATAACGCACAAAGGTTCGCAGATTACCTCAATCTGCGAACCTTCACACGCAAAGCCTTTGTTTTCCTAGTGTTTTCATATTATTGACCATTTTTTTGACCCCTATAATTATCATACACGATGGTCATCATATTTATATATTGACGTTTAGTGTCCATAGTCGGATGGACATATCTGTTGAGCGTTATTTTCACATCGGAATGTCCCATTATCTCGCTTAAACTTTTGACATCCATGCCACTGTCTATACAATTAGTCGCAAATGTATGGCGCAATATATGAAAATTAGATTTTTTCACGCCTGCCATACTTAAATATTTTGCATACTTGTTCTGATATGTGCGTGGCTCCATCGGTCTGCTGCCTCTAAGTACATATCCGCTTTCACGATAATACGGAATAAGACATTCCATAATAGTATCAGCCAATGGAATAGCCCTTTTTGAAAAAATACTCTTAGGCTCGTCCTCCACCAGCGCGGTTTTAGTCTCGCGGTTTGCAACCGCAATTCTCTGTACAGTTCTGTTGACATACAGCATTTTATTTTTCAAATCAATATCTTCCCATTTGAGCGCACATATCTCGCCAAGACGCATCCCCGTAGCCAGACACAGCATAATGCCTGTTGTGTATATATCAGGATTATCATACAAATATGAAATCAGTCTGCTCTGTTCATCCTTGTTCAGCGCTTCAACGGGTTTCTGCTGCAATTTAATCATGTCACTCTCAAGCTTGTAACGCGGAATGGAATATTTTGTCGACGCATACTTTAACAAAAGATTAGTGACACACACCACGCTCCTTCGTATGCTGAGTGACATTTCCTGTTCAGCGTCGAGTATCGAATTAATCTTATCCTGCTCCAAATTACTTACATTTATATTTCCTATAATCTTCTGAATATATCCATAATATATATTCTTATATTTAACGTAAGTTGAATGTTTTCTGTTCTTGTCAACCACCGTCAGCCATTCTGCTGCAACATTATCAATCAACACTTCCTGCTTTGCCAAGGTTGCCTTTTTTGATATACCCTGCGCCGCTTTTCTCGCCTCCGCAAGTTTTTTTCTAACCTCAGAATATGTTTTTGCATACACTGAACGGACATAAGTTGTACCACAATAAATATCCTTTACCGAATAGCGTCCCTCCCATCTTCCATCTTTTCTTTTTCTCACATTTTCTCCTCTTTTAGGCATATGCCGACACCTCCTTGTTATTTTTCAGACCACTTTTTATGACCCATAATAAGCAAAATTCTCTCAATCTGACCCCCATACTCCCCAAAAAATAATCTTCAAAGTGTCATTGACAAACGACAACTTGCTTATTATACTTAATTCTTATGAGAACATTGTTGCGGAATTGTGGGTATACATTACTATTCCTGTCAAAAATGACGTTTCTGGGATTTTCGCAGATTGAGGTAATCTATGAATATTATAGGCGTTATTTAACTCAAGTTAAAGATTAAATAAGAAGATGAGCAATAACATGTAGTTCAGCATAACTGAATTAATGTTATTTTTACATTAAAAAAGCCGGAAAACCCATGGTCTTTAAACCGTGGATTTTTCGGCTATTTAAATAAAGTCATAAAATTTAGGCAATTTCTCTCACTGAATTACTCATGTGTATTAGTGAGAAAAATCCTACTGTACCACACTGTTACCGAGCACATTGATTGCGGCGAGTTTATCAAGCTCGTTGTTAAACAAAATTTTGAGTGCACCATCCTCGCTGTCGCGGTTGTTGACGATGGCGAGGTTTTTTATGTTTATGTGGGAGGCGGTTATCTTGCTTATAATGTCAAGAAGCGCGCCCTCCTTATCCTGAATGTTGCAGTACACAACATGTTCTCTGATAATAGGGCCTTTTCTTCCGTCGGCTACGGAGTTGCGGTACTGTCTTGCCTCGTCAAAAAATGCGTTGATTGCATTGTGGTCTTTTGATGACACAATTGACTTGATTTCTGTCAGATAGTCTATGTAGTCGCCGAGAAGCTTCACAATGGCATCCGTGTTGGTCGTGCAAATCTGCTCCCACATTTCAGGTGATGAGGAGGCAATTCGTGTTATGTCCTTAAATCCGCCGGCGGCGAGAAGTTTCATGGTTCCATTTGCATCATCGGAGTGCTTGATGAGATTTACCAATGAGGCTGCTATGATATGAGGCACATGGCTTATACCCGCGACGCTGTAGTCGTGATGTTCAGGGTCGAGCACAACCGGGATTGCGCCCGTCAGCTTTACAAGTTCTATGTACCCGGCGAGCATATCCTGTGTCGTAGCCTCCGTCGGAGTGATTGCATAGAAAGCATTCTCAAGAAGAATATCTGAGGCGTTTGCGTAGCCTGTCTTTTCAGAACCCGCCATCGGATGACCACCTATAAAGCATTTTTCAAGACCAAGCTCTTTTACCGTGTTGTGTATGTACCCCTTGACACTGCCGACATCCGTGACAATGCAGCCTTTCTTTATAAAAGGTGTGAGCTTTTCAAGATATACGGAATTGTATTCAACAGGCGTACAAAGAAAAATAAAATCACATTCAAGAAAGTTGTCATCTATCGCGCTCGCCTTGTCAATTACCCCGTCGGCTAATGCCTGTTTTAAAGGAGCTTCGCTTCTGTTGTATGCTATCGTGTATATGTCAGGGCGGTTCTTTTTGAGCACTTTTGCGATAGAGCCGCCGATTAAGCCTAAGCCTATGAAACCTACTGTCAGTGTGTTCATAAATTAAATCCTCGTATCAAAAAGTAGTAGTGTTTACCGTCCCTCTCCAAGGACTTAGAACCACATTTTTTTGGTTCTGAATAGTTACACTTTATTGCGTTGATTTATTATAGCATACAGACGGAGGCATTTTCAATAGTGGAAAACCTTTGAAAAAATCAAACACGAAAAAACCACTCAATTTTTCATTTTCAATACGCGCAAATCAAAAATAGCACCTAACAAAATCTGCTAGGTGCTATAAATACTACATTGATTTCTTTTTTACAATCTGTAACTCATATCCCAACGCATTAACCAAATTGCAAAAAAGCTTTAATGATGGGCTATGTTCATTTTTTTCCATCCTGGAAATAGCCTGCTGTTTATTTCCGGTAAGTTCCGCCAATTTGTTTTGAGAAATATTCTGTTCCTTTCGCAAGTTAACAACTTCTTGTATAAGGTCTCTTTCTCTATCGGCGGCAGAAAATGTTGGCGCTGCCATCCCCTCTTTCTTTATTAATGGCATTTCCCCTTTTTCTATTGCAACCGCCTGTAACAAGCCCTGCATGGTGTCCTCAAAAAATTTGCTCATCGCTCACACCCCCTTCAAAATCTTTACCATTGCCTTAAAAGCCTTCTTTTCGTCTTCTGTCAAGTTATCTTTTTCATTCTTAGCATATACGTTGATAAAATATATTGTCTCTTTCACCTCTATATCAACATATATAATACGCGCTCCACCTCTTTTTCCTTTCCCTTTGTTCTCCATTGAAACACGTATTTTTCTAAGTCCACCTGTCCCCTGAATAGCATCCCCTGCTTTTGGATTTTTTAAAAGAGTCGTTTCAAGCTCTTTTAAATCATCATCGGTAAGTCCAAGTTCCGCCCATTTCTTTGTAAATATCGGTACTTCTATAAATGTTCTATTCATTGATTGTTATCTCCTAGTTTTCTATATAATACAACATATTTGTTGTATTGTCAAGCGTAAAAACCCCGCCGTCGTCAACAACCACGACAGCGAGGATGATAGACAATTCTGTTTAACAATGAGCTCTCCGCAATCAATTTACTTAGCTGACAATGTTGTGCAACAATTAAATTGTATTATTTTATAACTTTCTCACCGCAAAGTTCCCTTGCTATCAGCTCCGAGAGGGGTTCCATCGCATTCTTGACCTCCTCAAAGGTGTTGGTCTGCGCCCCTGCTTCTATAAGCATACTTCTCTTGCAAAGGTGAAGATTATATCTGTAGGCTTCTATATATATGCACCTGAAAAAATCAGGATAATATGTCTTTCCGAGCAGATACATCTGGTAAGTCAGCGCAAGATTTTCCTTTAAATATGGATTGTACAGATAATCTATATTTCCCTGATTATTTGAGTAACTTATTCCATTAAAAAGCATCACTTTTGCTGTCGGTTTTCCATTTATATCAGTGACAAAATGAAGGTTGTCGTTCACTCCATCTCTGTGCAAATCAATAACCATATCTATTTCAGGGTGCTCTTTTACAATCTGCGTGAGCTGTAGCTCTGCATAAGTGTATGCCTTACTCCTGTCAAGGCTTCCGCCAAGCATATCAAACTCCGTCTTTATATGTATAACATCAAACCCATATTTTTCCTCTAAAAGCTGTTCGAGATAGTCCCCCACCTGCACAATCGTCATATCGCTTCCGCTTGAATCGGCAAATGCCTCCTGCGAATGTGTGTGGTACAAAAGAATACAAGGCTTTTTTCCCTCCACCGCCAAATTCATCTCCAAAAATTCCTTCGGTTTGAGCAAAGCACTCGAAAGCGCCGTGTGTGCCGGAATAACGTAAAAATTGTCATGCACAAAATCAAAGCTTATCAATCTGTCATACGAATATGGAACGGATGCACTCGCCACAGGTATGCTGCCCGCCGGAATACCGTAACCGCCGTTGACGTTACCATCCGAATTGTTATTATAATTATTGTCTTGGGTGTTATTGCTATCCATGCCACCGTTGTCGCCATTGGCATTGTTACTACTTCCATTACTATCACTGTTACTGCTGTTATTGTTGCCATTATTACCACTGCCATTATTCATGTTACTATTGTTATCACTGTTGGCATTGTTATTATTTCCGCCGCTGTTATTATTACTGCCGTTATCGCCATAGGCATTATTATCACTTCCATCGCCGCTATTGTCACCATAGTTATTGCTATTATTTATATTACCGCCATCACCATTTCCATTGTTATTACTATTGTTATCGCCGCCGACATTATTATTTGTATCACTGGCATTATTATTTATATTATCACTATTATCACCATGAGAACTGCTATTATCTTCACTGCCATTATTGCAAGCGTTTCCACTATTTCCTGTGTCATCGCCATTATTGTAGCTGACATTTTCTATACCCTCCGCGCTGACAAACTCAATATACGGAATTTCACCCGAAATACTCACATCCGTCTGCTTTGCATCCTCCTCCGGCTCAACCTCCTGCGCCGCCATAAACCTCACAATGGGAAAAATATTTCCAAACACCAACACAGCCGGATGTGTGTTGGTATCATAATAATAGAGCGGTTTTTCATAAAATGCCGCCGGACAAAATGTATTACATGCAATTTTCCCGCACACTGTAACAATTCGTTTCAACCCATTTACGCGCATCAAACAGAAAAAAAGCAATGCCACAAAGCTTGTCAGACACACAAATATAAAGCTTTTTGACGCAAAATCCCGAACTGACCCAGACATCATTCTGCGTCCCACTGTTCTGCCCCTAAAAAATCTATTTCTCCTCACAGCATACTTCCACACATCCGGCTTTATTGAAGTATATTCTCATTTGCAAAAAATCATGTTGTGAATTTCCATTCTTGTAACAGAGTGTAATATTTCTGATTTAGTTTGGTTCTTTTTGAGAATATTCTTCTCTACAAGTTATAATTCTCTTTTAAGTATTCTTTTGTTTATATTAATATTTAATTTCTGATATTTTATAATCTTCTTTTTGTATTGTTCTATCTTATATATTCTTATTGATTAGACA
>JBNMKO010000145.1:0-6215 GCA_050874385.1 Eubacteriales bacterium
AACATTGGATACCGTAAACTTAATCTGTGCCGCTGAACATGTCCCAAATGACAATTCATCCTCGGCACATATACTTTCAGTAAGCTCCATCGTCTCACCGTCAAGCTCCTCATTAGTGATATTTATAAGTCCGTCATCAGATTTCATAATAACCTGTTTTTCCACACTATTTTTTAAAAAAAGTTCTTTATAATCCACAGCATCCACCTCCTTATCCACATCAGTATTCTATAAGCTCTATTGTATGTGAATTGTACTCTATATCCTTACCATCCTCATCTATCCTGTGTATGGTATATGTAATATCGCTTATATAAAAAATGCCCGTTTTATAATCTAATTCCTCATCATTCCAATATGTGCACCTGACACGCCGCTGGTTCTTATCAGACTGTGGCAATGTTGCAAGCCCTATAACAGTCCTTAGTGCCATTCTCTCCTGTAGATTCATCTCTTTTATATTAAGTTTTAGTGATGTTTTAAAGTTAGGTGACGTATCCCTGTGCAAAAGTACGTTTGCATCACGCCATGCTTTTATCTCTACCCTCTGATTTGGTGTACTCTCCCAACCATCAGCTAAAAGATACGAATTTGGGAGCTGCACATCACCAAATTTAATTAACCATCCTGCAAATCCCATTCTCACCCTCCATGCTAATCTGACAATGCACTGCGTCCTGTCCTGTTCTTTTGCATCTTGTCCTGATTGACTACCTCTTTATAAATTGTCTTTCCGTCAAGCTGCGCAACAAACGTATAAGTATTGTTTTCACCAATACGGCTGCCTGATTTCACATCATTTGAAAGATTGTTATTATTCTTCCAGCTTGTCAAATCGCTGCTCTTATATCCCGTCTGTGCGTTTCCGTAATATACAGAGCCACCTGAATCGGATGATACCCTATGTCCACCATAAATACGCCCTGTCTCACTGTTATAATTTCTGGTAGTGTTGTTTTTGGATGACATACTCCAGTTTCCATCATCCTGAAGTTTTGGCAGACTTACTTTCCCTACAAGGTCTATTTCCGGAACATGTAATTTTGATGCAATGCTGTTCCATCCGCCAATTATTGCATTTATTCCATCAATAACAAGATTAGCTCCACCTTCAACAATAGCAATTATTCCGTTGATAATTCCACGCACAATATTTTTAATTCCATTAAGTGCTTTCTCAAAATCCAAAGTAAATACTCCTTCAAGAAACTCACATATTCCATCAAATGCTGGGATAAATGTGTCATTTATCAAATCACATATTGCTATAAACACATCCCATACTGCCGGAAGAATACCATTTTCAAATGCTGCATTAAAAGCTGGAAGCAATACCTCATCTAAAAATGTTCCTATAGCCTTCAATGCCGGACGCAAATAGTTCTCCCAGCAATCCTCAACTCCATTAACGAATTTCTCAAACTCATCTGACATATCGCCTACATGATTAACAAAGAAGTCTATAGTTTCCTGTAGCACAAGCACAATAAACTTAAATATAGGTCTGCCAATCGTGTCCCATATCGTTGCCAGCGACTCTAATAATGTTGAAAACAACCTCTTGGAGTTTTCGGATACTTCCTGCAATATCGGTTGAAGTTTCTGCCAGTCTGCATCTACTTTATCAACGAAATTTTGAAAAGCATCCGACATCTCACCGACATGTGCGGCAAAATAATCTATAGTACTTTGTAATACCTGCACTATAAATCCAAATATAGGTTCTCCTATTGTGTCCCATATTGCGGTGAGCATTTCAAACAATATTGTAAATAAGCGTTGTATATTTTCAGAGAACGCACTCATATATGGACTAGCCGCCTCACAAAGATTTACTATGCTGTCCCATAGCTTACCCGCTCCATCAGCTATATCACTAAATATATGTTTAAGTACGTCTCCCGCTTTTCCACCGAACCAAGTAAGTGCTTCCTTGAACTTATCGAGTGTCGGCTGAACATACGACTCATACAGCTCTTTAAATTTTTTAAAGGAGTCAGGAACTTCACCCAAGTCAACTGTCTCAAAGGCATCTGCCCCAGTTTTCTCTCCGCCGGATGATGTATTATTATCAAGCACATGGAGCTTGTCGAAATCCGCAAGTGATTTGTTGGTGCTGTCAACTGTATTCTTGTAATCTATTAACTGCTTCTTTGCCCTCGTATATGTGCTTTTCCCGCCCATATACGCCATAAATTTACTTATGGCTTCAATAGCTGTATTAAGACCATTGACCATCCTTGTCAGATACGGAACAACCGTGTTAACTACAGGCTCAAAGGCTGCTGCCAAGTTATTCTTGAGCTCGGCAAGACTGCTCTTAAACGCCGACATTGTACTATTGTATTGCTTGGAATATGAAGCAAGATTATTAAAACCTTCCTTCATCAGCGATACCATGGCATTAAAGCCCTTTGATATCCAGTTAAAAATCAGGAGGCTTAGAGCCAGCCCTTTAAGTCTTGAAGCCAAAGCACCGAATAAACCGGATGATTTCTTAGTACTCTTATTTAATGTATCTAAGGTTTTCTTTCCACTTTTTTCAGCCTTCTCAAATCCGCCTCTGCACTCATTGATAGAACTGTTTACATCTTTTAACTGCTGACTTAGGCTGTCGTACTCCTTATAACCCTCGCCCACTCCGGCGCGTTTCAATTCCGCCATGCGAGCAGTGATTTCCTCCTGCCTTTCAAGAAGCTTCACAAGGTCTTTATCGCGCACCTGTGCATCGGCTCTAAGCCGGTTGAGACGTTCATATTCTGCTGCCTGCTCAGCTTCCTTTTGCGTCGCCTCCTCCTGTTTGCGATTTATCTCCTCCTGCTTCCTTGCTGCCGCTTCCTGCCGTCTTTTCTCCGCATCTTCTCTCTTCTTTTGCGCTTCTGCGGCTCTCTGCTGTGACTCGGCTTCCTTACGCGCCTTCTCTGTCTCGCGCTCAACTCCCTTTCCTGTGAGCTTTTCAAGTCCTGAAAGATATTCTTTCTCAGCATCGGATGCGTTCTTCCATGCGATATACAGTTCGTCAAAATGCTCATCCCCCGGACCATACCCCTTATTGCGCAACATTCTAAGACGTGTCTCATAATCTTCAACCTGGTCACTTATGCTGTCAAAATCACCTGTATTTTTAAGGTTAAGAGCATTTTTAGGAGCGAGTTTCTTAACTTCGTCTAAATCTTTTTTTACAGTAACATCAAGCTCAGGAGCCTTAGCCGCTTCACCCTTCGCTTGCCGATATTTCTCTAACTGCTTATTATATTTCTCAAGGTCTGCCGCCGCCTCGCGGTATGCTTGGGCACTCTCGTCAATCCCGGCATCTTTTAGCGCATCAAGCTTACGTTTTGCGATTTTAGCATATTCCTCTGTGTCTTTAAGAGCTTTTTCTACCTGACTGGCATCGCTTGTATCAACATCCAATTTGATACGGACATAACCGTCTGCATCTTCTCTACCCATGTGCCATCCTTCCTAAAAACAAAAGCCATCAACACCTTAAAAGGTGCCAATGGCTCTGAGGCGCTACATGGCTTTTATTTTTTCATATTCGCATACTTTAAAAATTCTTTTACTCTCTGCTTTTCACTTTCGGACAAATCGGAGTCCGCCGTTTTTCCAGCTTTTCCAAGTTCAAAAATCCTCTGCTTTTTCCTAAATTCCTCTTTCTCTTTTGTGGACAGATATGATGGTATCTTCTTTTGGCGAAGCTGCATCACATCTGTAAAACTGCACTCATTAAGATTATCAAGCAATCCTCTGAATATAAACCAGTGTATTTCAGCCGTGTTGAGGTCAATGTGATACTGTGACATAAAAGCTGCATATATTCTCCACTGGTCAACATTGTAATCCATAAGCGGCACACTGCTCGGCTTCACTCCATCATAATTATCATGGTTATTAGCCGCCATAAACCATCCCACACCGCTTACTGCTGTATCCGGCGGCGGTATTTTCTCCATGAACAGAAGATTTGCTGCTGCCAAAAGCTGCTCCTGCTGTGTAAGCTCTTTATCTGATAGACATAATGACATAAGTATTCCAGTTCTAAATTCTGCGTCTATTCTATAGCCTTCATACTCCTGTGGCATATCCTCCAGCAATACATTCAACATTATTTTCTCCCAGCCCTGACAGGCTTTTTATATTTTGCCATTATCTTTTTCTGCCTCTCTGTCGCATGTTTTTCAACAAGCGGGCAGAGCTGTTCAAAAAAGTTCGCTATAAGATACGGAGACGGAACTATGTCACCGAATATCTTAACGCAGCACTGCTCATCCATGAACAACATATTTATTTCATTCATTATCTCTTTTGTTTTTGAAATAATGAACTGTAACTCCTCTTTAGGTGCCATGGTTCCCTCTTTTTCTTTAAGCTCATTGTCAACACATCTAAATGCCTCAAGAAGCTTGTTGTAATTCTCAATAAAGTTCATGTCATCTACAGGAATACAGATTGTATCTCCGGCATCATTCACCTCAATCTCTATTCCTCTGCTGACTCTAAGTTTCTCCATACGTCCTCCTTATGTAGTGGCTGTGAATGTTCTCGTCGCCACATTGAAAGTACCCTGTATGCCGTCCCCGACACCGGATAATGTCATCGAGTTTACAAGCTCCGAACCTCCATCTCCTCCGATGGAATCGAACTGATATGTGCAAGCTCTCTTTACAGCGGGCCACACACCATCCTCTGTCGGTTCTTCAAGGATGTTCACTCTTACATAACTACTTCTCGCAGAAGCCCCTGTAGGAAGTATACGAACCTTCTTGTCAATCCACTTCTGGAGCTTCTCATCCTTAATGTACTCCTTCTCAACAGATATTGAGGGAGCATACGACTTTACATTCGCTGTTCCGCTCGACTGGTTAATATAGTGCTTTGTCTCATTCTCAGGATTGAACTCCTCCGTCAGAGAGCTCACACCATCCCCGATAAGTACATACTCCTCTTTGCCCGTATCACCAATGTCAAAGAAGTGCATTAACTTCTCTCTCATTTCTCCCATTTTTATATCTCCTTCTCGTATTTTATTTTTATTGTAAAACCATATACCGCGGAGTCCTCATTTGCTGCCTGCATGTGGAATGGTGTGCTGATTGATATATCAGTGCATCTAAGATGCTCCGGTAACTCCGGATATTCCTCTTTCATACTCTGGTCATATATCCATTCTGACAGACCTTCCATAAATTTATGATTATTCATTCTCTCGGCATCTGTCTTGCTGTCAAGGCGCGCCATAAAATCATAATAATCCGTGTATATCTTTCTCCCGGATAAGTATGTCTTAACATTCTGCACAGGTGCTTTAGTTATGCCATACGCCACTGACTGCCCCGGAAGCGCGTCTGTGCTTATCTTTGATATATTGAACTGTCTTAACCAGTTTACGATTGCTTCAACAACTGTCATTTACTGCGCTTTCGCACCTCCTCGCGGGCTACTTTTATAATCTGTTCGCGTCCACCGTTCTGCATAGCTTTATCAAACCAGTGTGACTCACCCTGACCGTGGTAAGTAAGTGGTTTATCGGTCAATTCCTTTGTCACGTCTGGTCTGCTCCAAGACTTCTTTGTCTCAGGGTCAACCATGAGCATCCCATAATACTGATATTTCGCGTATGGTGTACTCCACACAATAAGCTCGCCATTATTTTCAATATGGCCGCTCTGTTTAAGTATCCCTGTATCAAACGGCACCAATGAGCCACAGCGCTCTAAAGCCTCCTGCGCCATTGCCAACCGAACCTCACCACGCTCATCAAGCCCCAGCTTCCTAAGCGGCTTTTCAACTTCCGGCAGCTTTACTGTAACATCAATCATCGCGCCACCACCTTAATGTTTTTTAATCTTGGCCTGCCCGTATTATCCGTCACCGATGATACAGTTGCGGCTATGTGTTCTCTTACAAGCTGTGATAAAGTATATTCTGCTGTTATATCCGCCTCACATTCGCCAAGAACTGCCACATCCATATTGGTGGTAGGGTTGATGGTAAAAAAGCCGTCCTTGACCGTCTGTGCGCTGTACAAACGGTAATCTATATATTTATCAGGCATAATAGCTGTACCAATAGGTATTGTGATATTTACAACCTTGGAAATGTTAAGCTTTCCGTCTGTCGCGACTGTCTTTACTGTCTCGGCTGACCACTGACAGCCTTTTATGACTGTACGTTTCCAACTCTCTATGTCGGCCTCATAAGAATAAAATGTC
>JBNMKO010000146.1:0-6201 GCA_050874385.1 Eubacteriales bacterium
CTATCGCTATTGGAGAAATTTAACGATATAATTATTAGTGTATTTCATAATAGTTTGGTGTAGTTGAATTATTAGAAAATATATAAAAATATATTTTTTATTACTATTAATGCTGTTTAATGCCGGCATTGGGATTAGATGTATATGACACACTATAATCATTTTAAATAAAGAAGTTTAAGGAAGAAGTGCAAAAATGAAGATAGCGATATGTGATGATGAACCGGAAATTGCAGAATTGATAGCCGGAAAAATTAAAACTATATACAAAAATATGTATATAAGCATCTATACATCGTGTGAAGAGTTGCTTGATTTTGGAGAAAATATAGACATACTGTTTTTGGATATCCAGATGGATGGCACAGACGGAATGGAGGCGGCGAGACAGCTAAGAAAAAATGGTGCAGACACAATTATTATTTTTGTGACGGCGTTGGAGGAATATGTATTTCAGGCGTTTGATGTCGGTGCGTTTCATTATCTGATAAAACCGTTTTCCGATGAAAAGTTTTTTGAGGTGTTGGAAAAGGCGGTGGAAAAAAGAAGCGAACAGGAACAGCAAAAAATAGCGGATAATAAAAAGATGGCAGAAAAAGAAACTATTGTGATTTCATCAAATGGAAAACATATCCAGATTATTCCCGATGATATTATGTATGCGGAGGTTTTCAACAGGAAGGTTGTTATACATACCACAAACCAGAAGGTTGAATACTATGGAAAGTTGAAGGAATTGCAGGAAAAGCTGGGCGATGATTTTTACCGCCCGCACAGGGCTTATCTTGTCAATTTTAAATATATCAGAAAATATGATGCCACTGATATTTATTTGCAGCATGATACAATACTTATGTCAAAGAAGAATTACCCGGATTTTGTGAAACAGTATTTGAGATACAATCAGAGGAAAATATAATTATGGAGTTGTATTGGAAAGCCGCGTCAATCACGGACATAGTACTTGAAATGTTGATAATGGGATATTTTCTGTATCGTTTTGTCAGACCGTTTTTGCGGCAAAAAACTCATGCGTGGAAAATCGGAGCAGCCTATTCGGCTACAATGATTGTGCTATATTTTATACCGGTAAGGATAAATAATTTTATCGCATACAGTATAGGTGTTTTGGCTGCATTTGCCATTATGTGCCTCATAGACCGAAGAAATTACCGACAAAAAATATTTATCACAGTGACATTTTATGCGATACGATGGCTGTCAGCTTATATGTCACAGGAGTTTAGAGATATATTATATAAAAATATTGTGTACACACCTTATATGCTGCGACATGAGAATATACAGCTTGTGTTATTTATAGCGCTCAATTTTTTACAAATTGTATGTGTGATAATTATTGTTGGGTTTAGCTGTTATTTTATGGTAAAGTCCTACGTTTATAAGGACGAGGAGATGACCATGAAGGAGCTGTTGATGCTCATTACACCGTCCGCTACGGGGATGACGGGGTATGCGATAATGCAGTACTATCAGACCTACTATGAAGGCCACGCGGGAAATGCCGCACAAAATATGTACAGCGCGCTTGCAATAACGCATTATTCAATCTCCATTATCACGATTGTTGTTGTTATTATTTTGTTTCAGAGCATAAAGGAGGGGCAGGAGGAAAAATTACAGAGGGAATTGCTAGGTACGCAACTTGAAAATATCAAGCGACATATCGAGCAGGTGGAAAGCCTTTACCACGATATTCGCAGCCTTAAACATGATATGGCAAACCATGTGACAACTCTTGAACAATTATATGAGAAAAATGAGGTAGCGCAGGCGAAAAAATATACGGATAGATTGAAAGAAAAATTATATTATGTGACATGGCAGGTAAAGAGTGGAAATCCGGTGACGGATGTGATTTTGTCTGAATATCAAGGGAAAGCGGAAAAAAGAGGTATTACGTTTGAAAGTCACTTTGTTTATCCTAAAAATGATAGCCTTGATGTGTTTGATGTGAGTGTGATTTTAAATAATGCACTTGAGAATGCATTGCAGGCGGCAGAAAAATTCAGGGAAAATCATAAACAGTCGTGTATTAGTATATGCTCCTATAAAAACAATAACGCATATATGATAGAAATTTTAAACAGCTTTGATGGAATACTAAATATCAATTCAAGTACGGGATTACCCGCCACAAATAAGCGGACAAAGAGACACGGCTATGGAGTGTCTAATATAAAGCAGATGGCGGAAAAATATTACGGCGCAATAGATATTCAGTGTGAAGAAGATTGTTTTAAACTGGTTATCATGCTTATGTTGGAGTAATAGAAAATATGGAATCGTTATAGTTATTGTAAATTTATATATGGAATAAATCCACACAAAACAGCAAGTTTTTTTGTTTTATGTTTTATGTGGATTTTATTTATGTGGCAATGGGTTAAAGTATGTGCTTGCATGGTATTGGAGAATGTTTCCAAATTGTTCTAAGCTGGCAAAGTGTGTTTTTTAATAATTATATAGATTGAGAAAATTATATTCACAACAAAAAACAGCTGTCTTACAACATTTCGCTTAATTATAAATGGTTATATTCCGACATTTTCTATAAGAGAAAATATAGGAAAAAATCTCTTTAATGAGCGTGAAATAGGATGCCCGTTATATAAAAAAGCTGAGGGTATCTTAGAAGGGAGACAGCGTATGAGAATTGATAATTCCAACAAAATGAGTACGGCACAGGCGGTCACAACTTTGATGAATGGAGGAATACAGTCGGACTCCTACACAAAAAATATTCAAAGCCAGATTACAAACGCACAGCAAAAATTGCAGGATTTGTCATCTAATGAGGAGCTTTCAATGGATGACAAGATGAAAAAACGTCAGGAAATACAGCAGGAGATTACCAACCTAAATCAGCAGCTAAGACAGCACCAGATTGAGCAGAGAAAGGAACAGCAAAGTAAGAAGGCATCCTCAATGGATAATATAACAGTGGGCGCTAGAAGGACAGCTTCAAAGAAGAACACAGGTTTGTCACAGGAGAGTATGCAGGCGATGATTTCAGCCGATGCCTCCATGAAGCAGGCGAGTGTGCAGGGGAGTGTGACCTCGAGCCTTAAAGGCAGAGCCGGAGTATTAGAGTCTGAAATCAAGCAGGATGCCGGAAAGGGAAACACGGAGAAGAAGGAACAGGAATTGGCAGACGTTCAAGAAAAAGCACAGCAGACCACAGCCTCACAGATATCTACACTCGCCGATGCGAATAAGATTATGAAAGAAGCGGCAAAGGCGGACACAAATGCAAGTGGCAATGCAGATGACAATACCGTCGGCAAGAAAGATAAGACGGACAGAAAAGATAACAGCGCAGATAAATCGCATGGTAGGTCAGATAACAACACTGATAACAATATAAAAAATGCGGATGATGTGGATTTAGCCACAGAAAATGTAAAAACAGATGGCTCGGATATAGCAGGGGCTTGTGTGGGTGAGATAGCACAGAATATGGTTGGACAGATTGTTTATAAATCTATAGATATTAGATTGTAGTTTATGTGAGTGTGAGATGTAAATTAAAAGATTAACAGAGACAGCGGATTTTGAATATCAGATTGCTTAATGGAAATCAGCAGGTGATAAGCTTGCTGATTTTTTGTTACATAAAAAGGATATTTCGTTACATTATCATTGAATAAAAAGAAAAATTTGCCGATATAAAAATAAAAGATAAATAGAGAAGTAATTTTATTAATGATAAAGAAAAAAAGGTCAAGATTAAAATAAAAAACACCAAAAATTAGAAAAGGAATGAATGAGATATGAGATTAGGATTATCAGGTTTAGACAATACCAATTATCAAAATTATATATATCAGCAGGCTAAAGCGACGGCGCAGGATAGCAATGCTGATTTTAATAATTTTATATCTGACAGAAAAAATGAAAATATAGACAGCTTGCAGAGCACAAAGGAAACAGGAACATCAAGTAGTAGGGATTTATTTATTCAGGCAGTTCAGAAATTCTGTGACGACAATCAGGTAACGGCGGAGGAGTTAAGACAAGAAAAAGACTGGCGTGAAATGAGTGCAGAAGAGTGGGACAAAATGCTTGAGAGTTTTGATGAATATATTGAGGCATTCAAGGAGCGTTTGAAACAGATGAAGGAGATGCAGGACGAGGCGGCACAGAAAGCGGCTTCGGAGGCGGACTCAAGTATGAGGACAATCGCGGCTTCATCGGCAGCACTCAGTGTGGCGGCGAATGGATTTAGTGGTATAGCTAACGATGCAGAGAGTTTATCGGATGAGAAGATTTTGACAGAAGACGGTGTAAATCACGAAAATAATTGGACAAAGAATTTGAAAACTGACGACCAGACAATACTTCGCCAAGCGAAAGCAGCTCAGAAAATGGAGAGGGACGCTATGAGTAAATTTCAGGAAGTACAGCTTACGAACAGTACAACGGCAGGTATTTCCAAAACGGACACGGTTGCTGAGTGTGCCACAGTGGATGAGGACGAAAATGAAGAAGAAATCTGGACAGTTACGGCATTTACCGAGGATGGAATTATAAGCAAAAAATTCCAGAATGGAAAGGTGATAGATAGCTGGACGTTGAAATACAACAGCGCGGGAGATTATGAGAAAGTGAACCAGTTGATTTCAAGCTTTGGAGAAGATGAGGCTTTAAATTTTGCCGGAGATAGGAAATTTTGGGAGGAGTTTTTGGCTGGTCGCACATCAAGAGATGATATTGTCAAGGAAGATGATGCTTGGCATTGGAAAGCCTAATGTCAGATAAAAAATATAGAAATATTTTACAAATATTAAGTCATATAAAATGGAGAAGAACCAAGTAGGTGGCGATTAAAAGATGAAAATGAATTTAAAGCTGTGGTTATCCTGTAAGGGTATGGTTTTTGTGTGCGCAATATGGTCATTTGATGAGATGCGACTGGGAGAATGAGTTATTTTATTCGATAAAAGAAATAGAGAAGGGAAGTGTGTTATGAACATTTAAAAAAATCAGATTGGTTCCGTTTATGACAGACAGAAAAATAAAGTTTAAGATATGTGCAGAGAAGGTTTTTATGAGAACAAAAAATGTAGTAAGAAAAATTTTTGCAATGATGATGGTGAAATGTTTCTGATGTACATTTAAAAGATGAATCATAAACTGGGAGCTGACATCAAAATATATAGAGAGGTAGAATTATGGCAATTACAGGTATCAATAACAGCAGTTACACATCATATTATGCCACAAGTTACAAGAATACTGTTAAAAAAGCAGATAGTGAAAAAGATAGTACAAATATAAAAGACAGCAACGTTACAACAAGTACGGTTGAATTAAAAACATCAACCCCCGGTGTGACAAAAACCGAACAGATTAAGACTGGCTATAACAATGTAAATGATTATTCAAAATACCTGCAGGGAAAATACAGTTATATGAATACAGGGACAGATTCAATGCAGGGAATACCGACAACGGTGTCCGTTTCAAGTGCATTTTTACAAAAGTGCATGAATGACCCGGAAAAAGCAAAGTATCTGGAGGAAAATCTCGCAGCTATTCCAGATTGTGTGAAAAGTGCTGTTAACGGATGCTTAGGAACTTTGACAAATCTTAGTTATGAGTTCGATGCAGATGGAAATATTACAATAATAGGTTCTGGCACGAGTGACCCAGATGGGAAAATAGCAAGAGAAAATGCAGAGAGAAAAGCAAAGGAGAATAGACAAAAAGAAGAAAAGTTACAAGAGAGAAGGCTTGAAGCTAAAAAAGCAGAGAGAAAAGCGGAAAAAGAGAAAGTAGCAGAGAAACGGGCAGCAAAATTGGCAGAAAAGAAAGAAATTGGTAATCCTGTTATATCTGTAACCGGGACTGATGTAAGAAGTATGACGCAGAGTCTTGTAGCAGAATCTACGGGTAGTTCTGCACCTTCTATAGTAAGTTTTGACGTTAAGGCATAAAGGTAGTACATAAATATGGACAAGTATGTCCGGACAAAATAGAGTGTTTTGGAAAAAAATGCAATTTTTATGTGAAAGCGTAAAGTGTGTAGTGTGTAACAAAGTACAGTTTACAAGGGACTACACAGGGTAGGTATCTGACGGGAGGGGTGCCGCCAGTCAGATTTTCCATGTGATGTTCAAGCTGTCGCTTGTGGCGGCTATGGTGGTGATCATCAAATCCACCACACGCCGCTTGTCA
>JBNMKO010000147.1:0-6137 GCA_050874385.1 Eubacteriales bacterium
AATCTTGTGTGCGCCCGTGTGGTTCAAATCCTCTCTCTTTAAGTAAATCTTAGCCCCGCCTAAGTCTTCCGTCATCTTCTTTGCAAAGTAAAGACGGCTCGGACGGTTCGCATACTCATTCAAAAGAGTGTTCAGCTCCCTGTTAAATTCAGGGTCGTCTTTATAATGATTGTAAGCCTTCTCAAGCTCTATAACCGCATTCATAAGCGTCTCCGGAATGTACTGACCGCCGTGCTGTCCGAACCTTCCGTTTCCTGTGCTTCCTGTGTAGAAGCTGTCATTTGCGTTTGCCATGTGTGCTCTCCTTATAAAATAATTTTTGTATTCCGATGTAAAGCAGACTACTAACCAAAGTCGCGATATATCAATATAGTCTATTATACATATTAAAGTTCTTTAACTTTTTAACTATAATTATTATGGTTAACTATCTTTTGCGACATTTATATACTGTTTTGTTTAAATATTGCGTCATCCGCATGTCATGTTTTATGTAGATTTGACTGTTTGCAAGCTTGTATAAAATCCCGCATTTTCTCAAAATCCTTATATCCGTCGGTCTCCACGCCTGAACTGACATCTACAGCGTATGGGTGAAATGTATTGATTGCCTGTACTGCATTGTCGGCATTTATTCCGCCGGCTAAAAAGAAAAGGCGGTCAACTTTTGAAATTAACTGCCAGTCAAATGTCCGACCTGTGCCGTAGCCGTTGTCTAGGAGAATGAAATCCGACGGAAATTCTTTTGCCATTTCAATGTCCTCAAAACTTCTTATCTTAAATGCCTTGATAATCGGTGCGTCCGTCATGTTTCTTATCTGTCTTATGTAATCCTCATTCTCATGTCCGTGGAGCTGTATCACTTTTATTATGCCGTCGCTCACAAGCTGCGCCACACTCTGTGGATTATTGTCAACAAATACGCCAACTGGTGTTATGTCCTTGTCAAGCTTATCTGTCAGTGCTGCCGCCTGATTTGCTGTGACATATCTTTTGCTGTTCTGCCAGAAAACATATCCTATGTAGTCGGGCTTTAGCTGGTTTGCATACTCTATATCGCACTCGCGCCTTAGACCGCATATCTTTATTTTCGCCAAGCGCTCACCTTCCTTCACTTCCATTATCTAAATATTTGTTAATTGCGAAACTCAAATTCAATATCAAACAGTTGTGTAATTTTAATATTTTCAAGCTAAGTGATTTTTTGCTCCTAATAATTCAGCAACACTGAACTAATGTGCCTAGCGACAATATAGCAAAATTTCACAACATCCGTTTTCATATATTTTGTAGTTAAATATCGCCTCTTAGCTGTGCAAGCATCACACGCTTATTTTTTGACAGCATCATCGTCTCACCGATTAGCACCCCATTGACATCCGCCGCGCGGAGCACGTCTATGTCCTTTGCCGTTTTTATGCCGCTCTCCGCCACAAACATCACATCCTTTGGAACGAGCTTTCTAAGTCTCTCGCTGTTGTGCACATCTACAGTGAAATCTTTGAGGTTTCGGTTGTTCACGCCGATTATTCTTGCGCCCACATCAAGCGCTGTCTCAATTTCATGCTCGTCATGTGCCTCGACAAGTGCCGACAGTCCCAAGCTGTCAGCGGCCTCTATGTATTCTCGAAGCCTTGCTTTTTCCGTTATCGCACAGATAAGCAAAACTGCTGACGCTCCGAGCGTTTTCGCCTCATATATCATGTACTCGTCAACCGTAAAATCTTTTCTAAGGCACGGAATGTTGACATTTTGGGCTATCCCGCGAAGGTATTCGTTGCTTCCAAGAAACCACTTAGGCTCGGTGAGCACCGATATCGCTCCCGCGCCCGCCTCCTCATACTCTTTTGCTATCTCAAGATATGGAAAATCAGGTGAGATAAGTCCCTTTGAGGGTGAAGCCTTTTTGCACTCGCATATAAATGTGATTTCGGAACGGGCAAGCTCCTTCTCAAAACAGAATGATTGAGTTTTACAGGCTTCCTCGGCAAGCTGTCTCATATCTGATATAGGAATATTCTTTCCTGCCTCCCTAACGCGGTAACGTGCATATTCTGCTATTGTATCAAGTATTGTACTCATACTTCCTGTGACGCTTTCTTTAATTCGTTTAATTTTTCAAATGCCGCACCAGAGTCTATTATCTCCCCGGCAAGTTTTACTCCCTCCGCAAGTGTTGCTGTCTTGCCTGCGACAAAAAGTCCTGCGCCCGCATTTAGCTGGACGATTTCTCTTTTTGCTCCCCTGATGCTTCCGTCAAGTATTCCCTCAGTAATCTTCGCGTTCTCCTGCGGTGTGCCGCCGACTATCTCGGACTTGTCAGCCGTCTTAAATCCAAAGTCCTCCGGCTTAATCATATAGGTTCTGTATCTTCCATTCTCAAAATCACACACCTTTGTCGGCGCGCTTATTGAAATTTCATCGAGCTTATCCATGCCGTACACTACAACACCTTTTTTTACGCCGAGCTCCATAAGCACCTGTGCCAGCGGTTCTACAAGCGACTCGTCGTACACGCCAAGCACCTGAAATGTCGGATGAGCCGGATTTGTGAGAGGTCCAAGTATGTTAAACACTGTTCTTATTCCGAGCTCTTTTCTTATCGCTCCGACGTACTTCATTGATGTGTGATATTTCTGTGCAAATAAGAAGCAAATTCCAACTGTGTCGAGTAGTTTCCTGCACTGTTCCGGCTCAAGATTTATGTTTACCCCCAATGCCTCAAGGCAGTCCGCCGTTCCGCTCTTAGAAGAAGCCGCACGATTTCCGTGCTTTGCAACCTTCACTCCTGCTGCCGCTATAACCATGGCTGCCGTCGTGGAAATATTAAAGCTGTGCGCGCCGTCTCCGCCTGTACCGACTATCTCAAGCACATCCCCGTCGTGCTCAACCTTAATAGCGTACTCCCTCATGGCAGCGGCACAGCCTGAAATCTCATCTATCGTCTCAGATTTTGTGCTCTTTGTGGACAACGCCGCAAGAAATGCCGCATTCTGTGTCTGCGTCGTCTCCCCGCTCATAATCTCGTTCATAACCTGATATGCCTCGTCGTAGGTCAAATCTCCCTTTTGAACAATCTTTATAATGGCTTCCTTAATCATATTTTTTCCTCGCTTTCTAAAATTTCTAAAACATTAATTGCAGTATAATCTCAAATATATTGTATTATTTTGGCACTTTTATAATTTCCATACCAACAATCTAATAAATTAATATGTTTTTATTTCTCCAGCTTTTCATTTTTTACCAGCTAGTTCTATGAAATTCGCAAGCATATGTTTTCCCTCGGGTGTCATAATTGACTCCGGGTGAAACTGTACACCGTAAACAGGATATTCTTTGTGCTTTACCGCCATAATCTCGCCATCCGCGGTGCGTGCGGTGACAATCAGACATTCGGGCATTGTGTCCTCAACTGCGGCAAGTGAATGATATCTCGCCACCGGAGTTATGGGCGAACACCCCTTAAAAAGCTCACAGTCCGTATCAAGATTTGTGTCCGACTGCTTTCCGTGCATAAGCTCCTTCGCGTAAGACACCGTTGCCCCGTATGTCATACATATCGCCTGATGTCCGAGACAGACACCGAGTATCGGTATTTTGCCTCCAAGCTTTTTTATAACACCTGGACACACACCCGAGTCCTCCGGTCTGCCCGGACCCGGCGAAATAATAATTCCGTCGGGATTTAATTTTTCTATCTCGCCAACCGTCATCGCATCATTTCTTATAACCTTGATATCCGGCTCAATGCTGCCGACAAGCTGATACAGGTTATATGAAAAGCTGTCATAATTGTCTATCAATAAAATCATCTCGCTTATCTCATCCTCCTTATCCTAGTTTCGCCGCTTCCTCAAGAGCCTTCACAACCGCTGCCGCCTTGTTTATGCATTCCTGATATTCCTTCTCCGGAACTGAGTCGGCAACAATTCCGGCTCCGCTTCTCACAAACACTTTGCCATTTTTCTTGTATGCAATTCGTATCGCTATACAGGTGTCTAGGTTTCCCGTGAAATCTATGTAACCTATCGCGCCGCCGTATATCCCTCTCTTGTTGTTTTCGAGGTCATTTATTATCTGGCAGGCGCGAAGCTTAGGCGCTCCCGAGAGTGTTCCGGCCGGAAGCACTGCATCTACCGCGTCGAGCGCGTCCATGTCGTCCCTTATCTGCCCCCGCACCGTCGAGCCGATGTGCATTACATGCGAATATTTTTCTATACAGTGGTACTTTTCAACCTCAACCGTCCCAAATCTGCTTATTTTTCCCAAATCATTTCTTCCAAGGTCAACGAGCATATTGTGCTCTGCGAGCTCTTTCGGGTCGGCTAAAAGCTCTGCCTCAAGTGCTGCGTCCTCCTCTGCTGTCTTGCCTCTTGGTCTTGTGCCGGCAAGCGGAAATGTGTGGAGCACTCCGTTTTCAAGCTTTACAAGCGTCTCCGGTGAGGCTCCTGCGACCTCAACATCCGTTCCCGAAAAGTAAAACATATACGGTGAAGGATTTAGCGTCCTTAGAACTCTATAAGTATTTAAAAGACTTCCCTCAAACTCTGCCTCAAGGCGGTTAGACAAAACTATCTGGAAAATATCGCCCTCGAATATGTGGTGCTTTGCTTTTTCCACCATGCTGCAATACTCTTCTTTTGAAAAAAGAGGCTTAATCCCGCTTGTCATGTGACCGCAGATATCCTTTGCCGGCTCCCCGTGCCTTATAAGCTCCTCCATGCGGGAAAGCTCTGCCACCGCCTCACTGTACCCGGCTTCAATGTCCTTCGTCGGAACATTTGCAATCAGAATTATCTTGCTTTTTAGATTGTCAAAGGCTACCACCTTGTCAAACAGCATCAAATCAACGTCCTTGAAGCCCTCCGTGTCCTTCGCGTCAAGCCTTAGCGTCGGCTCCGAATATTTGAGATAATCATAAGAAAAATATCCGACAAGTCCTCCCGTAAATGAAGGCAGCCCCTCAATCACCGGACTTTTGTACCTTGAAAGCACTTCCCTTATATATTTATCCGGGTTGTCCGTCTCAAACTCTTCATCCCCAACCCTCATTTTTCCGTTGCTGCATGTTATTATAAATTCAGGCTCAAAACCAAGAAACGAATACCGCCCCCATCGCTCATTGTCCTCGACACTCTCGAGCATATAGCAGTGTTTTGAAACATTCATAAGATTTCTAAGAACCTGCACAGGTGTCTTTATGTCCGACAAGAGCTCCGCGCATATAGGAACAATGTCGTAATCTCCCTTCGAGGCTATTTTCTTCACATCTTCCAGTGAAATATTTATTTTCATGTTTATATCCTCCTCATTCCTATTAACAGGACAATAATTTATACAAAAAAAGTCCCTGACAGAAAATCTCTTCTCTGTCAAGGACGAATATACAAATCCGCGGTACCACCTTGCTTCACAGCCACGCTGTGCACTTATCAGGATACAATCATATCCCCGGCAACTGACGTATGCCCACACGTCACGAAATACTCAGCCAGCCATAAAAAATGCTGTTTACAATATAATGACAAGTCCTGTCATTATAATCTTTTAGACCTTTATTCCGCGCCCTCAGCAATCCATTTGATGACCTGTGTTCTATCCACTCTCAGCAACGTGGACTCTCTGTAGGAGCATAATCACCTTTATCTTTGCTTCAACGGTTTAGCCTATTAAATTTATAAAGAATATAGCACTCATATCATTTATTGTCAAGCAAAAATTTAACCAAATCAAGGAAGCACCCTATTTCAATTGCGAATATCTGATTGACACTACTACTCCACACCCTTTAGCGTTTCCACAAGGTCAAGCTTTTTAATTCTGCTTGAGAACATGAAGCTTACAAGCATCGACACGATGAGCACGAGAATGGCGGCTATTATGTAGTCAATCACAGGCACGGACAGGCTGTAATCGAAATTCTCACCGTTGCTGTTCATCATGGCATTGAGCGAGATATTGCCAAGCGGTGTCCCGATAATTATTCCAACGATGGAGAGCCAGATATTCTGAACCGTGAGAAGCCTTCTTATCTGCGCTGATTGAAGCCCCATGACCTTCAATGTGGCAAGCTCCTTTACTCGCTCGTTGAATGAGAGTGAACCTGAATTGTAGAGAACCACCACTATCATAAC
>JBNMKO010000148.1:0-6092 GCA_050874385.1 Eubacteriales bacterium
AGCTTGACATAGTTACGGATGACCGATTGAAGGAGATATCATTCGGGATAAACGAGGGTGTGCCGTCGAAGCTGATTACAGAGAATTTCCACTATTTTTTTGACGCACCCGAAAAATATGTTCCGGCGCAGGGCGGTGAGACCTATGAGGAGCTGTGTGTGCGCACAAGGGATTTTATAGACAGCGTGATTGTGCCGCTTTCGGTGAAGGAGCCGGATGCCACGGTGCTTATAACGGCGCATGGGGCACTCAATAAATCCATTATGGTTTATCTAAATCATCTTGAAATCAAGAATATGTGGGACGGTGTTTTCCAGAAAAATTGCTGCGTGAATATTTTTGACATAAATGGATTTGACTTTAAGATGCTTCAGGAAGCAAAGATATATTATTGACAAGTATTTGCCGCCAAAGTGCGGAGAAATGGAGACCAAATATGAGAGTGATTGCAGGCTCGAGAAGAAGTATGCCCTTAAAAACAATAGAGGGGCTTGGAACACGTCCTACACAGGACAGAACCAAGGAGACACTTTTTAATGTGATACAAAACGATGTGGCAGGAAGCACGTTTCTTGATTTGTTTTCGGGAAGCGGAGCTATAGCAATCGAGGCATTGAGCCGTGGCGCAAAGAAGGCTTATCTTGTGGAGAACAACAGGCAGGCGGCGGCGTGCATACACGACAATCTGAACTTTACAAAGCTCTCCGACGATGCCGTTCTTATGGAGACGGATGCTATGACGGCGCTTAAAAGGCTGGAGGGAAAGACAGTTTTTGACATAATTTTCATGGACCCGCCATATAATCATGAATATGAGAAGGATGTTCTGGAATATTTATCATGTTCTAAACTAATCGACGAGTATTCGATTATCGTGGTTGAGGCATCCAATGAGACAAGCTTTGATTATCTTGAGGATATGGGCTTTTTTGCTTACAAGGTGAAAAAGTATAAGAATAATATGCATGTGTTTATTCAGAAGAGGTAACTGTTTCAGAGCCTCTTAGAAGCGGGAAAGCTGATATGTAATGCTTTAAGAGTGAATAGGAATTACGATAACTGTAAAGGAGTATGGGTATAGTCCCAGTTAAATACTATGAGAATAGCTGTATATCCGGGCAGCTTTGACCCGGTTACACTTGGACATATGGATATAATCGAGCGTTCCTCAAAGCTGTTTGACAAGCTTATTGTGGGGGTACTTGTAAACAGTTCAAAAGTGCCATTGTTTTCTGCCGAGGAACGTGTTAATATGATACGAGGTGTAGTTTCGCAATACCCTAATGTTGAGGTAAAGTCGTTTGATGGTCTTTTGGTTGAATTTGCAAGATTATGCCAAGCGACGGCGGTTGTGAGGGGGCTTCGCGCTGTCACTGATTTTGAATATGAATTGCAGATGTCACAGACCAACCATATTATTGCACCTGATATAGACACAATATTCCTGACAACAAATCTTAACTATGCGTATTTGAGTTCGAGTGTGGTCAAAGAGGTGGCAAGGTACGGTGGGGACATCTCGAAGTTCGTAGCACCTGAAGTTCGCAGACAGGTTATGGAGAAATATAATAAGTAAAGTTTCAGGAGGATGACAATGAATAAGATTGAAGAGATGATTGCAGCGATTGAAGAATATATAGATAACTGTAAGCCACTTCCTCTTTCGAGTAACAAAATTATTGTTGAGAAGGAAGCTATAGAGGAACTTCTTCGCGAATTAAGACTCAGAACACCGGATGAGATAAAAAAGTACCAGAAGATTATAAGCAACAAGGAAGCCATCTTAGCGGATGCAAAAGACCAGGCCGACTCGATGTTAAATGCGGCTAAGGTTCACACTCAGGAGCTTGTAAATGAGCACGAGATTATGCAGCGCGCGTACAGCGAGGCGGAGCAGATAAGAGACCAGGCTTATGCTCAGGCGCAGGCGGTTCTCGACCAGGCAACGGAGGAAGCCAACCAGATGCGCTACAGTGCGGTGCAGTACACGGACGACATGCTTGCAAATCTACAGCGCATAATTGAGCACACGATAGAGGGAAGCCGCTCGAAGTTTGAGGGTCTTTTAAGTGCGCTTGACAAGGATTTGAACGTCGTCATATCCAACAGAAATGAGCTTGCCGGAATTGAAGCCGACGAGGAGAAAGCTCAGGAGGACAATGGCGGTGATGCCGCTGCCGACCCGACAACGGATGACGCTGCTGTCGGTTTACAGGATACCAACAACTATGGTCAGTAGGACGGTCGATGCCGTTACAAGTGTAACAACCGCCTTGTAAAATATGTATTTGCGGAAGTTGAATTTTTTGCCTGTCCACAGCGACATTGTCTGAAATATGCTCGACATGCCGCCAAAGGCTGTGAAAGTCAGCATCATAAGAAATTTATATTCTAAGGAAATATCAAGCATTGATATCTTGTCAAGTCCCGCAGTGATTTCCAGTATGGACATTACTGCGGCTTTTGTTATATCTGAGAGAAATCCCACGTTGTCAATCATCGCCCCGGCTATCGAAAACAGCATAACATATATACACAGCTTGAGACTTGCCATGAGTGCGCCCTCGACGGCGCGTGAGATTGCGTCGGAGGTCGACATGGATGTGGCAGATATATTTTTATCTTGATTATTATTGTTCTTGTATTCTATATTCTTATATGTTTTATTGTACGTTCTGCGCGTTTTAGAACCTGTTCCCGAACTTTTTTTGTGTTTTATTGTGTATATGTAGATAAATCTCGACAACAGCATTGCAACGGCAGCAGAGCCCATCAGTATAGTGATTACAGGTCTTGAAAAGTGTTCATCATCAAGACAGTTCATACATATATAGCTTATCATAAACATGGGGCTTACGTTGTTGCATATCGGCGCTAAAAATGCGGCTGTATCGTCGTCGAGTTCGCCAACCTCGTTGAGACTTCCGCACACATAGGCTCCCATCGGATAGCCGCACAAAAAACCGGTTATAATACAGTAGCCGGAGCTTTGCGGAAGCTTTAACATTGTTGTGAGCGGCCTTAAAAGTGCGCCAAGGGGTCTTGCACAGCCTGTATACACTATAAAATTTGACAGAACCATAAATGGCATAAGCGTCGGAAAAAGTGTTCTGTACCACAGCGTAAGCCCGTAGGCGGCACCTCTTAGCGCGGTGGCGGGGGACAGAAGCAGCAAGAGCATAATTGCCATCACACAGCATATTCTAAAGAACATGCGGCGGTTTTTAAAAATCTTGGAAAAGAATGACTTCATGGGGACAACCGACAAGATAAGTTATATGGAATATATTATTCGGCAGCGGCGGCATTTAGCACAACCACCTTTTTCATTTTTCATTGCAATTTTTGCAAAAATGTGGCACAATAAAATGTGGCTTCATATCGCCACAGACGGAGGAATAACACTATGAACAATGCATTAAAAGGATTACAGCCTGAAAAGGTTTTTATGTTTTTTGAAGAGCTTACACAGATACCTCACGGTTCTCACAATACCAAGCAGATAAGCGATTTCTGCGTGGATTTTGCAAAAAAAAGAGGTCTAAAGGTATATCAGGATGAATATAATAATGTGGTTATTTACAGACCCGCGAGCAAGGGCTACGAGAATGTTCCGGGCGTGATTATACAGGGACATCTCGACATGGTATGCGAGAAGGAGAGCGGCTGTGAGCACGACTTTACAAAGGATGCCCTTGATGTCTATGTTGAGGACGGCTATGTGACAGCGAGGGGAACGACGCTCGGCGGTGACGACGGGATTGCCATCGCTTATGCGCTCGCCGTGCTCGATGATGACAGCATAAAGGCTCCTGCGATAGAGGCGGTATTTACAGTTGACGAGGAGGTCGGACTTGACGGGGCGAAGATGCTTGACGGCTCTGTTCTCTCATCGAAGTATCTTATAAATATAGACAATGAGGAGGAGGGCGCGTTTATCGTGGGCTGTGCCGGAGGCATGCGCTCGGGACTTAGACTTCCTGTCAGCTATACAAGCATGGAGGGAAAGAACGTTAAGGTGACTATAACAGGACTTCTTGGTGGTCACTCGGGCATGGAAATCAACAATGGCAGAGCCAACGCGCATATAATACTCGGCAGACTTCTCTTTAATCTCGACGAGGAGTTGTTCTACGGAATAAGTTCTTTAACGGGCGGCAGAATGGACAATGCAATCGCAAGAGAGTGTTCGGTCAACCTTTGCATAGCCGAGGAGGATGAGGCACGCTTAAAGGAGCTCTGCGCCATTTTGGAGGAACAGCTGAAAAATGAGTATTCAGGAACGGACGACGGGATAAGGATAGTTGTCGAGGATTTGGGCGGCACGGAGGCTTCTGTCATAGAGGAGAAGAATAAGCAGTCACTTATTTTCCTTCTCATGAACGTGCCTAACGGTGTTCAGAAGTTCAGCGGGCATATAGAGGGGCTTGTCGAGACTTCATTAAATCTTGGAATACTCTCCATGGATGATGAGTGTATAAATATAAGCTTTTCGGTGAGAAGTTCTGTGGGTTCTGCAAAGCAGGCGCTCGCAGATAAGCTGCGCTATCTTATAGAGTTCTTTGGCGGTGAGTATGTTGAGACGGGCCGCTATCCTGAGTGGGCATACCGCCCTGAGTCGGCTTTCAGGGATAAGGCGGTTAAGCTCTACGAGGATATGTTTGACGAGAAGGCAAATGTATGTGTAATTCATGCAGGACTTGAGTGCGGTCTTTTTGCGGAGAAGCTTCCTGAGCTTGATATGATATCAATAGGCCCTGACATGAAGGATATTCATACACCTGCCGAGAAGCTAAGTGTAAAGTCTGTTGAGAAGGTCTGGAGATACCTTGTGGCATTGCTTGAGTCGATGAAGTAATCCTGTGGATTGTTTGGAGAGGAAATGTTTTGCAGTCCGGCTTTGAAATAGGAAACCCATTGGCTTTAGACAATGGGTAGTTCACTGATTGGCGGGATTTATTTTTGTGAGAAGATGAATTGTGAAGAATAATGTAGTGTAGGGTGATTGCAAAACTAGAATTATAGGACATTTTGCGTCTATAATTATATGGGTTTGTGATTGCCTGAATGTAGTGTAGTAGTTTTGGAGGTTATTAGATGGAAATACAGTTATGGAGAGAGCTTTTGGCTCCATACGAGCTGGCTGTGGATGAGCTTTTGGTAAAGTTCAACCACATAATCAACGAGTACAGGCAGGAGGCGGCTTATTCACCTATTGAACAGGTCACAGGGCGTGTAAAGAAGATTTCCAGCATTATTGAGAAAGCCCAGAAAAAGGGTTTTCCGATAGACCATGTCATGGAGATGATTGAGGATGTGGCAGGTATCAGAATTATCTGTCAGTTCGTTGAGGACATCTATGAGGTGGTTGAGATTATCAAGAATAGAAGTGATATGACTGTTGTCCGTGAGAAGGATTACATAGTAAACCGCAAGGACAGCGGTTACAGAAGTTATCATGTGATTATAAATTACAGTGTGGAGACGAGCAAGGGAAAGAAGGATATCCCGGTTGAGATACAGATAAGAACACTTGCGATGAATTTCTGGGCAACGATAGAACACTCGTTGCAGTACAAGTACCGTGAGAGCATACCGGAGCACATCCGCGTCCGTCTAAGCTCCGCGGCGGAGGCGATACTTAGGCTTGACGAGGAGATGTCATCCATCCATGAGGAGATAATGGATGCGCAGAACTCATTCACATACAAGGCTAATATAGTAAATGATATCCTCATAAATATTCAGAACCTTTACAAGGTTGCCAACAAGAGGGATGTCGTCAAAATTCAGGACGAATTTTTCAGAATTTATCAGGAGAATGACCTTGAGCATCTTTTGGAGTTTGGCAGGCAGCTTGACAAGATTGCACAAGGCTACAGGGCGCAGAGTATTATATAAAGTATCATTTGCGATATATTAAAAATTAACCTGTTACGAACAATAAGTACAGCGGAATGGAGATTTACATGGAATTACCACAGAAATATTTGGACGCGATGAGGGAACTGCTTGGCGACGATTTTCAGGCTTATTTGGACAGTTTTGGCGAAAAGAGACTGTATGGTCTTCGCGTCAACAATCTCAAGATA
>JBNMKO010000149.1:0-6025 GCA_050874385.1 Eubacteriales bacterium
ACTGATTAGCCCTGAGCTTGTGAAGGTGTCATTTAATATGGACAAGACAAAAAATAATATATATGAAGTATCGGAAGGTAGCATTTACAGAGAATAAAAAATACTAGAAATTATCTAAATAAATATTATGTTTTATGAGGAGGGGAAAGTTATGTCAGTTGACAATATTTGTAAAGGAAACGTAATAAAAAACAGAAAAGAAAATGAAAAAGAAAATGTAACAAAAATACCCAAAAATATAATAAAATATGATATAAAAAACAAAAAAGGAACTGTAACTCAAAAATTTTACATTTCATTGTCATGTATTCTTTGGGTTATTATATCGGTGTTCAAGCTGACATATATCAACAGGGAATATTTTGGGGCAGATTACAGTGTATATGCCTTGTTGTTCATGCCGTTTTTATACTACAAGGTGCTCGACTGCATGGACGACAATGCGATGAGAATGTCCTTTAACTGGATTTGCGTTGTGCCGATGAGTATGTATTTGTATAGGAGGCAGTTGGATGTGCTGTTCACATATTCGATTATGGGGATGCTTGCCACATTTTTGGCTGTAAATAAAAGAAAAATACGGGTTGGTGAAACTTTAAGTGCAGGTTCGGGTTTTATTTTTCTTAATATCATGTCAATATATTTTACATTGAGTCAGCCGCTTTTAGATGGTGCAAATTACAAAAGATACTGCGCCTATAATATATTAAAAAATGCAAAAATGTTCGGATTTTCACAGAATGCCAATGAGTATTTAAACATGCTTGGCAATATGCCACTCAAATTATCCAATAAATATTTTATAGCACAAAATATTGTCAGCCATGGCATTGTTCCGGTGTTTCTGGTTGTGCTCATTATTGTCGCGGCACTGTCGGCTGTCATTTTTGTAAGCTACAGAAGAAAAAGATATTTTTCAGTGATGGCAGCCGCGGCAATTAATATTCAGATAATATGCTATTTTCTTTCTAATGTCGGTGTTTTTGAAAACTGCGTCTATGAGATTATTTTTAACGGAAATACTGTGTACACATTATGTGTGCTTGTATTGATATTTATAATGCTTGATATATCTCATGTATTTGAGCGTATTTTAAAATTTCGGTCATAACTATAGCAATTCTAAAAATTAATGCAACCTACCATTTAGATAAATATTCTAAGATGCAGGAATTGTTATATGAAATAATTTATGGAATTGCTATAAATAATAATCTTTTTGCCTGATATGGGAAGCTTTTGGGCGGCGGTGTTATTGGCAAATTATGACATTCCACATTGCAAATTTTTTTTGATGGTGATAAAATATCACTGGAAATTTAATTGAACGGAAGATGGAGGGCGGATTGTAAAATCCGTCTTACTAGATTATTTGCGTCGTTTCAAACAAGAAACGATTTTTACTACTATTTGTGTCGCCATTTGGCGGCGGAATGGAGATTTCTATGAAGCTTGTTACATATCTTGATGGTAAAAAAGAACGCGTTGGGGTCCTCAATGAGGACGAGACATGGGTATATCCGCTGCGCTCGCTTGGCATGCCTTATATGGACATGCAGGAGGTAGTGGAGAAGATGTCGAGGGCTGAGAAGGAGCTTATCGGCATTTATAACCGCAAGGAGCCGGATGAGATACATGGGGCAATTCCGGTTAAAGATGTGGAATTGTCAGCTCCTATTCCAAGACCGAAGCAGGATATAATCTGTCTTGGAATTAACTATATGGAGCATGCTGTTGAGTCGGCAAAATACAAGAAAGAGGCATTTGGCGGTGAGAGACCTTATGCTGTATATTTTTCAAAGAGAGTGAACGAGGCAGTCCCTAATAAGGGTTTTATTGAGGCGCATGAGAACCTTGTCGACAGTCTCGACTACGAGTGTGAGCTCGCAGTTGTTATCGGCAAGGATGCAAAAAATGTGCCGGAGGATGAAGCGGCAGATTATATATTTGGGTACACGATTATCAATGACGTGAGCGCGAGAAATGTGCAGACGCGCCATAAGCAGTGGTATTTTGGCAAAAGCCTTGACGGTTTTACACCGATGGGGCCGTGTATCACGACAGCGGACAGCATTGCATTTCCGCCAAAGCTTGCCATACAGTCAAAGGTGAACGGCGAGCTTCGACAGAACAGCAACACGGAGCTTTTGATATTCGATGTGGCACATGTGATAAGTGAACTTTCATCGGGCATGACATTAAAGGCAGGAACCATTATCTCGATGGGAACTCCGGCAGGTGTTGGCATGGGTTTTGACCCTCCACGCTTTTTAAAGCCGGGTGACACGGTGGAATGTATCGTTGAGGGTATTGGAACGCTTGTAAATACGGTAAAATAGTGTTAAAAATACATAAGCATAGTAAAATATCGACTAGGATGTATTGTGATTTTCATATATGAATTTGATTAATTCATTTAAAAACATGCAAAAAATATTTTATTTTACATCGTGCATAAAAATATATGACACCACAGAAGCCAATATGTACGAGCCGCCTCCGATTAAAAGACATGCGATTTCGGGGAGGTTTTCTGCGCGGTGAAGTGTGGTGTATATAGGAATTGTTGCAAAAAAACATATAATTGAACGTATAACCGGGGCGGCTGCCAGAGCTTTCACTGAGTAGCTGCACCCGGTTAATTTTTTTAGCACAAGCATCATGTACACGCACACAAAAAGATGGCTGATTATAAGTCCATAGCAGTAGCCACTTATCCCAGTGCGCGGAATGATGAATACGACAAGGGCGAGCCTTATAAGCTGTGCAAACATGCTTGATATGAACACGGTTCCGGTTTTTCCTATGGCGTTTAGCGCGCTTGACAGAGGTGTCGATAAGAATACGACAGGGCAGATAAGGCTCATAAGGCGAACTTGCTCTATAACCGTACTGTTGTCAAAGATTATTCCGCCAAAGCCCGCGCCATAGAAGAAAAATCCCGGAATACACATGATACCTAAGTTGCAGGCAAGTGTGAGTGCAAGAGACATGCTTTTGTTGAGGCGGGATAGGTTCTGTGTCTGCCATGACTTGGAAATGTCGGGTAGGAGCGCCTGGGACATGGCGTTGGTGAAAGTGGCAGGAAAGAGCACAAGAGGCATGGTCATTCCTGTCAGCACGCCGTATGTTGTGAGTGCCTCCTCATTTGTTTGACCGCAGGTTACAAGCATCATCGGCAAAAGTACCGCCTCGAAGCTCTGCATGAGATGCAGACAGACATGGTTGGCAGTGATTGGAAGTGCAAGGCGGTAGTTGACCGCGAGCTGTATTATTCCCTCACTCATATAAAAAAGAGGAGTTTTTGAAAGAGCGGTCTCCTCGGTTTTGTATTTGTCCTTGAGAAAAATGACAGCGATAAAACAAAAAACAGATGATGCTATCTCGCCCGCAAGTATGCCATACAGGGCGGTTGAGGCATCGGGAGCGTCACCATTTTGTTCGGCAATTCCCACAAATGTGAACACGCAGGTAATTCGTATTATCTGTTCGATTACCTGTGCGGCGGCGGAAAGTCCATGAAGTTCAAGCCCGACAAAATAGCTCGATATGACTGTGTGCATACATGCAAAAGGCAGTGAATAGGCGGTTATTACAAGCAGGCTTCCGCAAAGATTGCTGCTCAAAAATATTTTTGATATAAAGTTTGCATTTTTGCCTATTAGCACAGCTATAACCGCAGAAATGGCGGTGCAGTACAGAAGCGTTGCAAGGAAATTTACATAACCCTTGTCTTTCTTTTTCTGTGCGAGATATGCGGCGGTATATTTTGTGACAGCGGTGGACAAGCCGCCGACAGCTACCGCTTGACCAAGAACGCAGATAGGCATTACCATCTGGTAAAGACCAATCTGGCTTGCAGGCATGATTCGTGAGAGATATATGCGGAATATGAAGCCCATAATACGGCACAGTATACCGGATACGGCGAAGATGACGGTTCCCTTTATTATAGTTTTTGCTGACATTTTTTCTCCGTGGAGATTGTTTTTAACATTCTATTCCAATGGAAGTTGATGTATGAAGGATTGATATATTTTCCTTTATTTTGCATATAGTTGCGAAAAAATTGCAATATGTATAAATGTGACAGGTTATATAAATTATTGAAAAGAAGTGGGTTATGCGGTAATATTATTTATATTTAAAAAAAGTAATTCGGAGGTTTTTTATGGCAGATACAGTTGTTGTAGGAATGTCGGGCGGGGTTGATTCCTCGGTAACGGCATATCTTTTGAAGGAGCAGGGTTACAATGTTGTAGGTGTTACAATGCAGATTTGGCAGGACGATAAGGAGTCGGAGACGGATTCGTGCTGCGGAATATCCGCGGTTGGAGATGCGAAGCGCGTTGCGGCAAAGATTGGAATACCGCATTATGTTATGAATTTTAGAGATGAGTTTAAGGAGAAAGTTATAGATTACTTTAACAGGGAGTATCTTGCGGGAAGGACACCTAACCCGTGTAACGCTTGCAACAGATATATCAAGTGGGAGGCACTTTTAAACAGGGCGCGCTCAATCGGTGCAGACTATGTGGCGACAGGGCACTATGCGCGCATTATAAAGCTTCCGAATGGACGTTATGCGATATCGGCGTCGGTGACGGATGCGAAAGACCAGTCTTATGCGCTTTACAATCACACACAGGAGCAGCTTGCACACACGCTTATGCCCTGTGGGGATTACACAAAGCCGCAGATAAGGCAGATTGCGTCTGAGATAGGGCTTTTGGTGGCGGACAAGCCCGACAGTCAGGAGATATGTTTTATTCCGGATGATGACCATGCGGCGTATATTGAGAAGGCGACGGGAATTAAAGTTCCGGAGGGAAATTTTGTGGACAAATATGGCAACATACTCGGCACACACAAGGGCATAACGCACTACACCATAGGTCAGCGCAGGGGACTTGGTCTTGCAATGGGGCATCATGTGTTCGTGTCGGAAATAAGACCTGAGACGAATGAGGTTGTGATAGGGGAGAATGAGGATATTTTCTGCAAAAGTCTTATCGCCGATGATGTCAATTACATGGGGGCATCAAGCCTTGACAATGTGGATTGTATAGGAAAAATCCGCTACGCTCACAAGGGAGCGCCTTGCCATGTGACAGAGCTTTCCGGTGGAAGAATAAGGGTGGATTTTGAGACACCGCAGCGCGCAATCACACCAGGACAGGCGGTGGTTCTGTATGCGGACGGATATGTGCTTGGAGGAGGAACTATACAAGGCAGATGTGAGGATTAATTGGGAGGAGGAAGCATAGGCAATTAAATATATTTACAATCAGCAGTAAATATATTGATACCTATGAAGATAAATGTGATGGGTGATGGCAGCGAAAAACAGAGCTTGTATATAGGAAATGTTTTGAAGCATGAGAGAAATATAAGAGGATTGAAAGCGGAGGATGTATGTTCTGGTATATGCACTGTGAAGGTTTACAGTAAAATGGAAAGCGGAGCATTTGTCGGTGATATACATTTGAAAAGGGCGTTATTTGAAAGGCTTGGAATACAACCGGATAAAGCTGGAATATATCTTTGCCATGATGAGTACGACGAGGTGAGCAGGAGAATAGAAATTCTTGACATTCTGAGAAGAACAGCAAATTCGCATATAACAGCGCGGGAAAAAATCAGTTCTGCACAGGAAAAACTGCTTGAATATGATAGGATATATCTGAAAAAAGAGGATATATTTAACAGGCAGTTTTCACTGTACATGCACGGAAGATTAAAGGAGCTTGATGGGGATAAAAAGGCGGCTTTGGATTATTATATGGATGCTGTTTCATGTACAATTCCGGTGATAAAAAAGTATGCTGAAAATAAAGAGCGCGCCGAATATAAAGGGTATTCTATAAATAAAAATTACGCTAAAAGAAATTGGTATACCAAGAATGAAGAGCCCGCCGAAAATAAAGAGTATTTTGAAAATAAAAACTATGCTAAAAGAAATGGGTACATCGAAAATAGAGAGTATACGAAAAGAATTGATATTCCGTCCTGCCTTACCTTGGAT
>JBNMKO010000150.1:0-5880 GCA_050874385.1 Eubacteriales bacterium
CAAGTATCATTCCATCAACGCCCGCCCATCTAAGCTCCACCGCCTCGTCCACACATGCGACGCAGAACGAATTTATCCCAAGATTTTCAAGCTCCTCCGCCACAAGCGCAGCCCCGTGTCCATAAGCCTGAGCCTTGACCGCCGGCATAAGCTCACAATTCTTTGAAAGCCTGCTTTTCAAAAAATCGACATTGTTTTTGAGGGCTGCCCTGTCAATCTCAAGCCAAGCCCTGTTCATCAAGTATTCATTGTCCTCCCCGATATTATTTTTATTTTTTAAAAATACACGCTTGACCCAAAGCACCAAAAATGACAGCACCACAGTCACCATCGCCACAGCTATAAAATTTAAAAAGCTGTCACCAACCACAGCCGCCGCTGCCGGAACAATCTTAGCTGCCATCCTCAAAGCGACAATCACAACCGGATGAAGAATGTATATCCATGTAGACAACTCGCGCAAGACCTTTTTCTGCTCCACACTGGTATCAAGCAAAAGCCCATAGAGAAATACCATGACAAACGGAAGCAGCACATACATGCTGTCGTGCCTCTGCATTCCGTTTATATGCAGCACAAAGCCCTCAACCGTCATAAGCGCAAACGACACCAATAGTCCCAACAGATTTATTTTTGTTGAAAACTTTTTTCCAAACTCCCTCGACCAGATGCCAAGCACAAGAAATATCGGCGCAAAGAAAAGTCCATTCCTTGTGTATGAAAACAGCCCAAACATGCCCGTGTATGCCTCTTTTAGTGCAGGCACTTTAACCGCAAGCCCGTAATAGCTGTCGCCAAAAAGCCCTACAATATACAAAAGAGCCGCTATCCATGTCGCTTTCCTTATATCAAGCCATCTGCTCATACCGTACCCAAGAAGCACACCGACAATGCACGCGGGAAAATACCAAAGATGATAAAATGTGCCGTCAAATATAAGCATTTTAAGTGCTCTATACAGGTTAAGCCCTCTGTAATGCCCCGCATACACGCCAATCGGAATATATATAATTATTGAAATGCCATATAAAACTGCTGCCTTTTTTATGTAATTCCATATCTTAGAGCTGTCTGCCGTTCCATTTTTGCCCTTCTGCGCGAAAAAATCCGACAGAACAAACTGTCCCGTCACCATAAAAAAGAACGGAACTGCCACCCTCGCCAAAATCCTCGTCACAAAAAAATTCAGATTTTCGCTCACGTCCGAAAAAGGCGAGGTGTGGATTGATATCACAAGCATTGCCGCCGCAATCCTGAATATATCAAGCCCTCCGCTTTTCTGCCTCTGTGCCATAGCCTTCCTCTTTTCCTGTCAAGTCTCTAAGCCACTCGACATATTCCTCAAGTGTAAGTTTTCTCTCTGTTATCGCTCTCGCATGTTCCACACCGACATACCTGAAATGCCACGGCTCATGCCCGATATGTGTGATATCCTCTTTTCCTTCTGGGTAGCGCTCTATAAATCCATAGTCCGCCGCCATATCGCGAAACGTCTGGCATATTCCACTGTAAGGAAATTCAGGTCGAATAAAATCAACATTCTCCATTTTAATTCCAAGGTCTATCGCAAGCCCCGTCTGGTGCTCGCTGTGCCCCGGAACCGCCACATACTTTTTTGTAAACTCAATACCACTGTCGACCACACTGTCATCCCATATTTTCTGCTGCTGTGCCTGTGAACGATACCCGCTGACAGGCACAATATACTCCCAGCCATCAATCCTTTTCATAAGCCTGTTAAGCTGACAAGCCGCCTCCCTTTCAAGAATCACATGCTCTCCCCAAGGTGAAGCACCCATGTCCTCAAGCTCCAAAAAACGCCCGCTGACACCATGAAGTCCATGTTCATCATTCACAAGAACGAGCTTCCCAAACTGCGCCTGCTGTATCGGCATTATAACTTTTTTCATAAAAAATTCCTCCTTTATATTTTGTTTGCTATAGAAATAGTTGCAAAATTTCATCCATTTTTAAACAGACATTATGTAATTACCTAATACCTCTCGATTTTGTCTATTTTAAAAAGACAAATTTTACATATTTCGTGTTTGCTCATTTACAGTTATTTGCCCAATTCTTTCATAATTTTCCACAAGTAACGTATCTGCTATATTGTTACATTTGAAACACTTGCTCCAAAATTTTATTTATCACCTCTTTGAACTCCATTCCTGCCGCTCTCATCATCCCCGGATATCTGCTGTGCTCGGTAAAGCCCGGTATCGTGTTCACCTCGTTAAACACAATCTCGCCCTCACCTGTCAGGAACATGTCTACGCGCGCAAAACCTGTACACCCCAAAGTCCTATATATTTTCTGTGCTGTTTTCTTTATTTTGTCCGCTGTCTGTGCGTCCACTCTCGCCGGAACATGAATTTTTGAGGTCTTTAAGGTGTACTTCTCGGTGAAATCAAAGAAACCGTCCGAAAGCTCAATCTCATCAACCTCGCCGACAACAAGTTTATCCGTCCCAAGAACCGCACATCCCACCTCAAAGCCATCGATATTTTCCTCGACAATCACACAGTCGTCGTACTCAAAAGCCTTTTTCACAGCCTCACGCAGTTCACTCTCTTTCGACACCTTTGTAATTCCGAATGATGAGCCCGCCTTTACAGGCTTTACAAAAAGCGGATAGCCCACAACATGAGCGAACTCCGTCACCAATTCCATGTCGTCCATGCTGTCAGCCACGACGGATTTCGGAACTCTGACACCTGCCGCACCGACCAATCTGTGCGCCCTGTCCTTATCCATGCAAAGCGCCGACGCAAGTATTCCACACCCAGCCACAGGTATTCCGGCAACCGACAGACAACCCTGAACCGAGCCATCCTCACCGTTCTTTCCGTGAAGTATCGGAAGCGCCGCATCGAGCCTTATATATTTATTCTCCTTGTCGCCTATAACTATAAGCTCATGTCTGCTTCTGTCAGGGGATATCACTGCCCTAGCGCAATTTTCCTTCCACCATGTATCATTTTCTATATTTTCAACATCTCCCTCATAGTAATACCAGTCGCCCTCCTTTGTAATTCCCACAAGAACAGGCATATATTTCTCACTGTCAATATTTCTTATCACAGCCGAAGCCGACTGAAGCGACACCCCATACTCCGGCGAACACCCGCCAAAAATCACAAGTATATTTTTAACATTTAAGCTTTCCATAATATTCCTCTTTTCTTTTTATCTCTCCAGGCGTGGAAAATTCAAATTACATTGTCAAAACAGGCTTCAAAACCTTTACCATGTATAAACTGTTATATTATAACCCATAACATTTGCAGCCTATTTTTCCACTGAACCATATAAAAAAAGTGCCCCGCCCCGATACATTAACTGTACCAGAACGAAGCGCCAAATATATTCGCTAATAATATTAAGTTCCTTATGATTTTCCCATGAAATTCTTACGATTTTATGACGGAAGCAAAAGAGTGAAAGTAATCTTCTCGTCCGCACTCTCCGCCGCTATACTTCCGCCGTGAAGCTCGACAATCTCCTTTGCAATCGCAAGCCCAAGCCCTGAGCCGCCCGTAGATGTTGAGCGCGACGAGTCAAGCCTGTAAAACTGTTCAAAAATTCTTGCAAGCTTCTCGGGCGGTATCGTCTTTCCGGCATTGCTCACAACAATTCTTACATTTTCCTCCTCCCTTTTCATGGAAAGAAAGAGCTTTGTGTCACTGTAACTGTAGTTTATGGCATTTCTTATAAGATTGTCAAACACTCTCTCAAGCTTGTCCCTGTCACACATGATATTCACATCCGGCTCAAGCTCTGTCACAATCTCCAGATTTTTCTCCACAAGAAGCGGCTTGAACTCAAACGCAATCTGCTCAAGCATCATCGACAGGTTGGTGTTCTCCCTCTCAAGCGTAAGCGTCGTGAGATTAAATCTTGTTATGTCAAAGAAATCATTGATAAGCTCCTCAAGTCTTTCTGCCTTCTCGAGCGCAATCCCTGTATACCTCGCCCTCGTAACCGCGGATATGTCAGGCTCATCGACTAACAAATTTAAGTAACCTATGACACTTGTGAGCGGTGTCTTTAAATCGTGTGCGAGATACACAATAAGGTCATTTTTTCTCTGCTCCGCGGCTTTTGCAATCAATTCATTTTTGATGGACTGCTCGCGCAGCATGTTGAGCTCGTCCTCAACATTTCTCATCGCCTTTGGAAGAACAATCACCTCATCCTTGTTTTCAAGCATCTGACCCGTGGCATCTATTATATTATCTAAATATCGCAGCGGTCTGGTCATAAAATAGTATGTCAGCATGACAATTCCAACCGAATAAGCTCCAACAACAAACGCCACGAAATATTCCATTACAAACTGTCCGATATAGTATAGCGGAGTGGTTCTCCAAGATATGTTTATCGCAATTTCTATCCCTATCATGAGAAACACAATATATAAAATCGTATATAAAATAAGCGCAACAAAATACTGCCAGACCAGTATTCTGGAAACATGGCTTCTCAAAGCCCGCCTTTTCTTATTCTTCTTATTATTCAACCTTGTATCCAACCCCCCAGACCGTCTTCACAAACCTCGGCTTTCTCGCAGGCTCATTTAATTTTTCCCGCAGCCTCGCAATATGCGCCATGACCGTGTTGTTGTTGTCCAGATATTTTTCACCCCACACAGCCTCAAAAAGCTCCTCCGACGGCACAACCTTTCCGCGCCTCTCACACAGATACCACAAAATCGCGAACTCTATCGGTGTCAACGAAAGCTCCTTGCCGTTTAGTGTGCACAAATGGCTCTCCTTTTCTATGTGAAGCCCCCGTATGTCAAACTCATCCACCGGCTTATTTTCAACAATATCCGCGCCGTTATTATAACGTGTGTAGCGCCGAAGCTGTGTCTTAACTCTCGCCACAAGCTCAAGCGGATTAAATGGCTTAGTTATGTAATCATCCGCTCCCAGTGTCAACCCTGTTATCTTGTCCATGTCCTCAATCTTTGCCGTCAGCATGATTATAGGGTAAAAATGCTTCTCCCTTATATGCCTGCAAAGCGTAAAGCCGTCCATCTGCGGCATCATCACATCGAGTATCGCGAGCGAAAGCTCCTCCCTGTCGGCACACGCAAGCGCGTCGAGAGCACTGTAAAACTTGTAAACCTCATATCCCTCGTTCTTCAAATAAACTTCCACAAGGTCAGCAATGGCCGCCTCGTCATCTACAATCATTATCTTTTCCTGCAATTTATTGTTCCCCTCATTTCCAAATTTTCTCAATAATGTATATCCACTTTGACAAACTGTGTTAAATATATCATTTTATCTTATGTTTTTCAAGAATACTCTTCTAATCAAAGTAAATACGCCATTCTGTTTTGATTGTGAATATTCATATAACTATAATTTTCATGAAATAAAAACCGGATGCGAAAATCTCCGCATCCGGTCATATTTTTAACTGTATTCTCCGTCACATGAAACTAATTTTCGTGTACAAAGAAGTTCTGATTAGAGCTGAGGACCAGCAGAAACTAATGCCTTACCAGCATCATTTCCCTCGTACTTAGCGAAGTTCTTAATGAATCTTCCAGCTAAGTCAACTGCCTTCTTCTCCCACTCAGAAGCGTCAGCGTATGTATCTCTTGGATCAAGAATACCTGTATCAACACCCTCAAGCTCTGTAGGAACCTCGAAGTTGAAGTAAGGAATCTTCTTTGTAGGAACATTGTTGATTGCTCCGCTGAGGATGCCGTCGATGATACCACGAGTATCCTTAATGGAAATTCTCTTGCCTGTTCCGTTCCATCCTGTATTTACAAGGTAAGCCTTAGCTCCGCTCTTCTCCATCTTCTTAACGAGCTCCTCAGCATACTTAGTAGGATGAAGCTCAAGGAAAGCCTGTCCGAAG
>JBNMKO010000151.1:0-5813 GCA_050874385.1 Eubacteriales bacterium
GATAAATATAAATTGCACTCCATATCAACCAGCATGGAAACAACGACGGTTGGAAAGAGAACCTATGGTTTTGAGAAAGCGATACCACAGGATGAGCGCGAGGCATGTATTGAGGCTACGGAGATAATACTTGCGAGGGCAGGATATGACAACGCGCTCAACATTTATGTGTACACGGATGAGTCGGGTGGAGGCTTATATTACATCGACCAGCCGGAAAAAAGCGATGGCGGAAATAGTTTTATTACATGTATATCAGACTGGAAAGATGTTGATTATGTGACGGGAGTTTTGCTCTCGGCTTATGGGAAATATGCCAATTATGGAGTTTCTTATGGGTATGCGAACTATCTGTGTGACAACCTTTCTAGTATATGGGAAGATGTGACGGATGCAACAGATGGTGACCAGAAAAATCTTGCAAATGATACCTCAAATTCAAAAGATGAATTGAACGATGGACAGTCAGAACTTGACAAAGTACCAACAGAACAGGTATCAGGTTATGAACAGGCTGGGACAAATCAGACTGTGGATATTGCTTTGAATGTTGAATACAACTGTTATGACCTAAATCTGCTCTGTTTTGATGAAGATTTTGTGACCGCCGACGAGATAAGAGAGGAAAAGCTGTTTCAAATACATTTGTGCGCGATTACATAAAAAATAATGGTGAAGATGCCTTGAAGCAACTGTTAAAAAAGAGCGGCGATGTGCAGCTTTGCCATGAATTTAATGATGAGTTGGAAAAATGGTACAATGATAACGGGCTTGTCCTTAACAATCCATTGTCCGAAGTTTTGTATAGTTATGGAGGATATAGCTATCAATACATAGTATACAATAGATATGCGGTGTTTTATATGGACAGAGATTGGAAGGATTCGATTGATATTTTTTTATCTGAGGATTTTTTGCATAAAGATTATGCACAGACGAAAAAGTTTTATGAGATTAATACTGAACAAATGAGACAGTACAATGAACTTTTTGAACTTGAGGGAACAGTATTGGATGTGCCTATCTTGATATCACACACAAAAAGTCGCAATAATGATGATAGTTATCAGGGAATTTATTATCCTGATATTAAGATGATATATACAAGAAGTGTGACAGCACTTACACATGAGTATATACATGCTTTGACAGTACCGATATGTGTTAATCAGTCATGGGTGTTTGAAGGATGGGCGACGGCATATGAGTATAGGTATAATTATTATAAGCCAAAAGCATATAGCTATTTCATGAACAATGAGGATTATATTTTCTTAAAGGAGTATATAGAAAAAAAGGGAAGCCCGATAGACATGGTAACAGATTATAAGATTGTAGGCGATTTAATGGTGTATGGCAAGAATGATTATGATTACAAGAAGGGATATACACCGGCAGCATCGTTTTTCCGTTATTTATCTGATGTATATGGTGAAAAAAAGATTATAGATTATGTGTGCTATAACCATGACCTTACGACTGTGACTGATAAATCCCTAGATGAACTGGCTGAGGATTGGAAAAATTATATGGAAGAAAAGTATTCCGAATACAGCAAAATGGAGTAAATAATAAAATTTGTATTTTGACAAAAGAGAGGAATTATCAGTGAAAATATACAGCAAAAAAGAAATAAAAATTAACGTAAAAAATGCAAAGGTAATAAAAATAATGGCGGCTATTTCCACAGCATTATTACTCTCAGCATGTCAAAAACAAGTTGATGTTAACTCTGACATATCTACTGGAAATACTATGTCGGAATCTATGTGGGAGAATGATGTTAATTCGGAAACGCCAACGCAAGATATCGCCGTGCCGGAATTTGTCTGGGAAAAGCAGGATTACAGCGGGCTTGAATATAATTCCTCATTATATACATATCCGGACGAGTATAGCTTGCACTCAATATCAACCAATATGGAAGTGGCGACGGTTGGAAAGAGAACCTATGGTTTTGAGAAAGCGATAGCACAGGAGGAGCGCGAGGCGTGTATTGAGGCTACAGAGATAGTACTTGCGAGGGTAGGATATGACGGTGCACTTAATATTTATGTGTACACGGATGAGTCGGGCGGAGGCTCATATTACATTGACGAGCCGGAAAAAAGCGAGGGCGGAAACAGTTTTATTACATGTATATCAGACTGGAAAGCTGTTGATTATGTGACGGGAGTTTTGCTTTCTGCTAATGGAAAATATGCAAACTATGGAGTGGCTTATGGCTATGCGAATTATTTGTGCGACAGCCTTTCGGATGTGTGGGAAAGTGTGACCGATGGGGCAGATAATAATCAGAAAAATCTAGTAAGTGACACACAAAGTAATGAATTGAATTATGGACAGCCTGTATTTAATGCTGAATATAATTGCTATGACCTGAATCTGCTCTGTTTTGATGATGACTTTGTTACCGCAGACGAGATAAGAGAGGCAAAAGCTGTTTCGAATAAATTTGTGAGCGACTATATAAAAAATAATGGCGAAGATGCCTTGAAGGAATTGTTAAAAAAGAGTGGCGATGTGCAGCTTTGCCATGAATTTAATGATGAGTTGGAAAAGTGGTACAATGATAATGGGCTTGTCCTTAGCAATTCATTGTCCGAGATTTTGTATAGTTATGGTGGTTATAGCTATCAGTATATAGCATATAATGGACATGCTGTGTTTTATATGGATAGCGAATGGTATGATAGCACACGCAGAATAAGTGACTTTTTTTCAGAGACATTTTTGCACGAAAATTATGTAGAGACAAACAATTTTTATAAAATCAATACAGAACAAATGTGTCAGTATAATGAGTTGTTTGGACTGGGAGAACCGAAACTGAATGTTCCAATTTTAATATCAGAAAAGACGCGTAATTCTGTTGATGAATATGCGGGTATTTATTATCCTGATATAAATAAAATATACATTAAAACGGTAACTTTGATTATGCATGAGTACATACATGCGTTGTGTGTCCCTGTCGCTTTGTCGCAGTTATGGGTAGCTGAGGGATGGGCACAAGCTTTTGATGGAAGATATAATTATTATTACAATAAAGTAAATAGCGATATTATGAATAATCGGGAAGATGCGTATCTGGTACAATATATAGAAAAGAACGAAAGACCTATAGATATGTTTATTGATTATGAGAATATAATGGGTCTTGAGGTATACACCACGAATAATTATAACTATAAGGAGGGTTATACCATAGCAGCATCCTTTTTTAATTATCTGTGCAATGTATATGGTGAAAAAAAGATTATAGATTATGTGTGCCATAACCATGACCTTACGACTGTGACTGATAAATCCTTAGACGAGCTGGCGGAGGATTGGAAAAATTATATAGAGGATAAATATTCGGAGTACAGTAAAACTGAGTAAATAATAGAAATTGTATTTTGACAAAGGAGAGGAATTATCAGTGAAAATATATAAGAAAAAAGAGATAAAGAATAACACAAAAAATGCCAAGGTAATAAAAATAATGGGATATATTTCCACAGCATTATTACTCTCGGCGTGTCAAAAACAAGTTGATGTTAACTCTGACATATCTACTGAAAATATTACGTCGGAATCCATGTGGGAGAATGATATTAGTTCAGAAAATCCAACGCAAGATATCGCCGTGCCGGAATTTGTCTGGGAAAATCAGGATTATAGCGGGCTTGAGTATAATTCATCATTATATACATATCCGGATGAGTATAGCTTGCATTCAATATCAACCAAGATGGAAACTGTGGTGATTGGAAACAGAACCTATGGTTTTGAGAAAGCGATACCGCAGGATGAGCGGGAGGCATGTATTGAGTCTACGGAGATAATACTTGCGAGAGTGGGATATGACGATGCGCTCAACATTTATGTGTACACGGATGAGTCGGGCGGAGGCTTATATTACATCGACCAGCCGGAAAAAAGCGATGGCGGAAATAGTTTTATTACATGCGTATCTGACTGGAAAGATGTTGATTATGTGACGGGAGTTTTGCTTTCTGCCTATGGGAAATATGCAAATTATGGAGTGGCTTATGGGTATGCGAATTATTTGTGCGACAGCCTTTCGGATGTATGGGAAGATGTGACGTACGGGACAAATCAGACTGCGGATATCACACTGAATACAGAATACAACTGTTATGACCTCAATCTGCTCTGTTTTGATGATGACTTTGTTACCGCAGACGAGATAAGAGAGGCAAAAGCTGTTTCAAATAAATTTGTGAGCGATTATATAAAAAATAATGGTGAAGATGCCTTGAAGCAACTGTTAAAAAAGAGTGGTGATGTGCAGCTTTGCCATGAATTTAATGATGAATTGGAAAAGTGGTACAATGAGAACGGACTTGTACTTGGCAATCCATTGTCCGAAGTTTTGTATAGCTATGGCGGTTACAGCTATCAGTATGTTGTATATAATGAATATGCTGTATTTTATATAGATAGAAAATGGAAAGATACTATATATTATATGAATCCGCTTGTTACAGAAAATTTTTTGCATGAAGACTATGCACAGACAAAAAAATTTTATGAGATTAATACTGAACAAATGAGACAGTATAGGGAATTGTTTGATATTGAAAATTGTGTCACGGATGTTCCAATAGTAGTGTCAAATAAAAAATTTTCGTTAGCACTCAAAGATAAGGAAAGTGAATTTGGTCATGGAAGGATATATCTTAGAGATATATCATCTCTTACGCATGAATATATACATGCAATATGTATACCAGTAACATTAGGTGATTTTTGGGCAGTTGAAGGCTGGGCGCGGGCATTTGACATGAGATATAATTATTATGGATATGATTATCTTAATATATATTGGAATGGAATAGAGGAAGACTCGAAGAAGTTTGGATACATAATAGAATTTATCAATAAAAAAGGCAGTCCAATAGACATGCGAACAGATTATAGGGATGTTGACAATCTAGGAATTTATTATAACAGCAATTACAGCCCCGATTACAATTATGAATCGGGGGCATCGTTTATTTATTATATGAGCGATACATATGGCGAAAAAAAATTTATAGATTATGTATGTAAAAATCATGACTTAACAACTGTTACGGATAAGACTTATCATGAGCTTGTTGAGGACTGGAAAAATTATATGGAAGATAAATATTCTGAATACAGCAAAAATAATTAAAACTGTGTTATTATAGCAATTCCATAAATTATTGCGTATAATAGCTCTAATCTGATGAAATATTGTTTTATATAAGAGTGACATTAATTTATAGAATTGCTATAGCTAACTGGGCAGCTATTTGATTATTGGCAAAAATAAGTGAATTGGAGTATAGTTGAACTAATGTGACGGAGGATTGTAAATATCCGATTGATAAATTATGTATAAAAGAGAGAAATTATAAGTGAAAATATACAAGAAAAAGGGAATAAAAAATAGCAAGAAAAATATAAAAGCAATAAAAATAATGGTAGTTATTTCTACTATATCATTGCTTACAGCATGTCAAAAGCAAGTTGATGTTAACTCAGACATATCTGCTGAAAATACTATGTCGGAATCCATGTGGGAGAATGATGGTAGTTCGGAAACGCCAACGCAAGATATTGCCGTGCCGGAATTTGTCTGGGAAAAGCAGGATTACAGCGGGCTTGAATATAATTCCTCATTATATATTTATCCTGATAAATATAAATTGCACTCCATATCAACCAGCATGGAAACAACGACGGTTGGAAAGAGAACCTATGGTTTTGAGAAAGCGATACCACAGGATGAGCGCGAGGCATGTATTGAGGCTACGGAGATAATACTTGCGAGGGCA
>JBNMKO010000152.1:0-5631 GCA_050874385.1 Eubacteriales bacterium
GCTTAATAGTATTAAATTTGCTACATCATATCATTTGGCAATTTCTTTGTAAGTATTTAAGAAATTGCTATAGATTATAGCAGCAACATTTACTTTAAAAATAGCTTGCTTATTTGACTGTAATTGTATATGTTCCGGCTTCAAGTCCTATAAGGTTCGCATCGGTTGGCATGTTAATTAGCTCTACATTACATTTCTTGGTTCCGGTGATGGATATTGCAAGTTCATTTCCGGCTTTTCTCACATTTATTGTGGTGTCGATATTTGTATTCATATCGTAAACGGTTGTAGAGCAGTCCGATGGCTCATATATGCGGAAAGTTACATTGTCCGCATAGTCATAGTCTGGACGGTCTGCGTCAGGATTAACCGCTATTATTGAGTTTTCCCTCACAAAAAGAGGGATTTCAAGGTAGCCGCATTTTCCTGAATACCAGCAGCCACCATTATATTTTCTTCCTGTGAAGTAGTTAGTCCATGTTCCGGCAGGAAGATAGTACTCTGCAATTCCATTTTCGTTGAAAATAGGTGCGACTAAAAGACTAGGACCCAGCATATACTGTTTGTCAAGATATGAACAGTTGTGGTCGTCTGTAAATTCGAGTACCATGCTTCTCATCATAGGAATACCCGTGTGTGATGTATATATGGCATTGCGGTAGAGGTAAGGCATGAGTGAAGCCTTTAGCAGTGTGAAGGTGCGGACTACATCGACAGCTTCCTCATCATATGCCCAAGGTACACGGTAGGAGGAGCTTCCATGCAGACGCGAGTGGGAGCTTAAAAGACCGAATGCAGCCCATCTTTTGTACACGTCGGGCGTGGATGTGCTCTCAAATCCTCCTATGTCGTGGCTCCAGTAGCCAAAGCCTGACATGCAAAGTGAAAGACCGCCGCGGAGACTTTCCTCCATGGACTCGTAGTCTGACCAGCAGTCACCGCCCCAGTGGACAGGGAATTTCTGGCTGCCAACTGTAGCCGAGCGGGCAAACAGTACAGCCTCGCTCTTGCCGCGCTTTCGCTCAAGGAGCTCATATACGCATTTGTTGTAGAGGTATGTATAATAGTTGTGCATTTTTTTAGGGTCGGAGCCGTCAAAGTACATGACATCCTCTGTTGGAATACGCTCGCCAAAATCTGTCTTGAAGCAGTCAACGCCCATGTCAAGAAGCATCTCTAGCTTGCTTTGGAACCATTTACATGCATCTGGATTTGTAAAGTCGACAAGTGCCATTCCCGGCTGCCACATATCCCACTGCCATACATCGCCGTTGGTTCTCTTTATGAAGTAGCCGTTGTCAACGCCCTCCGCAAAAAGTATGGATTCCTGTCCAATATAGGAGTTAATCCATACACAGATGTTGAGTCCTTTTGCCTTTATTCTGCTCAACATTCCCTTTGGGTCAGGGAATACGCGCTCATCCCACACAAAATTTGACCAGTGAAATTCCTTCATCCAGAAGCAGTCAAAGTGGAATACCCTAAGAGGAATACCACGGTCAAGCATACCGTCGATAAAGCTCATTACAGTCTTTTCATCATAGTTGGTTGTAAACGATGTTGAAAGCCACAGTCCAAAAGTCCAAGGGGCAGGGAGTGATGGCTTTCCGGTGAGGTCAGTGTACTTTACAAGCACATCCTTCATGGATGGGCCATCGATGAAAAAGTAGTCGAGATAACCTCCTTCAACAGAAAACTCAGCTTTTGTGACCATCTCAGTTCCTACCTCGAAGGAGACCTTCTCAGGATGGTTTACAAACACGCCATAGCCTTTGTTTGACACATAAAATGGAATATTTTTGTAGGACTGCTCAGTGCTTGTGCCCCCGTCCTGATTGAATATGTCTATGGATTGACCGTTCTTTACAAGAGGGGTAAAGCGCTCGCCAAAGCCGTACAACAGCTCGCCGACACCCATGGAAAGCTGCTGCCTGATATATGTATCTGTGTTGTCGCCGTTGTCGTAGGCGTAACCCTTCCAGTTGGTTTTCATAAGTGCAAGGTCTTTTATTCCGCTCTTAGAAAGGACATTGCCATTATGTTTGTAGGTCATGCTCCAAGGAAACTTTGTAATCTCAAGGGACAAATTTCCGCTTGTCACAGTGATGAGCTCGTCCGTCTCGGTGACTCTCATATAGCTCTCGCCTATGTTTAGGTCGAACTGGGGATTTTTAAATGCCATACCCGCGTGGTGATAAGTCTGAACCCTTATGACATCCTTGGCAGGTGCGGTGATAACAACAGTGAGATTGATACATCCAAGAGTGTCGCCTCTTGTGATTATTTTTATTGTAGGCGCACATAATGTCACCTTGTTCTCCTCAATCTTAGTAAAATATACTTCCTGAGGGGAGAAGCAGGAACAGCCCTCCTTCTCAAGCCAGCATCCGTTAGAAAATTTCATAGTAACCTCCATTCCGTCGTCCAGCGACATAAATAGAAATGAGAAACATGCGTTATTTTATAGCTTTTTTAAGGTTGAGTGCCAGTTCATAAGGAATTTTTAAATTGCCTTTTCCTACGCCGAGCTTAATATCAGGCTTGTTCGCCCCGTGGAAATCACTTCCTCCGGATATAAGAAGTCCGCACTCACTTGCTATGCGCCTTACGGTTGTCTCGTCGCCGCTTCTGTAGGTGGAGTATATGCCCTCAATTCCTGTCAGTCCGTGGCGCTTTAAGTACTGACAGAGCTTTGTGAGTTCGCTTTCGGACATTCTGTAGAGAATAGGGTGTGCGAGCACGGCAACGCCGCCTGCCTCGCGTATAAGCTCGACAGCCCTTGCCGGGTCGGGCATCTGCCTTGATACATAGAAAGGCTTGCCCTCGCCGAGGTATCTGTCAAATGCCTCATTTGTGCTTGACACATAGCCTTTCATAACCATGTAGCGCGCAAAATGTGCCCTTGTGAGTACTGTCTCATCGCCGAATACTTCGCGCATTATCTCAAGCGATACCGGCATTTGGGCTTCATTCATAAGCTCAATCAGCTTGTCATTTCTTCCGTCGCGGTTGTCGCGGAAACTTGCTATCTCAGACAGAAAATGCTCATTTGTGTAATCTATATACAGTCCTACAATATGAATTTCCCTGTCCTTAATGTAGGTGCTGTTATATTTAGTGCTAATCTCTATCCCCGGGATAACCTCAATTCCGGCCTCATTTCCGGCATTGATGGCTTCCTCAACTCCCGCAACTGTGTCATGGTCTGTGAGCGCAAATGCCTTCAGTCCAACTTTTTTTGCCTCCGCAACCAGTTCGGTGGGTGTAAATGTTCCGTCCGATGCAGTCGAATGTACATGTAAATCCGTAAGTTCCATAAAATAAATCTCCTTTATATTATTATAAGCCTGTTCTGACACCTGGATATTACATATAATACCATAATTTAGCACGTTTTGAAATATAGTTCTTGAAAATTCCGTATTTTACGTTATAATATATCCTAAGTATGCCATTTTGGGTGAAGCCGGGCAAAACGGCTTGGAAAGGATTTATAAAAATGATTAGTGCTAACAATGTAACATTACGAATCGGTAAGAAGGCTCTTTTTGAGGATGTGAATATCAAGTTTACACCGGGAAACTGCTATGGTCTTATTGGTGCCAATGGTGCAGGAAAATCTACATTCTTAAAGATTTTGTCCGGACAGCTTGAACCTTCCAAGGGTGACGTGACGATATCTCCGGGTGAGAGATTGTCCTTCTTAGAGCAGGACCACTTTAAGTACGATGCTTACAACGTACTCGACACAGTTATCATGGGAAATGAGCGCCTTTACCAGATTATGAAGGAGAAGGAAGCCATCTATGCAAAGGAGGATTTCACCGAGGAGGATGGAATTAAGGCGAGCGAGCTTGAGGGCGAGTTTGCTACGATGAACGGCTGGGAGGCTGAGAGCGATGCAGCCACTCTTTTAAACGGTCTTGGAATAGACACAGACCTTCACTATAAGCAGATGAGCGAGCTAAACGGCAGCGAGAAGGTTAAGGTTCTCCTTGCAAAGGCTCTGTTTGGCAATCCTGACATTCTGCTTTTGGACGAGCCGACGAACCACCTTGACCTCGATGCGATAGCATGGCTTGAGGAGTTCTTAATCAACTTTGAGAATACGGTTATTGTGGTATCCCATGACCGTTATTTCCTTAACAAAGTATGTACACAGATTGCAGACATAGATTACTCAAAGATACAGCTCTATGCAGGTAACTATGACTTCTGGTATGAGTCCAGCCAGCTCATGGTTAAGCAGATGAAGGAAGCCAATAAGAAGAAGGAAGAGAAGATTAAGGAGTTACAGGAGTTTATCCAGAGGTTCTCCGCCAACGCTTCCAAGTCCAAGCAGGCTACTTCCCGTAAGAGAGCGCTTGAGAAGATTGAGCTTGACGATATCAGACCTTCAAGCAGAAAGTACCCTTACATCGATTTCCGTCCGGCAAGAGAGATTGGAAACGAGGTACTCACAGTCACCAATCTTTCTAAAACTGTTGATGGAATTAAGGTTCTTGACAATGTATCGTTTATCGTGGGAAGAGAGGACAAGATTGCACTTGTAGGAAGCGATGAGCTTGCAAAGACAACACTCTTTAAGATACTTGCGGGTGAGCTTGAGCCTGACGAGGGAAGCTACAAGTGGGGCATAACAACGAGCACAGCTTACTTCCCTAAGGATAATACAAAGGATTTTGACTGCGATGACACGATTGTTGAGTGGCTTATGCAGTTCTCACCTGAGAAGGATGTGACGTATGTAAGAGGTTTCCTTGGAAGAATGTTGTTTGCCGGTGATGACGGCGTTAAGAAGGTTAAGGTTTTATCCGGTGGTGAGAAGGTTAGAGTTATGCTCTCCAAGATGATGATTATGGGTGCGAATGTGCTCTTGCTTGACCAGCCAACCAACCATCTTGACATGGAGTCAATCACCGCACTCAACAACGGACTTATAAAGTTCCCGGGTGCAATGATTTTTGCTTCACATGACCACCAGTTCGTGCAGACGACAGCCAACCGTATTATGGAGTTTGTCGGCGGAAAGATGATTGACAAGATTACAACCTATGATGAGTATCTTGAGAGCGACGAGATGGCTCGTAAGAGACAGGGCTTTGTTGCGCTCACCGAGGAACAGCTTGAGGAGAACGACGCATCCGACGCGCAGTAATACACTGTATATTGGTTAGTATGAGGCTATAGACGCTCAGAAATGAGATTAAGTTTGAAAGCAAAACTTTCAAACTACTTATTGGTGGTAGTACTGCAAGCAATGCTTGCAGTATGCAGGGAGATAAACATGAATGACTTGAATTTGACAGATAAGGTAATGAACTCGATGATAGAGTATAACCGTGGTGACGCAAGGCGTATTCAGCACGCCGTTAAGGTGTATGAGTTTGCGGCACTCATGGGTCGCATGGAGGGGATATCGCCAAAGGAGCAGCAGGTGCTTGAGATAGCGGCGGTGCTTCACGATATCGGTATTCATATATGCGAGCAGAAGTATGGCAACTGTGACGGGCGCAATCAGGAGATTGAAGGACCGGGAGTTGCTAAGGCGATACTTGAGAATATAATGGGGTCTGACGTTGATGAGGCGTTTGTCGGCAGAGTATGTTACCTGATTGGACATCATCACAC
>JBNMKO010000153.1:0-5486 GCA_050874385.1 Eubacteriales bacterium
ATTCAGGCACTCAATGCCTTTCACAAGCACCAAGCTTCATATGAAAGAAATGTAGCTGAGTACGAGCGCCTCTATGGACCGCTCACATTCTATCAGGTCAACTCTGACACTTGCTGGACATGGCAGCAGTTACCGTGGCCTTGGGAAATGGAGGCATATAAATAATGTGGATTTATGAGAAAAAATTAGAATTTCCTGTACACATCAAAGAAACCAACCCTAAGCTGGCACAGCTTATCATCAGTCAGTATGGAGGTCCGGACGGCGAAGCGGGAGCATCGTTCAGATATTTGTCGCAGAGATATTCCATGAAAGATAGACGTGTGGCTGGAGTGTTGACTGATATAGGCACTGAGGAGCTGGCCCATCTTGAGATAGTTGGTGCGATGGTTCATCAGCTCACGCGCGACCTCACACCGGAGGAGATAGAAAAATCAGGCTTTGCGCCATACTATGTAGACCATACGCTTGGTGTGTGGCCGCAGGCAGCGGGCGGTGTTCCTTTTAATGCATGTGAATTTCAAGTAAAGGGCGACCCTATAACAGACCTCATGGAGAATTTGGCTGCCGAGCAGAAAGCAAGAACCGTATATGATAATCTTTTGAGACTTATAAGCGAACCAGATATTGTTGAACCGCTGCGCTTTTTGAGAGCGAGGGAGATTGTTCACTTCCAGCGTTTCGGTGAAGCGCTAAATATCACACGCGAAGGACTTGATGCAAAGAATTTTTATGCTTTTAATCCTTCTATTGACACCTAACAAAAAGTCAAATATGCGTCCTTTGCTGCTTTTTGCTGTTTACAATACCATTTAAAATATATCAGACGTGATAGCAAATATTCGTGTAAAAAGTTACTTTTACACGAATATTTGTCTTTTAATATTAATCTATAAATGAGTAACCTATTCCACACAATTTCCCTTTACATAATTCGTTGCACAATCATCAAAACCAACGCCGCAACTCCTCCCACCGCATAAATCCCATTGGTAATAAGGCAAATCTTCATCAGATTATTCTGCGCCTTTGCCCTAAAATAAGATATGCTTGTAAATACACCGCTAAATATCATAAACGCCGCATAGCAGGAAATCATAATTTCGGCAACAGGCGATTTTAACGCCCAATCAAAAGTGCGCAGCGGCAAAATTGTCCATGGTATAAAAATCATAATGGTACTGACAGCGGTTAAAATTTTATTCTTCATAGCTATATTTATCTCCTTTCAGCCCGCCCAAAACAAATACAGGAAATTAACAAGCAGACGGTTGTTATTCCGATGGCAACGGGCAGCAACGGAAACAAATCTACCTGCGATGTTGTAATGTTAGAAGCCAATTCCCCGTACTGTGCCGTCATAACAAAAAACGGGTATGACATAGGGTATGCAAACCATATCTTTGTGTTTATCATCAAAACTGACGGGACTATCGAGGCAAGCCCTATTCCAATGGCAAAAATCGGTGTCTGAATACAGACGGATAAAAGCCAGAAAAATGCAAGCATCGGTATAGATGACATCAGTATTAGTCCCACTTCCTTAAAGACAAACAACGGTGGCAAAACGAAACTGTAGCTGTGCGTTCCTGTCACAATGACTGCGCTCAGATAGTACATTCCGACTGACATAAGTATTTGGACAGCCGCCAAAGAAAGCAGCACCAAAAACTTGGCAATACATAATTTTGCTGTGCCAACAGGAAGTGCAAGCATTTTTAAAATTCCCCTGTTGCTCCTCTCTGTCTGGTTAATCAAAACGGTGACAACAACCATGCTTGCCGGAAAAATAAACCACGACATTGCAAGAAAACCCTGTACAAAAAAGTTATATTCAGGAGATATGCCCTCCGCCTGCATTTGAAAATTCATATCTGCATTTAAAATTGACGGCAGCCATAAGACAATCACCGCCGCTGACAAAATCAGCATTATTTTGGAACGACGTATTTTCTTAAATTCAACGCCAAGCAATGAAAAAATTCTCATTGTACAGACCTCCTCACCTTTAAAATCAGCCCTTGCGCAACCGCGATAATAATTGTTTCCGCCACACTTGCTATCAGCATATTTCGGATTACATCTCCATCCGTCCAGAAAAATGTCTGAAATGGCAGCGCAAATGGAAATATGGACAAAATAATATTGTTGGCAGGAAATATTGTTGCAACAAACACACAGATAACGCCTATTCCAAGTGACACCCACATATTTTGACAAAGCGATGCGATTAAAAGCGATAACAACGCAGATGGCAGCATCAATGCAAAGGCATATCCGAAGTTTTTTAGCAGTTCCAACGCAAAATTCTCCGAAAGTTCAAACCAATAAAAAGAACAGAATGTGATACCAGCCGCTTCAAGCGCTAAAACAACTATTGTCACAAACACAATTAAAACAGTTTTCCCAAAAAATGAGTCCTGCTCCTTAATTGGCAGCATACGCATTTTTTGGATGGCATTATCCGCATACTCGGTGTGATACAACAGACATGCGCCCGCAACCAACAAGAGAACATTAAGCATAGCCATCATCTGCCAGTTGGCATCCATCAAAATTTGAACTGGTGAATTTTTAAGTCCCACATAAATTTGCGAGCGGGCTGCCATATTCACTACAGGAACAGCCGCGGCCAACAGACCCCCTACAATAAATGTGGGAATAAATCCTGTCCGCTTTACCTTTTTTAATTCCAAGCCAAAAATCATCTTACACCACCCCTTTTACTGTTGTCGGCATCAATGAGTGCAAGGAAAGTGTCCTCCAGATTGTCAGTAGGATAACCCTGTAACATGGCCATCTGTCTCAGTTCATCAAGACTTCCCTCAAAAACCAAGTGTCCGTGATTTAGAATACCGATTTTGTCCGCCATAAGCTCAATCTCGGAAAGCAGGTGCGATGACACCAACACAGTACAATCAAACTTTTGCGGCAGAGAACGAATAAGCGTCCTGATTTCGTGTATGCCTATTGGGTCAAGCCCGTTTGTCGGCTCATCAAGGATAAGAATTGGCGGTCTTCCAATCAATGCACTCGCAAGCCCCAACCGCTGTTTCATGCCGAGCGAATATTTTTTTGCAAGTCTGTCCTTGTACTGTGTCAGCCCGACAAGCTCCAACGCATCCATAACGGATGATTTCGGCAATCCCAAAATTTTGCACACAATCTCCAAATTCTCCCTCCCGCTCAAATTTCCGTAAAAAGCAGGTGCTTCAATAAAAGAACCTATTTCCCTCAAAATTTCAACCCGATTATCCGGATATTTCTTCCCATCAATCACAAAAGAACCGCTTGTGGGTTTTGTAAGTCCGAGGAACATTTTCATCGTTGTGGATTTGCCCGCTCCATTCGGTCCAAGGAAACCGTAAACCTTTCCCTTCGGAATGTGGAGATTAATCCCCGATACAGCCGTAAAGTCCGCATAAGTTTTTGTCAAATTATTTGTTTCAATTATGTTCATATCAATCTGCTCCTTTCTCGATATGCCTACATTCTACAATTCCAACCTTGCGGCAACATTCTCTCTACCTTACATCTACCTTACATTTACCCGAAAATTATTAAATTTCATAACTTATGTGCTATTATGTGAATGTCAGCAATCAACACCACCTTATAATACTGAATAAAAGGGAAGGTACCTGCATGAATTTTGAATATTTGAAAAACAAACGTCTGCTGCTCGTCGACGACGAACAGGAGCTTCTAGATATGGTTGTATCCATTTTAAAGGAAGAAGGTTTTACTCACATAGCAACCGCGAAAAATGTCAAGGAAGCCCTCGCTCTATCGGAAAGTTTTCACCCTGAGCTTGCCATTCTTGATGTAATGCTGCCTGACGGCAACGGTTTCTCTTTGATGGAACAGCTAAGAAAAAAAGGCGAATATCCCATATTATTTTTAACTGCCCGCGGTGAGGACGAGGACAAATTTAAGGGCTTTGGGCTCGGCGCAGATGACTATGTTGTCAAGCCATTTCTGCCAAAGGAACTGACATTCCGCATAATGGCAATTTTGCGCAGAAGCTATAAATCCGAAAATCCTCTTGTAAAATTAAATAACAGTGAAATTGATTTTGAGCGCGCAGAAGTAATAAAAGACGGTAAGCACATCGCTCTGACCGCAAAAGAGCACGATATTTTGAGTGCCTTATATCGAAATGCAGGTCGTATCGTGACAATAGACGCTCTGTGTGAGGCGGCTTGGGGTGAAAATCCTTTCGGATACGAAAATTCTTTGATGGCTCACATAAGACGCATAAGAGAAAAAATAGAGTTAAATCCATCGCGCCCTGTGTCCTTAATTACAGTCAAGGGATTGGGCTACAAACTTATTGTGAAGGAGTAAGTGGCATATGAAAAGTGTACCCAAATTGATACGTCGCTTTGTCGGCATTTTGCTTTTAAGTTCAATTCTTTTAATCACTATAAATATCGTCCTGTTAATTATATTTACAATGAGCCAAATGCCAAATTCCCAGCCGTGGCAGACCGCCAAGGAGGTCGCCTCTGCCCTGCACCGAACGGATGACGGAAATTATGTGCTTACAGAAAAAATGGCATTAGAGTTAAATGAGGCTGATATCTGGGGAATTTTTATTGACAATGACACAAAACAGGTGGTATGGAAAACAGATAATTTACCGGAAAACATACCCACAAGTTACACTCTTTCGGATATTTCAAACCTGACCCGCGGGTATATAAGCGATTACCCGACTTTTCCGGGCGAGGCAGAAAATGGACTTGTAGTGCTCGGCTATCCGCAAAAAAGTTTCTGGAAACATATGTGGTCAAGCTGGGATTATCAGCTCATTGCCAACCTGCCTAAAACCGTTCTCACGGTATTTATAATAAATGTCATTGTGATATTTATTATCTATGTGACGGCGAACACAAAGCTTTTAAAATCGGTCAAGCCCATCACAAAAGGCATACAGGATTTATCCGTGGGAAAACCCGTGCAAATTAAGGAGAGCGGTCTGCTGTCCGAGATTTGTGCAAACATCAACCGCACCTCCGATATTTTGCAAAATCAGAAATATCAACTGCGAAAAAAAGAAACCGCAAGGGCAAACTGGATTGCAGGAGTTTCACACGATATCAGAACTCCGCTTTCTATGGTTATGGGCTATGCAGGTCAGTTAAAGGACGATACAAATCTGACCGAGGAACAACGCCAAAAAGCGAAAGTGATTGTAAAGCAAAGTAAGCGTATGCAGAATTTAATCAATGACCTAAATCTCGCCTCAAAATTGGAGTACAATATGCAGCCGATAAGCCCTAAAAAGCACAATCTTGTTGCCATTGTCAGGCAGGTCGCCGTCGATTTTGTCAACATGGATATCGAGGACAAATATCCAATCGAATGGGAGACCGATGAGGCTTTGACCACATGCCTTGTAAATGTCGATAAGGATTTGATAAAACGCGCGGTCAGCAATCTCATTCAAAACTGTATCAATCACAATGAAAATGGCTGTAGAA
>JBNMKO010000154.1:0-5371 GCA_050874385.1 Eubacteriales bacterium
ATAACATTCTTGTAAGGTGCCTTGTTAAACAAAAGTGTAGAAATAGCGAGCAGTGAGTAGAACCATCCTCTCGTCTGGTCTACAGCCTCGGAGATAAAGTCTGCCGGGAACTGCTTCTCAAATAAATCCTTATTCTCAAACGGATAGTGATGCTGTGCAAATGGCATTGAACCTGAGTCAAACCAGCAGTCTATAACTTCCGGAACTCGCTTCATCTGCTTTCCGCACTTTGGACATTTGATTGTCACTGCATCGATATATGGGCGGTGAAGCTCGATATCGTCAGGGCAGTTGTCGGACATGCTCTTTAACTCCTCAATGCTTCCGATAGAGTGCATATGTCCGCACTCACACTGCCAGATATTGAGTGGTGTGCCCCAGTAACGGTTACGGCTGATACCCCAGTCCTGAACATTCTCAAGCCATGCGCCAAAACGTCCCGTACCGATTGTCTCAGGTATCCAGTTGATTGTCTTGTTGTTAGCGATAAGGTCATCCTTAACGGCTGTCATCTTGATGAACCAGCTCTCTCTTGCGTAGTAGATGAGCGGTGTATCACATCTCCAGCAGAAAGGATAGTCATGCTCGAACTTAGGCGCGTCAAAGAGCTTGCCCTCTGCCTCTAAGTCCTTTAATACCAATGGGTCTGCCTTCTTTACAAACAATCCGGCGTAAGGTGTCTCCTTTGTGAGCTCACCCTTTCCGTCTACAAACTGTACAAATGGAAGGTCATACTTGCGTCCGACCTTGGCATCATCCTCACCAAATGCCGGTGCGATATGAACGATACCTGTACCGTCTGACATTGTTACATATCCATCACATGTAACATAATGACCCTTCTTGTTCTGCTTTGCCGCAGCCTCGCCTGCACATGCAAAGAGTGGCTCATACTCCTTGTACTCAAGGTCGCTTCCCTTATACTTTTCAAGAACCTCGTAAGCCGGAACAGCCGGTGTGCCTGCCTCTTTGTCCTCAGCCTTTGCAAGTCCGCCGAGAACCTTGTCAAGAAGTGCCTCCGCCATATAGTAGGTGTAGCCGTCAGCAGCCTTAACCTTACAGTATGTCTCATCCGGGTTCACACAGAGAGCCACGTTGGAAGGAAGTGTCCAAGGTGTTGTCGTCCATGCGAGGAAATAAGCGTCCTCACCCTTAACCTTGAAGCGGACGATTGCAGAGCGCTCCTTTACCGACTTATAGCCCTGTGCAACCTCGTGTGACGAGAGAGGTGTTCCACATCTTGGACAGTAAGGAACAATCTTAAAGCCCTTGTATAAAAGTCCCTTGTCCCAAATCTGCTTTAAAGCCCACCACTCGGACTCGATAAAATCATTGTGATAAGTCACATAAGGGTTGTCCATATCAGCCCAGAAGCCGACTGTAGCGGAGAAATCCTCCCACATTCCCTTATACTTCCAAACGCTCTCCTTGCAGTGCTTTATAAAAGGCTCAAGACCATACTCCTCAATCTGCTCCTTGCCGTCGAGACCCAACATCTTCTCAACCTCAAGCTCAACAGGAAGTCCGTGGGTATCCCAGCCTGCCTTACGAGGCACAAGGTAGCCCTTCATTGTCCTGTATCTTGGTATCATATCCTTGATAACTCTTGTGAGCACATGTCCGATATGTGGCTTGCCATTTGCAGTAGGCGGGCCATCATAGAACATATATGTCGGACAGCCTTCCCTGATTTCCATGCTCTTTTTAAATACGTCGTTGTCCTTCCAGAACTTCTCGACAGCCTTCTCGCTCTCGACGACGTTACGATTTGCCGATACCTTATCGTACATCTTTAATTCCTCCATTTTCTTAAATAAAAGAGACCCCTGCACATTCCCATGGCAGAGGTCATAAAATACTAATCATATTCACCGACATACCATCATATGCGTTCCATGTAACGTATGGAATACGTCTGTATCTACTAGTGTGCGCTCATGTCAAAATACTTAACCGCATTATCTGCGATTACAATACTCTACACAATACACACTTTCGTACAGCGACTTAGGAGTGATATTCAACATCGCCCTAATCGTACCGCAATCCCAGCACCTGCGGCTCTCTGTGACTTTCAGATGATATCTACTGTCTCCGTCGTAGTCTTTAAATCTGTGAATATTCTAGTATAGCTTATTTAAAATTGCAAGCACTTTTTCCCAATCTTCTCTATTTTTATGAGTTTATGTTTTTATACATTTTTTAATTCCATGACATTGCCCACAATTTTTTTAACCTCCAATGTCATGGAATCTGATAACCGGATGTGCTATACTAAGATTTATAGCAGACATCTGCATTAAAACAGATGTTTGCTAAACTCTGTGTATCGACTCAGAACACTGTGTAGATTAATATCTTATTTCCGGTAACAGTACATAGGACGGCAGAATAAGCCAACCAAGCACTGACTGCTCCAAGGCATACGCTTGTGAGCTTATTAATCTGCACAGACGTTCAAAAAATCGGAGTTTCACAATCACTCATTAAAACGAAAAGGAGTCTTTTATTATGAAGAAAAATATACGTTCAATTATAGCACTTTTACTTATCATTTTCAGTGTATCATCATTACTCGGAAGCGGTTTTATTAATAAATTAGATGATAATAATGAGTATGTAGCTGTATATTCAGATGATGATACTCTCTTGTATAACAAGAAATAAATTTTGAATTAACCGCTTATTTTTAGCTATGCTCCTTGACCCAACGACTATATAGTTTTATACGCCCATTGTCTTTTAGCATCCATGCTATCCAATAAGCACATTCACAAAGTTTAATATCATTCTCCGAGGCAATCTTTCCGCTTTGCACACAATTCCACGGAACACAATATATGAGATTAGATAAGCAATGCATCCTCTCACAATCTAATTCCAGCTTTATTCCCTGTTCCGAATAATCATTTGAATCCGCGTATCGCATTGCATTACCTGTGTAGTTGGTACAGCACATAATCATTGTCTCACTGTCACTTGCAAATGTCCTGCCACTACTTGCATTACTTAAATAAGTTTTGCACATAATTTCATATGTTTCAAGCTTTGTATAATCCTCAAGTTTATCTGCACAGTAAAAATATCTATTAATTATCATCATCTCAATTCTGGTAAAAACTGTGAGATTTTTTATATCTTCAATACGAAAACCTAACAGCTTTTCGTGTATTTGTGCATATTTTTCGTAATCGTTCTTCCATATTCCCATATCAAGCCCAATCTGCATATAACTTAACACAGCTTGATTTATGGGAATGTCGGCATCTAATTTTTCTTTTAATCTATCATACAGTCTTCTGCCCGTAACTCTATCCTGAATTGTCTGGCTATCCACCATGTTATCCCATATCCTATGCGCCTCACAATCCTCTGACACAATAACATTCTCTGACAGCACTCCTTTAAGTCCAAGTTTATCAAGCAGTGCCTCAACTGTGCTGTATTTTGGCGAAACCCTCCTGTTTATTATTCTGCTGACAGTCTCAGGCGTACATACTCCGTCAGCAAGGTGCTCTATGGTCATGCCATAAAGCTTTCTTCTCTCGTTAATCAGCTTTTCAACCGGATAGAACTCCCAATCACCATTATAATATGGATACCATTCCAGCAGCTCTCCCGTCACATCATACTTATTTCTCAGCCATTCATAGTGTTCATAAAATTCTCTCCATTGTGAATCAGCTTTATCTCCAAGCAGCTCTCTCAATATTTCCATATTCTTTAACAACGGTCCCAGAAAATGAAGCCTTGATGTATCACGCAGCACCCTGACAGCCGCCTCACATTCCTCAAGCCATACTTTGAGCTCATAGTTTCCCATATTCTGTGGTTTATTTATATCCAATATTTCACACACGGTCTTTGGATATATACAGGTCAAAATCCACTTTTCAAGTTTTTTGCTCTTACAGTATGCAAGCAGCTTTTCGTAAATGTTCTCTGCCTCCTGTGTGTCTCCTAGTCTCGCTTCAAGTCGCGCAATATTTGCAAGAATAAAATACTCATACATTGATAAGCATGTAAAAGAATCAAAAGTATAATCCGAAACCGTGTAGGAAGCGGCACTTTTATATAAACGTAGTGCTTCTTCTATGTTGCCTTGAAGCTCCGCTATTCTTGCATCCACATATTCCCTGAACTGATTATTAAGCCGATTACTCTTACAGTATCTTTCTTGATATTTTCCAACAGCATTTTCCGCTTTTGCAGTCTGATTTGCCTTTAAATATTCTAATATTTCAAATCTTGCCGACATCTCATCATACTCATCCCTGCACAGATAACGTCCCGCCATACCCGCACCTAAACCAAGCCGTTGCAGCACAAGTCTTACTATATGAATATCCACACTATAATTTTCATTTTCAATTCTGTCATATATACTTAAATCACAAATTCCCCTACATATGTACTCTCCTGACATTCCCTGCCTGATGCGCTCATGTCGTATCAATTTGCCTATGTGACCTGTTTCCATTTATCTTTACCTTCTCTACAATCGTAACCATTTAGCGTCAACCTCAGAAAAGTTTCCCATTTTTTCAACATTTCCCAGACATCCCAGTGCCATCGCATACCCAACTACCGGGCACAACAATGTAAACAACGAACTGCAATTCGCATATATTTTTAAGCCTGTTGTGTATACAACACCATCCAAGCTCTCATAATACACCTTGACCAGACCTAACACTATGATGCACAAAAATGCGACTGCCAAATACGTTCCTGCCATATATGCAGCTTTTCTGTTTTTTGACACCACACTAATCATTGCCATATACATTGTCGGCACACTTATCACCAGAAACATCACGCCATAAGCGCTCACTTCACCGCTGATTGCAGAAATAATCAGAAACATACATATAATGGTGCAAAGCACAAATATAACTTTTGAAATCAGCCGCACTTCACCGGACAACTCTGTCTTTTTACTGTAAAACAACGATAAAATCAAGGGCAGGACAACCAGTACCATGCCATTTATGCACAAACGAAGTGTATTATACGCAAAAAACTGCTGTCCGCTTATCGGCATTTCACTGATTTTATTAATCACGGTATTGGATATAATTGAACACAATATGCACATCACAAACGAGTACACCATAAGCGTCTTAAAAATCTTGGATAAACTTTTCATCGCATTGTCCTCCTTTCCCCCTTGGATTTATTAACAATTTCGTCATGTTTTAATCACAACATATATTCCAATTATTTTCCGTGAACTACCCATCACCTAAAGGTAATGGGCTTCTAAGGAGCTGACGCTCCTATTTAAGAAGTTTGATATTTGAGTTTCCACCTGACCAATCAGGCAATCCTTATTCTTACAGGCGTGTCCACTTCGCCTCTACCGTATAGG
>JBNMKO010000155.1:0-5096 GCA_050874385.1 Eubacteriales bacterium
ATTGAATATCATGCGTAAAAGCAGCGTTGTGGATATGACTATCCTATACGGTAGAGGCGAAGTGGACACGCCTGTAAGAATAAGGATTGCCTGATTGGTCAGGTGGAAACTTAAATATCAAACTTCTTAAATAGGAGCGTCAGCTCCTTAGAAGCCCATTACCTTTAGGTGATGGGTAGTTCACAGAAAGGACAATTATAAATGAATAAAATATTGTTACCAACCCTCCTCACCACCCCTGATTACGCCTTCCTACAAAACAACGAACATCTCGGCAAGCATGTAATTTTACTTGGGCTTGCGGGTAGCTATTCGTATGGGACAAATGTTGAGACGAGCGATATTGATGTTCGGGGAATTGCGCTTAACAGGAAGTCAGATTTGATTGGAATGACGCAGTTCGAGCAGTATGTGGATGATAAGACGGACACAGTGATTTATGGATTTAACAAGATAATTAATCTGTTTTTAAGCTGCAATCCGAACACGATAGAGCTGCTCGGAATGAAGCCGGAACATTATCTGTATCTGAATGATATCGGGCGGTTATTGTTGGAGAACAGGAAGCTTTTTCTTTCTAAAAGGGCGGTTAATTCCTTTGGCGGTTATGCGGACGCGCAGCTCCGAAGGTTGCAAAATGCCCTTGCAAGGGACTCGTTTCCTCAGAGTGAGAAGGAGCAGCACATATTTAATTCGGTAAAAAATGCCATGCGTGATTTTAACAATCACTACAAAGATTTTGAAAATGGAAGCATGGAAATATACATCGATAAGGCGGTGAATCCACAGCTTGAGACGGAGATATATGTTGATGCGCAGCTAAAGCATTATCCGCTTCGTGATTATTCGTGCATGTGGAACGCCATGTCAAATGTGGTAAAGGATTATGACAAGATTGGAAAGCGCAATAAAAAGAAGGATGATTTGCATTTGAATAAACATGCCATGCACTTAATCAGGCTTTTTATGATGGCGATTGATATTTTGGAAAAGGGCGAGATTAATACATACAGGGAGAATGAAAGACAGCTTTTGATGGATATTCGATTGGGGAAATATCAAAAGGCTGACGGGACTTTTGACGATAGTTTTTATGAGATGCTCGCCAATTATGAGAGAAGGCTTGACTATGCCGCAGATAACACGGATTTGCCGGATGAGCCGGATATGGACAAGGTTCAGGAGCTTGTTATGGAGATAAACGAAAGGGTGGTTCGCGATGAAATATAAGGATTTTGAGGGGACGGCCTGGGAGCTGGTTCTTGCAAAGATAAAGGAAATTGAGCAAGAAGAGCATGTCAAAGTGCTTCATGTGGTCGAGTCGGGAAGCAGGGCTTGGGGCTTTGCATCGCCGGACAGCGACTATGATGTGAGATTTATTTATGTGAGGGATGAGAATTTTTATCTGTCGCTGAGAGCTAGAAAGGACTTTATTGACTGGGAGTTAAATGATGTGCTCGACATAAATGGCTGGGATTTGAAAAAGGCATTGCAGCATTTTCACAAGTCAAATGTAACATTGTTTGAGTGGAGCAATTCTCCGATTGTATATTATACGACGGATGAGTGGCAGAAGCTTTATACTCAGGTGGCAAAGAATTATTTTTCATGCAAATCTGCATTGTATCATTATTACGGCACGGCAAACAAGAATTACCATGAATATCTGCTCGATGATATGGTAAAATACAAAAAATATTTCTATGTGCTTCGCCCTATTCTTGCATGCAAATGGATTGAGGAGAAAAAATGTCCGCCGCCGGTGTTGTTTGATGATTTGCGTTTCTCGGTGCTTGAGGCTGATATGCAGGATGCCGTGAGTGAGCTTTTGGCGAAAAAAGTTAAAATGTCGGAGGCGGATAAGGCTCCTCGTATTGAGAAAATCAATGGATATATTGAGGAAAAACTTGGTTATTATAAAGGGCTTGTCGAGAATATGCAGGACGACAGAAATCCTGATTGGGAGCCATTGGAGGAAGAATTTATAAGGCTTGTTAAGACTTCAAGACAATAAAATAATAAATAATATATAACTATAAATGAGCAAGAAGCGAGGCGGATTGCGAATATCCGCTTGACAATAGATTTCAAGAAAAATATTTTTATATAGCGAATAATTTGTGCAATATTTTAAATTTGTTAATTTATTATTTATTGTAAAAAAGAGGTGTTAGAGTGATTGACATTGTAATCTGTGATGATGAAAAATATATGTTGGACAAAATAGGGAAACTTGTGGTGGATTTTTTTTATAGAAAAGGCGTGGAGACAACAGTTTTGCAATTTGAAAGTGGTGATGAATTACTAAAATATAACCACAAAATAGATATCCTCTTTTTGGATATTCAGATGAACGGAACGGATGGCATGGAGACTGCGAGGAGACTTCGAGATAAAAATTATAATGGATATCTGATTTTTATAACCGTGATGAAAGAAATGGTTTTTCAGGCTTTCGAGGTTCGGGCGTATGATTATCTGTTAAAGCCGGTTGAGAAGGAATATTTTGACAAAACTATGGAGAGATTATTTAGTTCGCTGCAAAGTGCAAATACTGCAAGCCTGTTTATAAAAAGAGGTTATGAGAACAGAATTATTCCATTTGATGACATTGTTTTTTGTGAAATTATTGACAGAAAAATATATGTGAATTTGAAAAATGGGGAAATTGTTGATTACTATGACAAGATAGAAAGACTTGAGGAGAAACTGGATAAAAGATTTTTTAAATGCCACAGAAGCTATTTGATTAATCTTGGTTACTTAAAGAGCTATGATAATGGAAGGGCATATATGATGAATGGAAAAGAAATACCCATATCACGTCTGCGCTGTAAAGAATTTTCAAGTGTGGTTTTGAGATATATGGAGGGGCAAAGAGAATGAGAAAATGGATGGATTAGATATTTTCAATATTTATTTTGTAGGCAGTATTGAAATGTTTACAATTTTATATTTTTTGACTAGATTTCTTGGGAAAAAGGTAAAATTTATTTATTATTTTATATGTGTTTTTCTGGGAATGGCAGTCATATATTTTTTTGAAAATAATTATATTGTAAAATTGTTGATATATATTTTGATATTGATGGGCTGGGGATTTTTTATATGCAGGGTGCGAAATATATTTGTGGGTTTGTATTCTGTTGTGATGATTGGAATAATGAATTTGTGTTATGGGGCTTTTAACTCGGTTTCGTGTATTATGGCTCCATTATTTTTTGAAAAAAATTCCGGAATTATCGGTTTGTTATTTATGATAATGGGCAGTATTCTAGCTGTTTTTACTGCCGTTTTGTGTTACTGTGTAATGAATAAATATTTTATATACAGTGAAAATGTTGGGATGAAATATGTTCTTATTATTTTAATGCCGATACTATTGATTTTTATAGCAGGTGAATATGTAAATTTAAATATTTATGGAAATACGGTTACAATTCATACAAGTGGAAGCCTGTCAGACATACGTCCTTTTGCGATATTGTTTATGCAGATATTGGGAATAATAAGTGTGTTTTGCGTTATGTTTGCTTATAAAAAATTGATGGAGAGTTTTAAGTTAAATAAAAAACTGTGCTTGTTAGAACAGGAGAAAAATTCTTTAAATAAATATGTGCAGGAAGCAAAAATGCGCTATGACAAGACAAAATCATTTCGACATGACATTAAAAATCATATGATGGTTGTCAAGGAATTATTGCACAACGGCAATGTGGATAAAGCATTGGGGTATATGGGTGATATGGAGAATTTAATGTATGATATGCAATTTTCTGTAAACACCAATAATCCGGTGCTCGATATTTTGCTTGGCAATAAATTGGGAATAGCGCAGAATAATCAAATACAGGTACAATGTAAATTTGTCTGCCCGTATCCATGTGAAATTACCGATATTGATTTGTGTATTATCTTTGCAAATGCCTTAGATAACGCCATTGCGGGGTGCAATTGTCTGCCGCATGACAGAGAAAAATATATTTACATAAACGGAAAAATGCAGGGAGATTTTTGGTTTATTGAGATAAGTAACAGCTATATTAAAGAGAAGGATATTCGCGTTGGAACAGGTTTGTCCAATATAAAAGCGGTTGTGGAAAAATATCATGGGGCTGTAAATATGAGGACGGATGGAGATATGTTTGTTCTTAGCATTCTTTTAATCATTCCGCGGCAATCAGACGACATTTCACAGCAAATATCTTGAAAATGTATATGTGAATGTCTAATAATACCTTGTAGCAACATTATTAGTAGTGCAAAGTAATTGCGAAACTAAGTGTGTGAATGACGGTGTTCAAAAGGTCTGGTAGTGTACTGGTAAAATTGTACAACTGTTCGGTTAAAAATTTGAGTTTCGCAATTATTTAGATAGTGCAACGACAAGGGAGGAAGATTGCGATGGAGATAAGTGGTAATTATAAGAATTATTCAAATGACTATCTGGAGGTGGCACAGGCACCACAGGCGAAGATAAGGGAATCCTCTTATAAGCAGATGGAGGAGGAGAAAAATACAGGTATTCCAATTCCAAAGGATGAGTATATTAGCAGTGAAAAATCAGGACAAAAGCCAAGTGGATTATATCATTTGGGGCAGGATGAAAACGGTAAGCCAAAAGTGATATATGACGCTCCGAAAAAGGCGGAGAAAGCTGCAAAGTCAGCTTCGGAACCGCCAAAGACGGAGAGTGCGCAGAAATGTACGACAAATACGGATAGTGTTGACAGGGAAATCGAAAAGCTCAAAGAAGAAAAAAAGCAGCTTGAACAGCAGATAAAGTCCGCGGCGGGAGACCAGAAAAAGGTTAAGGAATTGAAGCGAAAGTTAGCCAAAGTGGAGGGAGAACTCGGTCAAAAGGACAATGATATGTATCGCAGACAGAATTCCAAGGTTTATCTCACAACATAAAACAATCAATTCACAACATATTTCTATCGCTATTGGAGAAATTTAACGATATAATGATTAGAGTATATATGACATACTATAATTATTTTCAAGAAAGAAGTGCAAAAATGAGGGTAGCGATATGTGATGATGAACCGGAAATTACAGAGTTGATAGCCGGAAAAATTAAAACTGTGTACAAA
>JBNMKO010000156.1:0-4973 GCA_050874385.1 Eubacteriales bacterium
GAAAAATATAAGCTGGAACACGCTTGCCAAGGAGGCGGGAATGTCGAGCTCCACGATTAGCTATCTTATGAGGGGAAAGAGCAGACCGCAGGTGTATACAATGCTTTTGCTGTGCAATGTTCTGGGTGTAAAGTTTGCTGACCTGTTCGACGCGCCGGATGTGGATGCAAAGAGCATGAATGAGGAAAAACTTCTTGAAATTTACCGCGGACTTACGACGCAGAAACGTGAGATGCTGCGGACGTATATTGATATGCTTGCAAAATATTAGGGGTGGTGGATTTTTTTGCATGAAAAGATATATGTTTGATAAGAACTGGAAGATTTATACAAAGAAACGCCAGAACTGGATTTTTCCGGAACGGGCGTTTCTTTACTAGGGACTTATTTTACAAATACTGCTGTTTTATTTATGAAAACACATAAGATTTTTTAGATAAAGGTATTTTGTGAATGTGTGAATTTTTATAAAATGGATAAAATATTATATATTAGTTGCATTTTTATAGAATTTTGGATAAAATATTAGCAGTTAAGAAAAATAAAATATATTGAAATGGGGTTTTGCAATGATAAATATATTTCAAAAAACTGCACCGGAAATCAATATGGAACTTGCCAAAAGGCTGGCAGGAATAAGAAAAAGAAGAAAAATATCACAAAAAGAGCTGGCAAGAAAATCTGGTGTCAGTTTTGGGTCTTTGAAGCGTTTCGAACAGACGGGGGATATTTCGCTTATTTCCCTCACAAAGTTGTCAATAGCTTTGGGTATTGAAAATGAATTGGAAGATTTGTTTACGGAAGTACCTTTTAATTCAATACAGGAGGTTATAAATGCACAGGATAAATAAGCTTGATGTTTTTTATCATGACAGATTGGTTGGTACTATGGCACTTTATCAGAAGAGATTGGCAGCCTTTGAATATTCAGATGACTGGATAGCCGATGGCTTTTCTATAAGTCCATTCTCATTACCACTTGAAAAGAAGGTATTTATGCCCAAAATAGACCCGTTTGATGGTATTTTTGGTGTATTTGCTGATAGTCTGCCAGATGGCTGGGGACGCTTATTGGTTGACAGACTTATGAAAAAGAATGGGATGAATCCTATGGAGATAGGAAATTTGGATAGGCTTGGTATAGTAGGGGAAACGGGTATGGGAGCTTTATGCTATAAACCTGTGATAACACTTGAAGAGAGTGAAAATAGAATGTCACTTGACGAACTTGCAGCAGAATGTGAAAAAATATTGCAGACAGAGTATTCGGAACAGTTGGATACATTGTTCAAGCTTGGAGGCTCTTCAGGAGGCGCAAGACCAAAAATTCTTACTAAAATAGATAATGAAGACTGGATAATTAAATTTCCATCATCATATGATTCTAAAAATATTGGAAAACAGGAGTATGATTATGCCTTATGTGCTCAAAAGTGTGGAATTGAGATGGAACCAGTAAGATTATTTAAATCTTTAGAATGTCCGGGATATTTTGGAACAAAGCGGTTTGATAGAAAAAATATTGAAATAGAAGGTAAAATTGTGCGTAAGCATATGGTGTCTGTTTCAGGTTTGCTGGAAACTTCTCATAGAGTTCCCAATCTTGATTATGAGTTGCTTATGCGTCTGACGTTGATACTTACAAAAGACATTATAGAGTGCGAGAAATTGTACAGGCTTATGTGCTTTAATGTATTTGCACATAATCGAGATGACCATTCTAAAAATTTTACCTATATCTATATTGAAAATGAAAAAAGGTGGGTTCTCTCACCTGCGTATGATTTAACGTACAGCAGCTCATTAAATGGAGAACATGCAACAACTGTAAATGGAAATGGAGTCAATCCGGGAGTTAAAGATTTGCTTGAAGTTGCGAAAAGAGCGGGATTAGATGTGAATATAGCAAAAAAAGTCGCCGAAAGTATAAGAGAATGTGTGAATGAGGAATTAGGGGAATATTTAAAGTAAAATTATATAAAATAATGCTTGCATTTCATTTGATAATGTGATACAATTTCGAATGTTGTGAATATAGCTCGATGTTCCTCTGGTACGAAAGGGTATTGATGAACATCAAAATTTTAAGGAGGCTCACAAATGAACGATATTATTAAGAAGATTGAAGACGCTCAGTTAAAGGAATCAGTTGCAGATTTCAACGTAGGTGATACAGTTAAGGTATCAGCTAAGATTAAGGAAGGTAACCGTGAGAGAGTACAGGTATTCGAGGGCACAGTTATCAAGAGACAGGGCGGAAGCTCAAGAGAGACTTTCACAGTAAGAAAGCTTTCTAACGGTGTAGGCGTTGAGAGAACATGGCCATTACATTCCCCAACTATCGAGAAGATTGAGGTTGTAAGAACAGGTAAGGCTAGAAGAGCTAAGTTATTCTACTTGAGAGACAGAGTAGGTAAGGCAGCTAAGGTTAAGGAGCTTGTAAAGTAATATAACTTTATATGTAATATGACCATAAAGGGAATGTCAGTGTGGCATTCCCTTTTCTTCAATTCAATTATTTCATTATATTATGTAATTAATGAGTGCCACAATGTAAATTTGTAAAAATGGATTATGAGGTGTCTATGGCAGAATTTGAGGTTTACCGCAGGGAGAAAAAATATCATGTACATGAGATAATTCTTAAATGGATAGTTGATATAATAATGGTTGTATGTCTGTCGTTTATTCTTGCCACATATATGCTCGGAAAGACGACGGTTGTGGGGCACTCGATGGAGCCCACGCTTGAAAATGATGACAGTCTGCTTGTTGACAAGGTTAGTTACTGTTTCGGGCAGCCTAAGCGCTATGATGTCATTGTGTTTGAGCCGACTATAGCAAATGTGTCAAAATACTATGTGAAGCGCATTGTAGGGCTTCCAGGTGAGACAGTGCAGATTGTGGATGGAGTTGTGTATATCAACGGTGAGCCGCTTAGTGATGATGTGACGCTCCGTCTTGCTGGTGTGGATGAGGAGGGAAATCCGATTGAGCCGGAGAAGATATACAATGCAGGGCTTGCATCGGAACCGATAACACTCGGCTATGATGAATATTTTGTCTTGGGAGACAACAGAAACAACAGTGAGGACAGCCGTTTTTCAAATGTTGGAAATGTGAAATATTCGGCGATTATAGGGCGGATATGGGCTGTGTCGTCGCCGTTTGGACGAATGGGACTTGTGAAATAGGGAAATTTATTATAGATGAAAATGAAAAATCTGGAGGTATGAATGAACATACAGTGGTATCCGGGTCATATGACCAAGGCTAAGAGAATGATGCAGGAGGATATCAAGCTTATCGATTTGGTGATTGAGCTGGTGGACGCTAGACTTCCGCTGTCAAGCCGCAATCCCGACATAGATGAGCTTGGAAAGAACAAGGCGAGGCTTATACTTCTCAACAAGCATGACCTTGCGGATGAGAAAGTCAATGACGCATGGGTGGAGTATTTTAAGGGAAAAGGAATACACGCGGTCAAGATAAATGCAAAGAACGGCAATGGGCTCAAATCTATTCAGGGTGTCATAAATGAAGCGTGCAAGGAAAAGATTGAGCGCGACAGAAAGAGAGGCATACTGAACAGACCGATAAGGGCGATGGTGGTAGGTATACCTAACGTGGGTAAGTCAACCTTTATAAATGCCTACGCGGGCCGTAACTGTGCCAAGACGGGAAATATGCCGGGTGTGACAAAAGGAAAGCAGTGGATAAGGCTCAACAAGAATGTTGAACTTCTCGACACTCCGGGTATACTTTGGCCTAAATTCTCGGATGAGCAGGTTGGAATAAGGCTTGCGCTTGTCGGCTCGATTAACGACCAGATTATAAATATGACGGAGCTGTCATATGAGCTTATCAAGTTTATGAGGGAAAATTATGCTGGCAGACTGGCGGACAGATATGGTGTCGATGAAAATAAGGAGCCGCATGAGGTGCTCACGGATATCGCTTTGGCGAGGTCATGTCTGAAAAAGGGTGGCGAGCCTGACGAGGAGAAGGCGATAAAGCTTATGTTTGACGATTTCAGAAGCGGAAAACTTGGAAGGGTTTCACTTGAAAGACCATAAACAGAAGTTGTATCAATTACAATTTTACACAAGAAAAATGCTAAAGAACATTGTTTAATATTATTTGGGGGCTTTTTTATGGAAGAAAAAATCAGTGCAGTTAAAAATAAGTTTGAAAATGCCGATGAAAGTACTATAAGGGAACTGATTGCCGAGTACAGCTCATCGGACAAGGCCGGAATTATAAAGCTTGTAGAAAAGTATAAAAAGCAGCTTGATATGTTGCAGGCTGAACGAAACCGAGTTGAGAATATGCTTGCATTTGAGAAGGAATACGCAATGTTTTCAAATATATGCGGCATAGACGAGGCAGGGCGTGGGCCTCTTGCTGGACCTGTGGTTGCCGCGGCTGTCATACTTCCAAAGGACGCGAGACTTCTCTATGTCAATGACTCCAAGCAGCTCTCCGAGAAGAAGAGGGAGGAGCTTTACGATGTCATAATGAGGGAGGCTGTTAGTGTCGGTGTGGGCATTGCGTCGCCGGAGAGGATTGATGAGATTAATATTTTGCAGGCTGACTATGAGGCGATGAGGGATGCTGTTTCACAGCTTGTACCGCAGCCGGATTTGCTTTTGAATGACGCGGTTATTATTCCTGAACTTACAATGAAGCAGATTTCCATTATAAAGGGTGATGCAAAGAGTCTTTCAATCGCCTCGGCGAGCATAATTGCAAAGGTTACGAGGGATAGGCTTATGTATGAGTACGATAAAAAGTATCCTGAATACGGCTTTGCATCGAACAAGGGTTACGGCTCTAAGGCGCATATTGCGGCTTTGAAGGAGCACGGGGCATGCCCTATACATAGAAGGACGTTCATTAAAAACTTTATATAGTTACAGTAATAGAAATAATATGTAATTGTAAAACTGGATTTATTGTTGAATGGTTGTATA
>JBNMKO010000157.1:0-4916 GCA_050874385.1 Eubacteriales bacterium
CGGATAAGCTCTGCCGTCCGGTAAGCTCTCTTTAACGGGCTTGAAAAAATATAGTCAAAGTGAACGTCCTTTAGAGCCTCGCCCGTTATGCGCGCAAGCTCTATCCCATATTCGTTCAGCTCTGTGTCGCTCTGCCCCTGCAATCTTTTCTCCTTGTTCCAATCGGTCTCGCCATGTCTTATTATGTATAGCTTCATTTAAATTTCCTTTTTTGTGATAATTATATATTCTACAGTACAATCCTCGGCTGCTCCATGTCAAACCGTGAAAGTTCCAACTTACAGCCATCCTTATAGCACAGCCTTGGATTACACCGCACATTATAGCATTATGTCATCCTGAGAAAAAGTCTTTTTTAGTGTATTCTGCAAATTATTTTGTATGATGTAATCCGCGCAGTCCTTCGCTTTCTTTAACATATCTGCGTCAGCATATATGTCTGCAAGTGTAAATGACATATCCCCGCTCTGCCTCGTTCCAAAGAAATCCCCCGGTCCGCGCAGCTTCAAATCCTGCTCTGCGATGTAAAAACCGTCGTTGGACTTGCCGATTATATCAAGTCTCTTTTTTGACTCCTCCTTCTTAGATGTGCTGACAAATATACAGTACGACTGCGACTTCCCTCTTCCGACGCGCCCCCTGAGCTGGTGGAGCTGCGCAAGCCCAAATTTTTCGGCATTCTCTATCATCATAACCGTGGCATTTGGCACATTTATCCCGACCTCGATTACCGTAGTAGACACAAGTACCTGCGTCTCGCCCCTCGCAAACCTCTCCATAATATCATTCTTCATATCGGCGGACATCTGTCCATGCAGCCCTTCAACGGAAAGCCCCGGAAGATTTTTTCTCAGCTCAACCGTGTAATCGGTCACGTTCTCGCTCTCGCTGACCTCGTTGTCCTCGACCATCGGGCATATGACATATGCCTGATGACCATTTTTTGCCTCATTCATAATAAAACGGTACGCGTTTGGTCTGTATTCCTCACCCACAACGGCGTTTTTTATCGGAAGTCTGCCCTCCGGCATGACATTTATTATCGATATGTCAAGGTCTCCGTACAGAATTATCGCGAGCGTCCTCGGAATTGGCGTGGCACTCATAACACAGACATGCGGATGCGCACCCTTCTTTGCAAGATTTCCTCTCTGGTTCACTCCAAATCTGTGCTGTTCGTCGGTAATCACAAGCCCAAGATTAAAATACTCAACCTTGTCCTGTATAAGCGCGTTAGTGCCTATAATGATATCCGCTTTCCCCTCTCTAATCTGCTCCTGCGCTCTTCTTTTGTGCGCCGCCGTCATAGAGCCCACAAGCAAAATCGGTGTTACCGGAATATCATGTTTTTCAAACAATTCCCGTATCGTGTCATAGTGCTGCTTTGCAAGAACCTCCGTAGGTGCCATGAGTGCGCCCTGAAAACCTGACTGCACCGCATTCAAAAGTGCAAGAACTGCTATGATTGTCTTTCCAGAGCCTACATCACCCTGAATAAGCCTGTTCATCACATATTCCCCAGACATATCGGCGACCATCTCGTCGTAAGCTTTTTTCTGCGGCGCGGTAAGCCTGTACGGAAGCTCCGCCATAAGCCTCACCGCATAATCGCCCTCCACTATATGACATTCATTTTCAAAATATCTTCTCTGCTCCTTCAAATTATCCATCTTTATCATAAAGCCCAAAAACTCGTCAAAGGCAAGCCTCTTTCTCGACCTTATCATCTCGTCCATGCTGCGCGGAAAATGGATATATTTTAGCGCCTCATACAACGGCTTTAACTCGTACCGCTCGATAAGCTCCTTTGGAAGATACTCAACGTCCTCAAAATTGTTCTGCGAGGCGAAATACTGTGTGACCGCCTTTATGACCATATTGTTAGTAAGTCCCTTTACAAGCGGATATATAGGCTGGATATGGTTTAGCTTCTCATCATACTGCGCCGACGTGTAGAGCTTTGGCTGCTCCATCGACGCTAAGCTCCCTTTTATAACCACCCTGCCGCGAACCATATATCTGTAGCCTCGCCTGAGTGAATTTTTTATAAAAGGCATGTTAAACCATGTGAGCTTTATGCGCTCCCCCTGCTCATCCACCGCGAAAACTGTCGTTATATTCCGATTTTTCATCGTCTTTACTTCCACATCGGACGCTATGCACAGATAAAATGTATACACACCGTCCTCCTCCACCTCACTTATAAGCACAGCTTCCCTGTAAACGTCGTAGCTGCGCGGATAGTAGTAAGGCAGCATGGCAGTATCCGTTATCCCCGCCTTTGCAAATAATTTTTCTGTTTTCTCTCCAATTCCTTTAAGACTGCAAAGCTTCATATCATGTTCCCCTCATCTAAAAGATATCCCCTCACAGGTCATGCCTATGAGGGGACAGTGCAAAAATACGAGACGTATTTTCAATAATTTTTATTTCTATTCTACAGACACAATATAGTAGTAAATCGGCTGTCCGCCGCTGTGAACCTCAAGGTCAAGGTCTGGGTAAGTCTCCTCTAACTTCGCTGTGAGCGAATCAACCGCCTCACTCGTCACGTCCTCGCCGTAGTACACACTGATAAGCTCCGACTCATCATCGATAAGCTGTGCGAGCATATCCATGGTTGTCGCCTCAACGTCCTTGCCGACGGAGAGAATTGTCTTGTCGCCTATACCCATAATGTCGTTCTGCTTAATCTCCTTGCCGTCCATCGATGTGTCACGAACCGCATAAGTCACCTGACCTGTCTTTACATTCTTCATCTCCGATGACATGTTCTCAAGGTTGGCATCCGGCTCTGCCGACTCGTCAAAATTGATGAGCGCCGTTATTCCCTGCGGTATTGTCTTTGAAGGAACAACATAAACCTTCTTATCTGTAACGATTGACTGTGCCTGATTAGCCGCAAGAATAATATTGGAGTTATTCGGAAGTATAAACACATTCTCCGCGTTGACCTTATCAATGGCATTCAGCATGTCCTCCGTGCTAGGGTTCATGGTCTGACCGCCCTCAATCACAACGTCAACTCCAAGCCCCTCAAATATCTCACTGAGGCCTGCTCCCGCTGAAACGGATATAAAGCCGTACTTCTTCTTAGGCTCGGCTGGCTTCTTTGTGCTCTCCTCCTGCGCCTTCTTCTCCGCCTCAAGTTTCTCAGCCTCTTTTATAAGCTTCTCCCTGTGTTCCTCACGCATATTGTCTATCTTTATCTTGCTTAAAGAGCCGTAGATGAGCGCCTTCTGGATTGCAAGACCCGGGTCATTTGTATGTACATGAACCTTCACGATATCGTCATCCGCAACCACAACTATAGAGTCACCTATTGACTCAAGATATGCCTTGAAATTAAGCTCATCACCGTTGTCAAACTTCTTCTCTACATTTACGATAAACTCTGTGCAATAGCCAAACTTTATCTCCGCCTGTACAGCGTCAGTCTCAACCTTTGCCGTAGTCTCCCCAAGTGCAGCAGAAAGGTCAATCTCCTTGCCGAGAAGGCAGTCATATACGCCGGAAATAACCTCGATAAGTCCCTGTCCGCCTGAATCGACAACACCTGCCTCCTTCAAAACCGGAAGCATCTCTGGTGTCTGCGAGAGCACATAGCGGCCATGCTCTAAGACCTGTCCTAAAATCTCCTCCAAATCACCGTTCTCGCATGCAAGCTCATTCATCTTGTCTGCAAGTCCCTTCGCAACGGTGAGGATTGTTCCCTCCTTAGGCTTCATAACAGCCTTGTATGCCGTCTCAGTAGCCTTCTGGAATGCTCTTGCAAGAACCTGCGCATCTATAACCGTCACTGTCTTGATTTCCTTAGTGAAGCCTCTGAAAAGCTGTGAAAGGATAACTCCCGAGTTACCGCGCGCACCCCTTAATGAACCTCCTGATATCGCCTTTGACAAATTCTCGAAGTTAGGCGCTGAGATGGCACTTACCTCCTTAGCCGCCGACAAAATTGTCATAGTCATATTCGTTCCCGTATCTCCATCAGGTACAGGGAATACATTCAGTTCGTTGATTATCTCTTTTTTTGCTTCCAGATTGGCAGCTCCAGCCAAAAAACACTTCTTTAACATAGCTGCATCTATGGTATTAATAGCCACTGTTAAATCCTCCTTAAATAACGGTTAGTCAATCACTCTTACGCCATCGACAAATATATTGATATGCTTAATCTTCATGCCTGCAAACTCTTCTACCTTGTACTTCACACTGTTCACAAGGTTGTCTGCAACAGCCCCGATAGACACTCCGTATGATACAATAACATGAAAATCCAAAGTAATCAAGTTATCTTCATCAATCTTTACATTAATTCCATGTGTGAGGCTCTCTTTTTTCAAAAGCTTGACAAGACCGTCCTTCATGCTGACTGCTGCCATTCCGACGATACCAAAGCTCTCGATGGCTGTAGTTCCGGCGAACATTGCAATAACCTCCGGCTCTATCATAACTGTTCCTAATTTATTTTCAATTCGACCTTTCATGGTTCCTCCAATCTCCGTGTAAATCACGGTATACAAAGTCATGATATTGTTATTATACATTATTATAATGAGAGTGTCAAAAGTAATTTTGCCGCCCATCCGATATCCAAAACTGAACATGGAATAGAAAAACTGTAAAAAAATAATTTTTTTACTTGCAAAATCTTCAAATATCTGTTATCATAACTTCTGTTGTCAGCCGAGTAGGCATTATTAAGCTTTGAGGAGGTGCAATCATGGCAAAGTGTGCTGTTTGTGATAAGGGTGCTCATTTTGGACTCAAGGTAAGTCACTCTAACAGAAAATCAAACAAGATGTGGAAGTCAAACGTTAAGTCAGTTAAGGTTTTGACAACAGCAGGTCCAAGAAAGATGTATGTATGTACTTCTTGCTTAAGATCAGGCGCTGTTACAAGAGCGTAGTCAAGAG
>JBNMKO010000158.1:0-4901 GCA_050874385.1 Eubacteriales bacterium
AAAGGTTACAAAACACCAAAATTAAGTAACTGTAAACGAATTACAGCTAGAACATCACAAATGCTTCAGGCTGTGGCAATTTAACGCCATTCATCCCACGGTCTAAAGACCATGGGTTTTCTGGCGAATAATATATAAAGCGTGTGAGTGAATTGGATGAGACAACGCAAAGTTATAATATGGCAGCATATCTTATAGCACAGTTAGGTAAGAATTTTTCAGATAATGTGAATGAGAGAATATCCGGTGCTGAATTGTTGGAGCTGGCATTGCAGGTTGTTGAACAGATGCAGCAGCTTGGTGGTGGGATGGTTGTCTTTTTAGAGGCAAACAATGAAGAGAAATTATTAAATTTTTACTGTGATAATGGGTTTAAGAGGTTTGATACTGGACAAACCGCTTCAGATGAAAATCCGCATGAATTGGTTCAGTTGTTGAGATTGCTTTAAATTACATTATGGTTAAATAACAGAGCTTACCGTCTTTATGGCGGTGAGCTTTTTTTGTCTTTTTTACTCAAAATATCAAGCGGGTTCACAGCACATCTGATATAGTATATACATCATATGATATATTCGATTTAATGTGAAGGGCGTATAAAAGTCTTTCACAGGAAATGGAGAAGACTATGCAGAATATGGAGCTCCTTGTGGCTGCGCTTGAGTATATTGAAAATCATCTGGGGGATGAGATAAATACGGCGGATGTAGCCACAGCATGTTTTAGTTCTAAATCCACAATCGAAAAATTGTTTCGCTGTGTGCATAACGTGTCAGTGCACGAATATATAGTGAGGCGGCGAATGATGTCAGCGGCAAAAAAGCTGTCATCAAATCCGCAGCTTCCTATTATAGATGTTGCATTTGAGTGCGGTTACAGCACACACGAATCCTTTACGCGCGCGTTTCAATCAGTGTGGAATTGTAAACCATCTGAATTTAGAAATCTGAAATTCACTGAATTGTTTCCGCGGCTTAGTGTGCCGCCAAAGGAAGGAGAGGAATATATTATGCAGAGAAAACATGTGGACATCAATGAGCTGTACGATTTGTTTCAGGAGAGAAAAGAGTGCTACTTTGTGATGACGGATATAAGCTATATGATGAAAATTAATGATATATCAAGAAAGGCGGGAGACCTTGCCATATTAGAGCAGATGCGAAGAATGACGCTTGCATGTGGTGATGAGGATGTTGTGTTCAGAATAGGCGGCGATGAGTTCTGTATTCTGACTAACAGCACAAACGAGAGCTATGCGGCAGAGGTGGCAGAAAAGATAAAGGCTATGAATGGAAAGATCTTTGAATTTGAGGACAAAAATATTCCGCTCACGCTCTATGTATCTTACGCGAAGCTTGGCGGCTGTGAGAGATATGATGAGGTGTTCGCAGGACTTCACAATGTTATAAGGGAGAGTAAGGTCTAAAATTGAAGCAGGTCATTGTCAAAATTAAGAATATTAAGCATTAAAAATTGCATTAAATAATGATAAAAAGCTGTATCGCGATAGTGGTATGGCTTTTTGTTTTGCAGAAAACTTTATACTTTGTTAATTGTATAACACGCACAAAAATGTTATAATATATCTATCATTTTTTGTTAAAAAGAAAGTATGAACGGAGGAATATGTATGAACAATTTTCCACACCTGTTTGAGCCCATTCAGATAGGTAAGACCACTGTTAAGAACAGAATTTTTATGCCGCCGCTGTCCACGAACCTTGCGGACAAGGGCTATGTGACGGATGCACTCGTTGAGCATTACTCCAACAGGGCAAAGGGTGGTGTCGGGCTTATCGTCACCGAGGTTACGACGGTTGAGCCGACCTACACATACCTTCCGGGAGATATGTCGATATATGATGACTCGTATATACCGGGCTGGAAAAAGCTCGTGGACGCAGTACATAAGTATGACACAAAGATACTCTCGCAGCTTTTCCACCCTGCATATATGGCGTTTCCTGTACCGGGAACACCGCAGCTTATCGCACCGTCTAATGTTGGACCGTACTATGCAAAGTCAGCGCCGAGGGCTGTCACGGTTGAGGAGCTGCATGTCCTTGTAAGGCAGTTCGGCGAGGCTGCACTCAGATTTAAGAAGGCAGGCGGAGACGGAGTTGAGATACAGTGTGCACATGCACATGGTCTGCTTGGAGGTTTCCTTACACCATTGTATAATAAGAGAACTGACGAGTACGGCGGGGATATCAATGGAAGGCTCAGACTGACACTTGAGGTCATAAGGGAAGTCAGAAAGCAGTGCGGGGAAGATTTTATAATCGATGTCCGCATATCGGGCGACGAGTACAGCGAGGGCGGTCTGACCCTGAATGACATGATATATGTTTCAAAGCAGCTTGAGAAGGAGGGCGTTGATTTTCTTCATGTATCTGGTGGTAACACGATAAAGAGAGGAAGCTCGATGCCGGCACCGGGAACATCTCCGGCACCGCACGCCCATGCCAGTGAGGAGATTAGAAAACATGTACATATTCCGGTTGCCACGGTTGCGAGGATAAATGAGCCGTGGATTGCGGAGGAACTCATTGCAAACGGCAAGACAGATATCTGTATGATAGGTCGTCCGAACCTTTGTGACAGCGAGTTTGCAAATAAAGCGCGTGAGGGAAAAACGGACGATATACGCCCATGTATCGGGTGTGGAAGATGCCTTACGGGAATAATGTTTGGCAAGCCTATAGCATGTACAGTGAACCCGTCCGTTGAGACGAATGATATTGATGAGGCAGATGTAAAGAAGAAAGTTCTTGTCATCGGCGGAGGTCCGGCAGGAATGGAGGCTGCATACGTCGCAAAGAAGCGAGGGCATGAGGTTGTACTGTGTGAAAAAGAGAACGAGCTTGGAGGACTGTTGAGACTTGCGGCTGTGCCTATCAGCAAGCAGGAGCTCTGCAAGGTCATCAAGTTCATGGCGCGCCGCCTTGATAATGAAGGAATTGATGTGAGACTGGGCTGTGAGGTGACACCTCAGATGCTTGAGACGGAGTTTAAGGACTACGAAGTAATATGCTCGACGGGTGCAAAACCTAAGGAGATAGAGGCGTTTAAGCAGTTCAAGCAGACGATGACGGCGGACGATATTCTATCAGGAAGAAAGTTTCCGGGAAGGAAGATTGTCATTCTCGGCGGCGGTTCTGTTGGATGTGAGACAGCGGACTATCTTGCGCCTTTGGTAAATGACCTTTTCCCGGCCAACAGGGATGTGACCGTGATTGAGATGACCGGCTCGCTTATGACAGGCGAGGGAGGAGCAGCTAAGAGCCGTCTTACACAGCGCCTTATGAGCAAGGGAGTGAAGCTTCTTCTCAACGCTCAGGTGAAAAATGTTGACGAGAATAACATCACCTACGAGCAGGACGGCGAGGAGCACACGATAAAAGATGCCGACACTCTCGTGTTTGCCGTTGGCTACACACCGACTAAGGTTGAGTATGAGAACGCACATTACATCGGAGACTGCGACAAGGTGGGAAATCTCAAGGATGCAATCGGCGAGGCTTACCAGCTTGCGAGGTCATTGTAAACAGTCATTCGGACATATTTTAACTCATTTGGAAACGCAGTGGTGCATAATTGACTAAAATATAGCCGATAAGTACCGACACTTTCAAAAAGGTTCGGTGTGCATTATGGTAAAATTAAGCAGCTTTGTATATTAAAAAATATATTTCAAGGGAGAATTGTGTATGAACAACAGATTATTAGAACCGATTAAGGTGGGAAATCTCACATTTAAGAACAGAATTATGTTTCCGCCGCTAACGACGGGCTATGAGGAGAGGGACGGCTCCATCGGCGAGAGAAGCCTTAGTTTTTATGAGAGACTTGCAAAGGGCGGGACAGCATATGTCGTTATAGGGGACGTGGCTCCTGTCAGGACGGCTTCACCTACGCCTAAGCTCTACGATGACAGTCAGATACCTGTTTATAAGAAGCTTGCGGACACGCTTCACGAATATGACTGCAAGGTGGCATTACAGTTATTCCATCCTGAGTATGATGTACCGGGTGTGGGGCGAATGATTATGCAGGCAGGCATGGCAAGGCAGGCAGCAGCCAAGGCGCAGGCTGAGGGGAATGCCGACGAGGCAGCCAAGCAGACACAGCTTGCGGAGCAGATTACAAAGGACGCTTACGCAAAGCTTCACCACGACATGCAGCACTTTGTGAGCGAGGCGAGTGTTGAACAGCTTGAGCAGATAAAGGGCAGCATTGCGGCATGTGCAAAGAGAGCGGCGCAGGCGGGCATAGATGCGATAGAGGTACACGGAGACCGTCTTGTCGGCTCACTCTGCTCAAAGGTGTTAAATCATAGAACGGACGAGTACGGCGGAAGCTTTGAGAACAGAGTGCGCTATGCGCTAGAGATTGTTTCGGCTATCAAGGAGGCGGCACCTGAGCTTATGGTCGAGTACAAGCTTCCTATTATAACGGTGAACCCTGACGGAACTTTGCGCGGAAAGGGCGGCTTGGAGGCTGACGAGGGCGTTGAGTTTGCAAAGCTTCTTGAGAAGGCGGGAGTTGACATGATACAGGTTGCGCAGGCTAACCATACCGGAAACATGGGCGACACAATACCGCCTATGGGTGATGTGCCATACAACTGGACACTCCCTGTTGCAAGCCGGGTAAAGAAGGTTGTATCAATACCTGTTGCCACAGTTGGACGTGTAGTGTCGGTTGCGGCAGGTGAGAAGATACTTGAGGACGGCGATGCGGATATCATTGCATACGGACGTTCACTTTTAACCGACCCTGACATTGCAAACAAGGCGGCGACGGGCGAGTGCATCCGCGAATGTCTCAACTGCAACAAAGGATGCGTTGATGCCATACAGGGACGCAGATACATATCCTGTGTGCTTAATGCCGAGAAT
>JBNMKO010000159.1:0-4876 GCA_050874385.1 Eubacteriales bacterium
AATAGGATGAGGAGCTTATCTGGTTAATGGATGGTTGTTGTTCCCGGTTATTGCTTGGTATGATATAATGGAGAAAAGGATTTTACCGATGAGGCTGGGTTGTTGTTCCCGGTTATTGCTTGGTATGATATAATCCATTACCTGTACCTTAGTACCGCTGGCAGTTGTTGTTCCCGGTTATTGCTTGGTATGATATAATAGGGAACGAAAAATCCCCGTGATTACTTATGTTCATGGGGATTTTTCATGCAAAAAAACATGTCACAATTCTCTTTTTTGACTCTCATACTGCTCTTTTTTCAAAAAATATTTATCAAATCCGTAGACTCATCCATGTCGTGGAAGGTTGATGTTCCCAAAAGGATATCTATAGATGAATACTGCTTTTCAGACAATGTCAGACAACGAACAGCCCCTTTTTGAGGCAGATTTTGCTTCAAGCGTTGCTTGTGCATCTCTATTGAGTCGTTACCATTACAAAGCCTTGAATATACAGACCACTGCACCATCACATATCCGTCTTTTAAAAGAAATCTACGAAATTTTGCTGCCGCTTTCCTATCACTTTCTTTTACGACAGGCAAATCAAAAAATACCACAATTCTCATAAATTTATTCATAGCTATGCACCTGCAACGGTATCAATTCCGGAAGTTCCAAATCCGTCCTGTTTCCCTGTATAGCCCCACTATAGCTGTAGACAAGCATATCAATACAGTTGCTTATAATGCGCTTCTCTCCTTTCACTGACATATCATAGTTAATTATATTAAATAAATTCCTTTTTATCTGTGGAGTTAAATCAGCATCAACCTCCGAAATATCAAAATGGCTTGCCACATACAAATCAACCAATGGTCTGAACACTTCTATAAGGTCATCTGCCAAATTAAAGCTGTTTAATTCACTGTGATGGAACATTCCGAGCGAAGGCTCCAAACCGTAACACACAATCGACCTTGCAATCAAACCTCTTATTATCGCGTATGCGTAATTCATGGCAGAATTTACAATACACTCATCTGCCCTTGTAAATTCATCACCATATAAAACGCGAAAATAGTATGCTGCTGCCTTTGCCTCAACATGCGTCTTGTCACCTGACTGCACCTCTTTTGTCATGGAAAGAAGCTTTTCGTGACCATCAAGCCCCATCTCTTTGAGACACAATGCCTGATTTTTTATCTTGCACACAATAATCTGCTGCCACAACCGTTTAATAAGTGGCTTTCCAACCTCAATCTGTTTGGTGAGCATCTTAAAGTGCCTGCTGTGCTTCACCATTGGAAGAAGCACAGAGTTTGGAAGATGTTTTTCATCGCAGACATACAAAGCAATCCCCTGTTTTGCAAACTCAGAAAGCATATATGCTGATATCGTAACAGCCTGATTTTCTATCAGAACGCAATTAATATCCTCCAGCGGAAAACTAACGCCATTTTCGCCTATAACCAACTGCTCGTTTTTGATATGCAATCCTATAGAACTTTCAATCTTTATGTTGCGATATCCCATATATACCTCCTAAACTTATATTACTATAAATGAGCAAATTTAAAATATCACACAAATTTATTGACTATATAAATATATTTTTAATTCAAGCAAATAGCAACTATTTTCTATGCAGTTTTTCATAATTGTTCACTTATAGTTATATTAAACAAATATCCACAATTCTCTAACACAATCATTCAACAATACATATCTTCCATTATATTGATAAATAGTGGCTTTTTAGATACTCAAAAGTGACTTATACTACTTTAAAATAAGAAAATTCTCACTTCCACTTATTGCTCTCAGTCAAGCGGATATTCGCAATCCGCTTCGCTGCCTGCTCATAACAGGAGTGGCTTGTCCTCCTCCTGATACAAGCAAGTCCCCACCCACTGCTTATTGCTCCATGCAATAGAAGCTATTGCATGCAATTGAAGCAGAGGACTTACTTGATTTGGTTAAAATAACTGACTTTCCTAATTCAGTTAAACAGCATACGCTTTTCTTTTTTTACAAAAGTAATATTTCCAAGAATATCTACTTGGCATTTCTCAAATTTTCTTAAAGTCTGAATACCAAGTCCTCTGAATGCAGCACTGCTATCATGGAGCTTTCCTGCTATATTTGCACTAGAAATATCAGCTCCTGTATAATATGCATACACACTTTCAATTCTTGATGTATTTCCATCCACATCTTTTGTTTGTACACCCTTGTCACTCTCAATATAAATCAAGTCCCTCGAATAAAGGCTGAAAATAAAATTCTCGTCATTCATCACACGCCACTCTGACGGCATTTTCGCCTGAGTCGCCGCACGATTAGGCAATCTTTTCTTCACCACATCAGCCGTGTAAATTGGAACAAAATAATATTTTTTCTTACCCTTGTTTTCCTCACAGAACACATCTATTCTGACCATTGAGCCATTTGCCGCAATACCATTTCCGTCTCTGACAATAACTCCTGATGTCTGCTTTTCAAACACCTTGATTTTCTTTACCACAGGGCCCGGAGTTCCATCCGACTTTGGCTTATAAAATGGCTCTGCAAAAGCCTTTTTAGGGTCATTTCCATACTGGTTAAGCCTGTCGACCAACGCTTCATAGAGAAGCCTGTCGCTGTCAGGATTGAAAAATTCCTTTATTTCGCCATCTTTGAGCTTGATATCCTGAATAGACTTTTTTGTCACCACATAGCCGCCGCTCTCAAATACGCTTCCTCCATCCTCATAATATTTTGCCGAGCGTATGGTCTCCTCATGCGCCTGTCCGCTGACTTTATGGTTTGGCATCCTTGAGACAAATATTCCGTCGAGCACTCCTCTGCGTCCCGGTCTGCCCTCAACAAACATCCACTCAGGATAATTTATCCAGTTAAACACATCTCTATGTGAACATATAAACTCTCTCGGCGATGTTCTCAAAACATCATCCTCGCTCATTCCGTGGTATCTTGACATACGAATATCGAGCTCATCTCTGAAATGCTCCCACGGCATAGGAAGTCTCACACCAAACTTTTCGTCCCAGTCCTCACGCGAAAAATTGTCACGGTTTAATATTTCTCCCGTCTCCTCGTCCACAAACTCGAACCCTCTCGAATAAGCGAGCTCTCTGCCCTTTGAATAGCGGGATATCTTATTAATCATTCCGTCGGTTGTACACGCTATGACCACTGCGTCCTGCGCGTGATGAGTGTCGGTGCGTCTGTCCTTGTTTGCAAGTCCCCATCTCTTGCCAAGATAATGGGTTATCGTGCCATTTACAGCCATAACCTGCTTTTTTCTCTCCTTCTCAAGATTGAGATATGGCTTTAAGACAAGGTTTTGACGTATCATATTATATATAATTCTTGTTATGTACTTTGTATCTGTGAGGTTGCGCTCCTTAAACTCTGCCTTCTCCTCGTCTGTTATATGTTTTTTAAGTAATTTTAGCTGTTTTTTATAATCCTTAACCGTATTTTTTACAAGAGCCTCATATTTATTCCATGCCATCTCACCCTTCTCAGCCATAAAATACTCATAAGGTGTCCTGTTGCCCTTCTGCCTGTTCTCCTTGGCACTCACGAGCACCTTGTTGCGATATGAGTCGTCAAAAGTAATGCTGTACGGCAATATATGGTCAATGTCATATCCTCCATTCGATGAGAAAAGGTCATTTATATCTATCTTCTCGCCTGAATAGAGACATATTCCATCCTGCTCCTCCCAGAGACGGAACTTAACAATATCCTGTCCTGTCGGATTTGACTTGTATTCCCTGACGCGCTTTAAAACTTTGTCATTCTCCTTCTCCCTTGCATCCATATCAGACTTAATTTTTCTTCGCTCATCAAAATTCTTTGACATTTCTCTCGCAAGCTCAATATTCACAGCCTGTGGACTGCCGTACTCAAGTATAATCGCATTTATGACCTTGATGGTCTGCGACACCGAACGTCTGACAACAGGATTTGCGATATCATTTACTATATCAGTGATATTTTTTCCCTTTAACAAAACAGATTTCTCATCGTTGTTGTCAGCCCTAAAATCATACCCTGCAAGCGCACATGCCTTATCGTATGTATTTCCCTTTAGCAAAAATGGAATAATTTTTCCCATAGCTTTGAGTGAAAGATTATGAAACTTGCTCGGTGACATCTCAAGGAGAGCATCATAACATTCCGAAGTGACACCAAGCTCTGACAAGCGCTTCGTCCTGCTGTCATCATTCTTAAACAATGTAAGTATGGCAGCTATGTCGTCATACAGCTTTATCTTCTCAGATGACAAATGTTCCAAAACAACATCCTCCCCGAGAGCCTTGCGTATCTTGTGATAGTTGTCCAATTTCACGAAATCCGTATCTTCGGGATTTTTCTTGCTTCCTGTTTTCGGACTGTAATTAAGATTATAGAACTTATCATCCTCCGCCAAACCAATCGCCTTACGCACAGCGGTGTATTTTACCGTCTGCTGCCTGTGCATAAGGGATATTATGACATTGCGCTCATCGTCCGTAAAAAATCTAGTACTTCCATCGGCAGACACTATTTTTGTATGGTTTATCTTCTCAAGCGCAACAAAAAGCTCGGAAGTGTACGCCGCCTTCGGCGCACGCTTTTCACCGTTTTTGCCCTCAAAAGTACAAAGCCCGACTCTGTCCTCAAAGCCCTCCATGGCATACTTGCTCGGAGCACCCGGCCCCATATCAAATGAGCGCTGACTGAGCATAATGTCAAGATATGTCTTCTCAAGCTCCTCAGTGGCAGCAGTATTTCCATGCTCTCTCTGCGCCTTAAATATCTCCTTCACCTCATCGACGAGCATATCCCTAAGAACCGTGTGCTTGTAATCTCCCGATTTGTTGCGCGGTGTAAGTATGTACCC
>JBNMKO010000160.1:0-4836 GCA_050874385.1 Eubacteriales bacterium
ATTAACATCAATGTACATCCAAACATACATGGTTCACAGCCTACGGTTACGGTAAACGGTTCGCAGCAGGCAAATCAGGCGCTCACGATACTTCGTTCACTGGCAAATGGCACGACTTTTTCGGCGAATATCACCGATGTCAGCGGCGAGCAGGTGACTATAACACTAGATGGCGGTCAGTCATTCACGGCTAATCTGCTAAACAGTGCGGCGTACAACATCGGAGACAGGGCGAGCTTCATTTTGCAGGACAACACGGGTGACAGCATAGTGTTAAAAGCTGTGACCATGCAGGAGACAGCGTTTGAGACGGCTATGGTCAACAGGTCATTGAATGCAGCCGGGATAGCACCGACGCTGAGAAATCGTGAGATGGTGCTCGAGCTTATGCACAACGGTATGCCGATAGGGCGTGATGCACTTCTTGATATGGTCAAGGAGCTGTCACTTCATCAGAACGCCGACATAAGCGATATAATTGCCCTAAAGAGGATGGGGATTGAGGTTACGGATGAAAATTTAAGCTCTTACCAGAATTATAAGGAATACAACGGTGCTATGCAGCAGGATATCGAGGCGCTCGGGGAGAAACTGTCAGAAGCTGTAAATTCCGGCAAGAATTTGGCGGATATAGTAGGACTTCTTGGTGATGGCTTGGATGCGGAAAATGAAGCCGAAGCTGCACAAAAAAATGATGCAAAAAACGCAGAGATATCCAATTCTGCCAAGGAAACTTCCGCGGACAGTGCTGCCGACAATGTTCAGAAAAAAATGATGGATGACATGAAGGGTACGCTTAACAGCTTGCTTGACAATTACAATGCTGCTACGGGCAAGAACATTAAGCTGTCGGATGGACTTTTGCAGACAGATAATCTTTCAAAATTTATGAATGAGTTTGCAAAACTGGCAGAAAAGCTTGATGCGGAACCGGATTTGAAGGGAAAGCTAAGTGAACTTTTAAAGGGAGACAAGACATCAAAGCTGTTAAAGGAACTTGTGCGTGACAGTTTCAGCATGAAGATGTCCGACACAACCGACAGCGAAACGGTGAAGGAGCATATGGCAAAGACGCTCAACAAGCTAAACTCCATTTCGGAGTATGCCGCCTCGAATAACAACACGGCGCTTTCTAACACGACGGCGCAGATGAACAATAATCTGGAATTTTTGAACAACATGAACCAGTTTATGGCGGCTGTGCAGGTGCCTATAAAGAATATAGGTGAGCATGGCGAGGGAGAGCTGTATGTGTATCGCAGAAATAAGGGCAAGGACAGCGGCGATGACACGGTAAAGGCGTTTTTGCACCTTGACATGGAGCATCTCGGGGAGCTTGACATATATGTGACGCTCAAAGGCAGCAGTGTGTCGACCAACTTTAAGGTTGAGGATGAGAGCGTGCTTGATTTTCTTGAAGCCAACATGGAACAGTTGACGAAAAAGTTAAAAGACGATGGCTACAATGTTTCGGTGAGCGTTTCGGAAAAGGATGATGGGGCAGGTTTTGACTTTGAGAAGGAGGTACTCGCCCCGGAACTTCCCGTAAGTGAGGTAAAGCGTTTCAAATTCGATATGAAAGCGTGAGCGGAGGTGCACAATGGGAGAAAAGGACGATTTAAAAAACAGGCAGGCGATAGCTCTCACATACGAGCCGGGGACAACGGCACCGACAATTGTTGCCGCGGGAAAGGGCTATGTCGCTGACAAGATTATAGAGACGGCTAAGGAGAATGAGGTTCCGCTTTATGAGGACAGTGCGCTGTCTGACACGCTTATGCGTCTTCAAATCGGAGATACCATTCCGCCGGAATTATATAAGGTTGTCGCTGACATTCTTGTCTTTGTTGACAGTATGGATAAGATAAAGGGCAAGCTAAGTGCGGCAAAAAAGAAACAGTAAGAGGAATATGTTATGGCAAAGGATATGACAAAAGGCAGAATACTGCCACAGATGACAGCATTTGCAATACCACTTATACTTGGAAATTTATTTCAGATTTTGTACAACGCCACGGATTCGATAATTGTAGGACAGTTTGTGGGTGACGGCGCGCTTGCGGCAGTCGGTACGGCGGGCCCTATAATGAACATGGCTATACTTTTTATCAGCGGCATGTGTATGGGCGCGGGTATACTTATGAGCACTCTGTACGGTGCAAAGGATATGAAAAATCTTGAGAAGCAGATAAGTACTACACTTATAGGCGGAATGATTTTTTCGCTTCTTATTGCGGCTTTTATGATTGTGCTTGCCGTTCCGATACTCAGGCTTATCAATTCGCCGGAGGAGATTATAGGAAGTGCGGCTATATATCTCAGGGTTGTGTTTTTAGGGCTTATCTTTACTTTTATCTATAATTTTCTTGCCAATACGCTGAGGGCACTGGGTGATAGCAGAACACCGTTATATTTTCTTGTCATAAGCGCATTTTTAAATGTGGCAGGGGATTTGTTGTTCGTCGTGACGTTAAAGATGGGCGTTATGGGAAGCGCCGTTGCGACGGTTTTATCGGAGGCGCTTTGCTGTATATGCTGCGGAATGTATGTCAAGCTCAAGGTTCCGGTACTCTGTCTTGGGAAAAAGTGGTTTGTTTTTGAGAGAAAAATCTTGTGGAAAACCTTTTCATACGGCATCACAAGCGCATTGCAGCAGATGTGTGTGCAGCTTGGAAAGATTTTGGTGCAGGCAATCATAAATGTACAAGGTGTCGCTTTTATTGCAGCGTTCACGGCGATAAACCGTGTCGACGATTTTGTGCTCTCGCCTGAGGGAAATATAGCACATGCCACGACAACCTTTATTGCGCAGAACAGGGGCGCGGGCGATGTCGAGCGTGTAAAAAAAGGGTACAGATGCGGAATAATAATGGAGCTTATCTTTTCTGTTGCGGTGAGCGTTATCGTGTACTTTGCGGCGCAGCCGCTTATGAGACTTTTTGTCACAGAGGACAGCGCGGAGGTTGTGGCACTTGGAGTTTCATACCTAAAGATAATCGCGTTTATGTACATAATGCCGGCACTGACCAATATTGTGCAGGGCTTTTTCAGGGGAATGGGCGACTTAAAGGTTACGCTTATAAGCACGATAACCAACATGGGGGTGCGTGTTATAGCCGCACATATTCTTATAAGCATGATGGGAAAAGGTTTCTCGGCACTTGCGTGGTCGAATTTCTGGGGCTGGGTGTTCATGCTCCTGTTTGAAGTTCCGCTGCTTGTGCGCAGCATGAGAAAGCTGTCGAGAGGGGAATTATAACTGATTATATAAAATAATTATATAATTAGATGAAACATTGAGGATAATTTTGGTAAAAAATTGTGCCGTAGCAGCAAGGGGGATATATTGAACACAAGAAAGGTTGGCAGCAGATACGAGGGCATTGCCTGCGATTATCTGTCAGATAAGGGGTACAAAATTCTTGAGAGGAACTACACAAACAAGCTCGGTGAGATAGACATAATCGCCGAGAGTCCTGATGGTGTTCTTGTGTACTGCGAGGTGAAATACAGAAGCAGCAGTGCACATGGGACACCGCTTGACGCGGTGGGCTACGCAAAAAGGCGCAGGATAGGCAGGGCGGCATCGCTACATTTTGCAATGAAACATTATACTGATGACAAGATGTGTCGTTTTGACGTGATAGGGATATATGGCGATGGAAGAATTGAACATATTGAAAACGCATTTGATTTGTGCAGGTAGGGAGCTGTGAAGGCTCCTTTTTTAATTGTTTTTTCAGGCAAGAAAAATATAATTGTATTTTTATTGTTTTTTTATTTGTAATAAATGAGCCAACGGGCTTATAATGTTTTTAAGTATTATTTATATGGATTTAAAGGAGAGGCACAAATGAGCAAGAAAATGAAGGAAAAAGATGACGAGAGCTTTATGATTAAGGTCGCGACCTTCATAGTCGATAGGAGAAATCTTTTCTTCCTGATATTTGGTATCGCGATTATCTTTTCATTGTTCTCGAGCAGCTGGGTCAAGGTTGAGAACCAGCTCTCAGCGTACCTGCCGGACTCCACTGAGACCAGCAAGGGTCTTAGCCGAATGGAGGATGAGTTTATTACATATGGTTCGGCTAAAATTATGGTCACGAATATTACATACGATACGGCGTGTGAGATATCCGATATGATTGATGATATGGATTCCGTCGTTATGTTGACATTCGACGAGACAAGTGACCATTACAATAATTTCTCGGCATTGTATGACGTTACATTCAACTATCCCGAGACGGATGACAGGGCGCTTGAAGCGCTTTCGGAGCTTGAGGATAAGCTTTCAGACTACGACATATATGTGTCAACCACTATGGGAGACGCATCAGCCGAGCAGATTGCGAGCGAGATGTCGGTCATAACAGTGCTTGTCGCAATCATTGTCGTCACGGTGCTTTTGTTCACATCGCAGACATGGGCGGAGGTGCCTGTTCTGCTTTTGACATTCGTGGCATCAATGCTTATCACTAACGGAACGAACTTTATTATGGGAACGATTTCATTCGTGTCCAACTCCGTTACCGTAGTTTTGCAGCTTGCGCTCTCAATCGACTACGCGATTATTTTCTGTAACAGATACAAGGAGGAACACCAGACGCTTTCGATAAGGGAGGCGGATATCGTCGCTCTCAGCAAAGCCATTCCTGAGATTGCATCGAGTTCACTTACGACCATAGGCGGTCTTGTCGCCATGATGTTCATGCAGTTTGGTATAGGTAGTGATATGGCGTTGTGTCTTATAAGAGCCATATTCCTGAGCCTTATGTCCGTATTCCTTCTCATGCCGGGACTTATAATGATTTTTGGTAAGCTTATGGATAAGAC
>JBNMKO010000161.1:0-4778 GCA_050874385.1 Eubacteriales bacterium
CTCTGTTACATCGTTAGCGCCGTAGCAGTTAACCTTAGCTCTTGGGCCGTCGGAGTAGGACTTACGGAATACTTCCTTAACCTCTCCTGTGTGGTAATCCATCTCTGTCTCAACGTATGTAAAGCCGTTAATTCTGGAGATAATCTGAGCTGCGTCCTTGCCAAGTCCGTTAAGGATAACACGGAGTGGCTTCTGACGAACCTTGTTAGCGTTGTTAGCGATACCGATAGCACCCTCAGCAGCAGCGAATGACTCGTGACCTGCTAAGAAACAGAAGCAGTCTGTGTCCTCCTCAAGTAACATCTTACCGAGGTTACCATGACCAAGACCAACCTTTCTCTGGTCTGCAACAGAACCAGGGATACAGAAGGACTGTAAGCCCTCACCGATAGCAGCAGCAGCCTCTGAAGCCTTGCGTGCGTTCTTCTTAATAGCGATTGCGGCACCTACGATGTAAGCCCAGCAAGCATTCTCGAAACAAATTGGCTGTACGCCCTTGATCATGTTGTAAACATCAAGGCCGGCATCCTTAGTAATCTTCTCAGCTTCCTCGATAGAAGCGATTCCATAGCTATTTAAAACAGAATTGATCTTGTCAATTCTTCTTTCATATGATTCAAATAAAGCCATTATACTGTCCTCCTGATTATTCTACTCTTGGATCGATGATCTTTGCTGCATCAGCAACTCTTCCGTACTGACCCTTAGCCTTCTCCCAAGCTGTATTAGCGTCGTCACCCTTCTTGATGAAATCTGTCATCTTGCCAAGGCTTACGAACTGGTAACCGATAATCTGACCCTCATCGTCAAGAGCGATTCCTGTTACATAGCCCTCTGCCATCTCAAGGTAACGAGGTCCCTTCTTAAGAGTACCGTACATTGTACCAACCTGTGAACGAAGACCCTTACCAAGATCCTCAAGTCCTGCTCCGATAGGAAGACCTTCCTCAGAGAATGCACTCTGTGTTCTTCCGTAGATAATCTGTAATGCGAGCTCTCTCATGGCTGTGTTGATAGCGTCACATACAAGGTCTGTGTTCATAGCCTCTAATACTGTAAGACCTGGTAAAATCTCGGCTGCCATAGCTGCTGAATGTGTCATACCTGAACATCCGATAGTCTCAACGAGAGCCTCCTGAATAATACCTTCCTTAACATTAAGAGTGAGCTTGCAGGCACCCTGCTGTGGTGCACACCAGCCTACACCGTGTGTAAGACCGGAAATATCTGTAACCTGCTTATTTCTTACCCATTTTCCTTCTGTAGGAACCGGCGCTGCGCCATGATGTACGCCCTGAGCGACTGTACACATCTTTTCTACTTCATGTGAATAAATCATTGTAAAACTCCTTTCAGAATCAGATTCCATTTGCGAAGCTGTCTGTGTGGCGTGTCTGGCACCACTCTCCGCAATTAACTATATTTTCTCATATTTCGACAAAAATTTCAAGAGTAAAGTTGGTCGTTTAAGAAAATATTGTTTTTTATTTAACAATTATTATATACTTTAAAGCTTTTCGATAAAAGCAGCTTGTATTATTACCTGCCAATTCCTAATTATTATAATCCCCTTATTGTAAATGCCACCTTCTGCTCTTTCTGTGCACTGACACAATACTCAGGATAAACAGGCGCACCCCAGCTGTCATCGCCGCCGACACCACGCGCGGCTCCAAGTATTCTCACATGCGTATATCTCGCATCCGGCAAATCCTTAATCTTGTATGCGCTCTGAAGCTCCTGCTGTGAGTATGGGAGAACCGTCATATCAAAAGGCTTGTCCATCGCATCGACCCTTATGCCATGCCCGAACTCGTCAACGACCTTAACATAGCGCACGTCATGGCGGTTGCCGCACTCCTGCGGGTCAAGATAAGGAGTTACATTGTCAGCAACTCTTCCTTTGTATATTCCAAGCTTTGCCCCGGCGCAACGGTCATTGTAATTTTCCTCAGGGCCTCTTCCGTAGAACTCCATTCTGTCAAACATCTTGTCCATAGTAAGATTAATGCCGAAAATAGCCATCTCTGGAAGTCCCTCTTTGCCGTTAAAGCGTCCAACACACTCGATGCTTCCGTCAGGCAGCATACGATATGTAATCTCGCCGTCTGATACAGGATTTGTGTAAAAAGTGTAGTGACAGATAATATTCACAGCCGCGATACTCTTTGCAAACTCTGCACCTTTAAGCCCTTTTCCGTAAAGCTCATCGTTTTTGTCAAGAATGAACTCGTCAGGTGTGACTGTGCCGTCAAGCTCGCGTCCGTCTTTCATTTCATATACGACCTTCACGTCATCGCACTTTTGCATCTGGCTCACACCCTGCCATACGGCGCTTGTTACCGGAAAACGATTTCCCTTGTCATTGTCGGTTGCGGCGCGGAAAAATTCAAGTGTAGGAACTTTCTCTATGGTCTCAAGTCCCTTGACGCGAAGCGATATAAGTCCGCCCTCCTGACGAGAGAATATAGCATGGGTATGTCCGGCTTTGACACCGATACAGGTCGCACCCATAACTATGTCAGAAAAACACTCGTCTGCATTATCAACCGCATTTTTAGTTGTACTATTTTTAACCAAAATCGGCTCACTCTGCCCCCAAGCAGCCACATGTCCGACATTTGCCCAAGGTCTGTAGCCCATAAGCACCGCGCGGCACTCCATTACATACTCGCCGTCTGCCTCCATCGAAGGGAAATTCACGGGAACGAACTCCTCGCCGCCTGCCGCAATATCCCTCGCAAATGTTCCAGCCCACACAGCCTTGCCGTCCTTTAACAAACGCACCTCAAACATGTAGTCGTCCGTCGACTCGAAAAGGCTCTCATTTACGATAAGAACACCCTGATTTGTCAAATGGAGCTTGATATTCTGGTAGAGATACTTGACCTCCTGCGCCTTTGGGGAAATTTTTCTGTCCGCAAACACTATTCCATTGCCGCTAAAATAATAATCGCAAGGTCTCTCTTTGAAATCCCCTCCAACCTTGAACTCAAGACTTTTTGGTGCTATATTAGGAAGCTTCTCATAAGTCTGCACATTTCCATATCTGCCGATAACGTCCTCATCGATAAGCTTTCCGTCCCTTGTCAGTATCGCCTGGTCGGCAAAATCCCATATAAATCCGCCCTGATACTGCTCGTAATCGTACTCAAGCTTTGTGTATTTTTCCATGCCGCCGCATGAATTGCCCATGGCGTGCATGTACTCACAGCTTATGTAAGGCTTCTCCGGCTTCGTGTCGAGATATTCCCTTATCTCGGCAGGCTTTGCATACATTCTGCTCTCCATGTCCGTTATGTCGGAATATCGCCTGTCATACACACAGCCCTCATAGTGCACAAGTCTCTCAGGATTTCTCTCGTGGAAAAATCTGCTCATGGCGAGAATGTCCTCACCGGCATGTGACTCATTTCCGCATGACCATATGAGCACGCTCGGATGGTTTTTGTCCCTCTCAAGCATTGACTTTGCCCTGTCAAGCACAGCCTCCTTCCACATAGGCTCGTTTCCCGGGGCGATATAAGGCTCCTCGTTTCCGGTATTTATGCACCATGTTCCGTGTGTCTCGAGGTTAGTCTCGTCTATCAAATATATTCCAAACTCATCGCACAGCTCATACCAATGGCTCTGGTTTGGATAGTGGCATGTTCTGACGGCGTTTATGTTGAGGCTCTTTATAATTCTGATATCCTCAAGCATCTCATCTTTTTTGAGCGCCCTTCCGTTCACACATGAGAACTCATGTCTATTCACGCCCTTAAAGACAATTCTCTTTCCGTTTATGCACATGACACCGTTTTTCATCTCAAAACGCCTGAAACCGATGCGCTGTGGAATGTACTCGACAAGCTCGCCGTCCTCGTTGTAAACGGATATGTTGAGAAGATAAAGGTTCGGAACCTCCGCGCTCCATTTGAGCACCTCCGGCACCTGAGCTTTAAACTTCATGTGTTCCTTTATCGCAAGCCCCATTCTCATAAGGACACTCCTGCCCTCCTTATCGACAAGCTCAAAGCCCACTGTTCCTGCTATATTTCCCTCAATGTCAAGCTCACACTCAATCCTTCCCGTCGCATAATCATCCTCAAGCTCCGCCTTGACAAAAATGTCCCTCACATGCGTCTGTGGCACTGCATAGATATACACATCGCGGAATATTCCCGAAAATCTGAAAAAGTCCTGGTCTTCGAGCCAGCTTGCCGAGCTGTGCTTGTACACCTCAACCGCGAGCTTATTTCCTTTTTCCTTTATAAAAGGTGTTATATCCCACTCCGACGGTGTGAAGCTGTCCTCCGAATATCCAACGAACTGACCGTTTACCCACACATAGAAAGCCTTCTCAACACCCTGAAAAGATATGTAAGTCTTTTTTCCAAGAAGTGCCTCGTCCACATCGAAAAATGTGACATACGAGCCCACCGGATTGTGTTTTACCGGCGCAAAAGGCGGGCGCAAATCCTCATGCCCCTCCCAAGGGTACATTGTATTGATATACTGACATGTATCATATCCTGCAAGCTCGATATGCCCCGGAACCTTGATATCCGAAAAACCGCTTATATCAAAATTCTCCTCATAAAAATCCTTCACTCTCTTCTCAGGCACATCGGCATACGAGAATTTCCAAGTCCCGTTAAGGCTCTGTCTTAATGGCATGTCAAGACCGTACTCCGACACCTTCTCCTCATAAAAGGCATGGTCTGAGTGAGCCTCCTCCCTGTTCACCTTAAAAACCTCCGGATTTGCTATCCAGCTCTCATCTGCATTTATAACTC
>JBNMKO010000162.1:0-4644 GCA_050874385.1 Eubacteriales bacterium
AGTCTCTATTTTAACTCTTATAAACCTGTTCCAGTAGGTTATCTTTTTGTATTCATTGCCTTCCGGCTTCTGTGTTGAAGTAAATCTGATTACTGTTTTCATGGTGTGCCTTTCTTGAATTTTGATTAATACATTTGCCAGACTTTCATTGTTGATAGATAATATTGTGTCAATGATTGCAAACATACATAAGTATAATACAATACACACCGTGCGTCAAATGTTTATTACAAATGGTTAAGTATGAGTAACAGAAACATTTTTTAAGAAAATATGCACAGGAAGTTCTTGACCGTTTTGGATTATCATGGTATTCTACAGACGATGGACAAATGTAATGTAAAGTAACACATACTATTTGGAAGTTAGAGAAATATCTCCAACCTTCAGGGCAGAGTGAGCCGGCATGAATATTTTACTTGACGGCAATTCTCGACTGGCAGTATAGTCTGCGACCCGCTTTTTGCGGCTGATTGGGTGCAATTCCCATACCAACGGTAAAGTCCGGATGAAAGAAGAAGGCGTTTGCCTTTAGGAGGATTATAATGAATAAGAAGTCTTTTCTCAGTGTTCGTGCACTGACAGTTACCGCTATGTTCACGGCGGTGTCGTATGTTTTATACCTTTTCGGGTTCAAAATCCCAATCGTTCCAAGCTTTTTGACAATGGATTTTTCAGAGATGCCTGCTGTGATTGCCGCACTTTCGATGGGACCGATGGCGGGAGTTTTAGTATGTCTTTTAAAAAATATTCTGCACCTTGCAATCTCACATACAATGTGGGTCGGCGAGCTGTCTAACTTCATACTTGGAGTCGCTTTTGTAGTTCCTGTGGGACTTATATATAAGAAGCACAAGACAAAGAAGGGTGCGGTGATAGCACTTATAAGCGGAGCCGTCATAATGTCCATCGTCGGCGTGGTGTCCAACTATTTTATAATATATCCGCTCTATGACAAGATTGCGTTTCCTATGGAAGTAATTATCGGAATGTACTCCGCAATTCTGCCGAGCGTGACATCGCTCCTTCCGGCGCTTCTGATATTCAACCTGCCGTTTACGTTTGTCAAAGCGATGGTCAGCGTGGTTGTGACATTGTTCATATATAAGCCGCTTTCTCCTATAATAAAGGGAAATTATAAATAGGAATATTGTAATAAATGATAAAAAAGAAATCTGGAAATAGTCCATCATCCGGGTTTCTTTTTTTCTTGCATTAAACATAGTGTTGGTGGTAAAATTAAACTCAAGTATGTTATGTCTTTGACAGCGAACCTGTGTGTGGGGACGGCACAGGGTGGGTAAAAGGATTTTTTGATATCCTGCGCTATGCGCAACATAGATTATGCGTTCCCGGAATGGAGACTTAGATGAATTACAACAAAGAAGTTTACGAGCTTGTTATGGAGCAGAACCTTGAAGACATAGCTTCAAAGGGATATCTGTTTAAGCATAAGAAATCAGGTGCGAGAATTGCCATGGTTTCCAACGATGATGAGAACAAGGTGTTTTGTATAGGTTTTAAGACACCGCCTGCTGACAGTACGGGAGTTCCGCATATTCTTGAACATTCAGTGCTGTGCGGTTCTGAAAAGTACCCTGCAAAAGACCCGTTTGTGGAGCTTGTCAAGGGTTCACTCAACACATTTTTGAATGCCATGACATTCCCTGACAAGACAATCTACCCTATTGCGAGCTGCAATGATGTGGATTACAAAAATCTCACTGACGTATATTTGGACGCGGTTTTCCACCCGAATATTTACACGAGAGAGCAGATTTTCAAGCAGGAGGGCTGGCACTACGAGCTTGCGGATGTGGATGCACCTCTCACATACAACGGCGTTGTCTACAATGAGATGAAGGGAGCTTTCTCATCACCTACACAGAGGGTTTACCGCATGTGCCTCAAATCGCTATATCCTGAGACACCTTACGCTACTGAGTCGGGCGGAGACCCTGAGTTCATCCCTGATTTGAGCTACGAGCAGTTTGTAAATTTCCACAGAACACTCTATCATCCGGCTAACAGCTACATTTTCGTGTACGGCAACTGTGACATGGAGGAGAGACTTGAGTATTTTGACAGGGAGTATCTTGGAAAATATGACGAGATTAAGGTTGACTCGGATATCCCTTACCAGAAGCCGTTTGACAAGGCAGGAAGAGTTGAGGGTGTGTATTCCGTGACAGAGGAGGAGGGAACGGAAAATAAGACGTACCTCGCATACAATGCCTCCATCGGTGAGTCCGGCGATATAAATCTGTCACTTGCGTTTACCGTTCTTGAATATGCACTTTTCAATGCTCCGGGAGCACCTGTGCGTCAGGCTCTTATAGATGCCGGAATTGGTGAGGATGTAAGCGGTTCTTATGATGATTCGGTTAGACAGCCTATGGTCACAATTATGGCGACAAACACAAATGCTGACAGGGAGGAAGAGTTTGCAAGAATTATCAGGGAAGCCTTTGAGAAGCTTGTAAAAGAGGGCATTAACAAAGATACATTGAGAGCCGGAATTAATTACAATGAGTTCCGCTACAGGGAGGCAGATTTTGGAAGATGGCCAAAGGGACTTATGTACGGATTGGATATGCTGACAACATGGCTTTATGACGACAACAAGCCTTTTATCAACGTGCAGCTTGGCGAGGCTTATGACTTCTTAAAGAAGCAGGTTGACACAGACTATTTTGAGCAGCTTATAAAGAAATACTTTTTGGAAAATCCACATTCATCAATCGTCGTGTTAAAGCCTGAGATTGGATATACGGCGAAAGTTGAGGCAGCCACAGCCAAGAAGCTTGAGGAGTACAAAAAGACACTTACAAGGGAACAGCTTCAGGCACTTGTGGATGACACCAAGGCTTTGAAGGAGTACCAGAGTGAGCCGTCGACAAGGGAAGAACTTGAGAGCATTCCGCTCCTTAAAAGAGAGGATATCGGAAAGAAGGCTGCAAAGCTTTACAATACGGAAAAGAGCATTGCGGGTGTCAAGGTTGTCCACCACAATATCAATACCAACGGAATAGGATATTTGAGACTCAGCTTCAATCTCGACAAGGTGGATGACGAGCTTTTGTGCTATGTGGGACTTCTCTCAAAAGTATTAGGCGCAATCGGAACAGAGAAGTACAGCTTTGTCGAGCTGTCAAATGCGATGGATATAAGAACAGGCGGTATAGCTGTAAATACAGGCGCAACTCCTTTTGTGAAGCCTTCAAAGGATTACCGCTATTCACTTGATATCACCGGAAAGGCACTCTATGACGACCTCGGTGCGCTTACAGAGCTTATCGAGGAGATTATGAACCATACAGTGCTTGACGATTACAAGCGTCTCAAGGAGATTATAGGTGAGACAAAGGCTGGTATTCAGATGAGAATGCAGAGCACGGGAAATGCAGTCGGCGTTGCAGAGCTTGCGGCACAGATAAATGAGAGCGGCGCGATGAGAAAACTGATTTCCGGCAGAGGCTTCTACAGCTTCCTCGATGATGCGTACAAGAACTATGACGAGAAGAAGGAAGCACTTGTGGAGGGCATGAAGAAGGCAGCAGAAAAGATTTTTGCAAAGTGCAATCTTATAGTATCATACACAGCGGATGACAAGGGTTATGAGCTTGTTGGCGGACTTGTCGAGGAGCTTGTAAACACATTGAAGTCCGATGAGCTTCCAAAGGTTTCAAGAAAGCTTGAACTCAAAAAGACAAGACTTGCGCTAAAGACCAGCGGACAGGTCAACTTCGTGTGCCGTGTCGGAGATTACTCAAAGGCGGGCGTAGAGTACACAGGCGCAATGAGGATACTCGCAAGCATGATGAACAGCGATTATCTGTGGAACAATATCCGTGTAAAGGGCGGCGCATACGGCTGTGGCGCGGCATTTGGCGGATTTGCAAGTTCACTCGGCGCATTCACATCCTACAGAGACCCTAACCTTGAAAAGACCAACGAGATATATGAGAATGCTCCTGAGTATGTGGCAAATTTTGAGGCGGATGAGAGAGAGATGACCAAGTATGTTATAGGAACAATCTCCGACATTGACATTCCTAAGACACCTTCAGCAAAGGGTTCATCATCGTTTGACGCGTATGTAAGCGGTCTGAGCGAGCAGATGCTTCAAAAGGAGAGAGACGAGGTGTTAAACGCCACTTTGGATGATGTCAGGGCGCTTGAGGGCATGGTTAAGGCTGTGCTTGACGACGGATATTTCTGCGTAGTCGGAAATGAGGATAAGATAAATGAGGCGAAAGACATGTTTGATGTCATTGAGCCTCTTGCATAGCAAGTAGAGAAGTGGATTGCGAATATCCAAAAAGAAGTGACATGGGAGATTAAAATGGCTGAATTAAAGACAGGATTTGTGGCGCTCATAGGTCGCCCGAATGTCGGAAAATCGACACTTATGAACAGGCTTATAGGACAGAAGATTGCAATAACGTCCAACAAGCCGCAGACGACAAGAAACAGGATTCAGACGGTTTACACGGAGGAGAGGGGGCAGATTATCTTTCTTGATACTCCGGGAATACACAAGGCGAAGAACAAGCTCGGCGAGTACATGGTAAATGCGGCAAAGCAGACCATGAACGATGTGGATGTGGTGCTGTGGCTTGTAGAGCCTACAACCTATATCGG
>JBNMKO010000163.1:0-4605 GCA_050874385.1 Eubacteriales bacterium
AGTTGTGGTTTATATTTTATTTTCAAATTATGGACTGCTCAATAAATGCTTTTACTGCATATACATCTTTTAATTCTTCATATCGCGGAAATCCATCAGAATTATGCTTTGAGTAAGTCAAATGGAAAATATAGTAGATGTTCACATTCCTTCCGTTGTCAGTAACATATAACACATCAGCATTAGATTTACACTTTGCTACTGCCCAAATTCTTTTATCATATAAGAAGTGGTCTTCACCAATTTCATTTTTCAATTCAGTAGCAAACACTCCATCAGCCTGTGTTAATGGAATCATATACCAATTAAAATCTTCACCATATTTATCATATAAATCACTAAAAATTTCTTCTATTGTCATTATCAATTTGCCCACCCAAATAATCTTCCATAGTGTGTCCATACTCCACCCAGCTGCTTGTACTATCAAAATCAGCAGAGCAATATGGCATTCGATTTACAGCCTTATAATATCCTCCGTGTTCATCGTCAATATAATCACATAAATAATTTATTGGACTTGGTGCCATCATTATAAATATTCCACCATTTTTCAAGACACGATAACATTCTTTAAATACCGGCTTTACATTATAATTGATGAATTTAATTTATTTTGCATATCCATCGAAATAATTTTCCCCTCCCCAACTTTGTGAGCACCTTCCATGATTGAAAACTGCTGCCCGACGCAAACCTCTTTGTAATGGCAATCTTCAAACGTAAATTTTACTATTGCCGGAGTTGAAAAGTCGAATTTGTCGGCTTGCAATTCAATAAAAGTAATTCCCCAATAATCTCCCGATTTACCAAAGACCACATCTGGACGATAACCTGCTTTGGGCAAAGTTTTTCGCTGCCCTGTATAAAAAATAACCTCTACAAGCAAATACATTATACTATTTCCTCTATCTACCGCCGCTGTTCTATTTTAGCAAAAATACAATTAAAAACACAAGCGCAAGAATTATTCCTTGCAGCAGATAAGCCTTTGGATTAGCCCAATTCACAGTCAATCCCTCACGTCTTGGTTTCTTTACAATTATATTCAAATCATCTGGATTGCGATATATAAAAGCTCTCGTATTACGATATGTATCACAATACCATTGCTGAACCTCCTGTGGAGTCCATTTTCTCTTATCAGATACTTTGTAAGCCATTTTATCTCCCCTCCTCCAAACCGGAATTTTTATTATTGATGCAATCCTATTTTTGCAAGATATTCTAAAACATCAGAGAAAGCTGTCTCTTGTACGGTATTGCTCTCATGGTCATAAAAAACTACTTTTTCACCGCACTTATTACCTTCCACTTGAAAAGCATAATAATCCCCACACTCATTGTCAGCTATGAAAAACAAATCTTTCACATTGACTGGGTTATAATTGAAAATGAAAAAATAACTATCCTTATCTAAAGAATAGACGTTGGCATATCCAAAATATCCACCGCCATAATTTAAGAGAACCTGTATGTATTTCTCCGGCAGAATAATTTGATATTGCTCTTGAAATGTAATTACATCTTTCATTGTTGGAATGTTGTCATGCTGTAACTCAAAAAGCAAAGGAGTTTCCATTTTTGCTTTTTCGACGACCTTTACAAATGTTTCAAAGTCCATAACTTTTATTTGCCCCAATTTCCATTTATAAATTCAATTATACACCATTATTCTCTATGGTCAAAATATATTTGCATCTTAGGCTTTCCCCACATCCGCCGTGGCTTATCTCATGTGCCTTGCGGCACATTCGATATCCGGCTGTCGCCGGATAAAATAAAAAAATGGTACATGTGGTCGCAAATAAATTTACACCACATGTACCATTTTTTCATTTTGCCACGGCTCGTAGCTAACGCTTACATCATTCCGCCCATTCCTGCGCCTGCTGGCATAGCCGGAGTATCTTCCTTGATATTTGCAACTGCTGACTCAGTTGTGAGGAATGTAGATGCTACGCTTGTTGCGTTCTGAAGTGCGCTTCTTGTAACCTTTGCCGGGTCAAGAATACCTGCATCAACCATGTTTACATACTCCTCGTTGAGAGCATCGAAACCTACGCCAACCTCGGACTCACGAACCTTGTTGATGATAACGGAGCCTTCAAGACCTGCGTTTGCTGCGATGTGGAAAAGTGGAGCCTCAAGTGCCTTGAGGATAATTCTTGCACCTGTCTTCTCATCGCCCTCAAGCTCTGCTGCAAGCTTTGCAACTTCCTTGGATGCGTGGATATATGCTGAACCACCACCCTGAATGATACCTTCCTCAACTGCTGCCTTTGTAGCTGCGAGAGCGTCCTCAAGACGAAGCTTTGCCTCCTTCATCTCTGTCTCAGTAGCAGCACCTACGCGGATAACTGCAACACCGCCTGCGAGCTTTGCAAGTCTCTCCTGAAGCTTCTCTCTGTCGAAATCGGATGTTGTCTCCTCAATCTGCTTCTTAATCTGGTTAACTCTTGCTGTGATATCAGCCTTATCACCACAGCCGTCAACGATGATTGTGTTCTCCTTCTGAACCTTAACGGACTTAGCACGACCAAGCATGTCGATTGTTGTCTCTTTAAGCTCAAGACCAAGCTCCTCTGAGATTACCTGACCACCTGTGAGGATTGCTATATCCTTTAACATCTCTTTTCTTCTGTCACCGTAGCCCGGAGCCTTGACACCTACTACAGAGAATGTACCACGGAGCTTATTTACGATAAGTGTTGTAAGAGCCTCGCCCTCGATATCCTCTGCGATGATGAGAAGCTTAGCGCCTGACTGTACAATCTGCTCAAGGATTGGAAGAATTTCCTGAATGTTGGAAATCTTCTTGTCTGTGATAAGGATGTATGGGTTCTCAAGAACTGCCTCCATCTTATCCATATCTGTTGCCATGTATGCTGATACATAACCTCTGTCAAACTGCATACCTTCAACAAGGTCAAGCTCTGTCTTCATTGTCTTTGACTCTTCAATTGTTATAACGCCATCGTTTGTAACCTTTTCCATAGCGTCTGCAACGAGCTGACCAACACCCTCATCGCCTGCTGAAATAGCAGCAACCTTTGCAATCTGCTCATAACCTGTAATCTTAGAGCTCATTGAAGCTATAGCCTCAACAGCCTTATCTGTAGCCTTCTTCATACCCTTTCTGAGGATGATTGGGTTAGCGCCTGCTGCGAGGTTCTTCATGCCTTCGTTAATCATAGCCTGTGCAAGAACTGTAGCTGTTGTTGTACCATCACCTGCTACATCGTTAGTCTTTGTCGCAACTTCCTTTACAAGCTGTGCGCCCATGTTCTCAAATGGGTCTTCAAGCTCAATCTCCTTAGCGATTGTCACACCATCGTTTGTGATGAGTGGTGCGCCGTATGACTTGTCAAGAACCACGTTACGTCCCTTAGGTCCAAGTGTCACTCTTACTGTATCTGCTAACTGGTTAACACCAGCTCCTAATGCTGCTCTGGCTTCTGCGCCATACTTAATTTCCTTAGCCATAATTAAACCTCCATATCGCTCCTGTCATCCATCAATGGCATGGAGCAAAAATAAAAAATTTTAATTTTAATTATATAATTTTGTGAGCATCAAATATAAATTCTGTCACTCACCAATGTATTCTTATTTTCTCTTTGCAAAACAGCTCTCACGATTTTAACCGGCTCAATCTGCATCCACAAATATTTGCGTGAGCATCAAACAGAAAAAATTACTCAACGATTGCGAGAATATCGCCCTGCTTTACAACGATGTACTCTGTGTCCTCAAGCTTAACCTCTGTGCCTGAGTACTTTGAAAAGATAACCTTGTCGCCGACCTTAACCTGCATTGTGACTTCCTTGCCGTCAACCACTCCGCCAGGGCCTACAGCTACAACCTCAGCCTGCTGTGGCTTCTCCTTAGCCTGACCAGGTAAAACGATACCTGACTTGGTTGTCTCCTCTGCTACTAACTGCTTTAAAACTACTCTGTCTCCTAATGGTACTAACTTCATGATATCCTCCATTCCACCGCTTCGCGGTAAAAGCTATATGATATGAGGGTCAAATCGCTTTGCCCTTCATCTGTTCTACTTCAAGTAGAATTATCACTCACATCATCACAGTGCTAATTATAGCAGATGAATTTGAGATTGCAACCCATTTTATATATTTTTTATATTTTTTTCAAACGATTAAGCTTTCACCCTATTTCCCGATTTTCATTTCCTTCCCATAATAGAAAAGATACTGCTGAGCATATCCGCCGTACTCCCCGAAAAGCCCCTCTGCCAGCTTTGCAATCTCCTTCTTGTCAGCCTCATGTCCGATATACATTTCCTCCATAATGCGCTTTATCCACACATCTACAGGAAATGCGTTTCTCTTTGAAAGTCCAAAAAGTGCAATGCAGTTAGCCACCTTCTCCCCTATACCATGAACCTTCATAAGTTCACACATAACAGTCTCATAATCAAGACCTCTTAGCATCTTCTCATCAAGTTCGCCATCTCTAAATCTTATACAGGCATCCATTATATACGGCGCACGAAAACCTGTCTTACATTCTCTAAGACCTTCCTCACCTGCTTCAATAATTTTTTCAGCAGATGGAAAATTGTAGAACACACCCTTGCTC
>JBNMKO010000164.1:0-4582 GCA_050874385.1 Eubacteriales bacterium
CCTCACGGATGAAGGTGTCAGCGAAAGCTCTCGCCTCCTTCTCGGTGGCTGGTGACACAAATATCTCGCCTGCACCCGGAACATCGTTGAGACCTAATACCTCAACAGGTGTTGCCGGGCCAGCCTCCTTAATCTTGCGCCCCTTGTCGTCAATCATGGCTCTTATCTTACCAAAGCATGGACCCGCTGCCACTGCATCTCCGACATGGAGTGTACCCTTCTGAACGAGAAGTGTTGCCACAGGACCCCTTCCCTTGTCAAGCTGTGCCTCGATGACAAGACCTCTTGCGCGGCGGTTAGGATTTGACTTCAACTCTCTCATCTCTGCTGTGAGTAAAACCATCTCAAGAAGGTTATCGATACCTTCCTTAGTATGTGCAGAAACTGGTGCAAATATTGTATCGCCGCCCCAATCCTCTGCTACAAGTCCGTACTCGACAAGCTCCTGCTTAACTTTCTCAACATTAGCGTTAGGCTTATCTATCTTATTTACAGCAACGATAATGTCAATGCCTGCCGCCTTGGCATGGTTGATAGCCTCAACAGTCTGTGGCATTACACCGTCATCTGCCGCAACAACAAGAATTGCGATATCCGTTGACTGTGCTCCACGCATTCTCATCGCCGTGAACGCCTCATGTCCCGGTGTGTCGAGGAACGTAATCTGCTGACCATTTATCTCAACCGTGTAAGCACCGATGTGCTGTGTGATACCGCCGGCCTCTCTTGATGTCACATTTGTTGAACGGATTGCATCGAGAAGAGATGTCTTACCATGGTCAACATGTCCCATTACACAAACAACAGGTGGTCTTGGAACAAGTGTTGCCGGGTCTTCCTCATCCTCCTTTAAGAGCTCTGCGATAACATCGACCTTTACCTCATGCTCACAGATGCAGTTGAACTCAAGTGCAATCTCCTCCGCTGTGTCAAAGTCAATCTCCTGATTTACTGTAACTATTGTACCCTTTAAGAAAAGAGTCTTTACAACCGCTGCCGGCTGTAGCTTCATCTTCTCTGCAAGTTCCTTGATTGTGAGAACATCAGGAAGCACAAGTGTCTTGATTGTATCTTCCTCCTGCTGTTTTGCCGCAGGCTTGTTGTTCTTGACAGTCTTTTCAAGTCCCTTTGTGTTCTCTTTTCTCTCCTCGCGGTCGTACTTGTTGCGGTCATTCAAGCGGTTCTCACGCTCACGGCTTCTCTGCTCCTTAGCCTCGCGTACCTCTCTTGCGTCACCCATTCCGCCCTTAGCGTCTGCGTCCTTAGAGAAATTATCCCTGTTGCCGCCTCTGAAGTTGCCGTTTCCGCCAGGTCTTCTGTTGTCGCCTCTGTCATTTCTTGCGCCGTCCTTGTTAAATCCGTCTCTGTTTCCGCCATTTGGACGATTTCCATCGCGTCTGAAACCGTTGTTATTTCCGTCTCTGTTTCCATCCGGGCGGTTTCCGTCGCGTCTGAAACCATTGTTATCCCTGTTTCCATCACGTCTAAATCCGTTGTTATTTCCGTCTCTGTTTCCATCCGGGCGGTTTCCGTCACGTCTGAAACCATTGTTGTCCCTGTTTCCATCGCGTCTAAATCCGTTGCTGTTTCCGTCCCTGTTTCCATCCTGACGGTTTCCGTCACGTCTGTAGCCGTTGTTGTCCCTGTTTCCATCACGTCTGAAACCGTTGTTGTTTCCGTCTCTGTTTCCATCCTGACGGTTTCCGTCACGTCTGTAGCCGTTACTATCCCTGTTTCCGCCATTGTTATCCTGTCTGCGGTTATTATTATCGCGGATATCCTTGCGGTCACTGTTGTGTGGATTATACACAGCCGTTATATGTGATTTTTTCTCGGCAGGCTTTGTCTGCTCGCTCTTAGCCAGCTGTGCCTGTGTATTATTCTCATGCTTTGCTGCCGGTTCGGTCTTGGCAGTCTGTTCCTTTATCTCCTTAGGTGCTTCTGTATTCTGCACTGTTGTACCCTTTCCAAAATGCTTCTTTACCATGTCAATAGCAGTATCATCTATGCTGCTTGAATGGCTCTTTACATCCACATTCTTACTCTGTAAAAATTCTACTATATCACTGTTCTTTAAATCTAATTCCTTTGATAACTCATATATTCTCATTTTAGGCATCAGCATTACCTCCTTCAATTATTTCGACCTGTGAATCCGTCAATTCCCTGCATTTTTTCAAAATGGAATTAGCAAATCCTGTGTCGAGAATTGCCAACGACGCACGAAACTGTTTTCCCATTGAATGTCCAAGTGTCTCCTTGTCCTTATATATCACAAGCGGAACCTTGTAAAATGAACAGGAATCCTTAAAGCCCTTCTTTGTCCTGTCCGATGCGTCATCTGCTATGATAACAAGGCGGGCCTTTCCTGCCTTTATGGCCTTATCCACAGAAAACTCACCACTCGTAACCGCTCCTGCTTTGGTGGCCAGACCTATCATTGAAAGTATTCTATCTTGATTCAATTCTCTCTAACTCCTTTTTGAGTGCTTCATATACATCGGAAGGTATCTGACACTTTAGTGAGCGTTCCAAGCCCTTCGATTTGACTGCCTTGTTAAGACATGCCATGTCCGCACATATATATGCGCCACGCCCGTTCTTTCGTCCGGTTTCATCGAGAAGTATTTCCCCTTCCGGTGTCTTTATAACTCTGAGCATGGATTTTTTGTCCTTCATCTCACCACAGCCCAAGCACTGCCTTTGTGGTATTTTTCTGGTAACAGCCATAACATCACACTTTCTATCAATACTTATAACCGTAAAAATTACTGCTCCTCTGACTCGGAAGCATTCTCCTCATAGTTATCATCATCGTTCTGTGAGTACTCATTCTCCTCATAGCTCTCATTCTCACTGTAAGGTGTCATGTAGTCCTCTCCTAATTCCTTCATCTGTGACTCACTCTTTATATCAATCTTAAAGCCTGTGAGCTTAGCTGCAAGTCTCGCGTTCTGTCCTTCCTTGCCGATTGCAAGTGAGAGCTGATAATCAGGAACGACAACTCTTGCCGTCTTTGCCTCGTCGTCAGCGATAACAGACACAACCTTGGCAGGGCTTAAAGCATTCTCGATTAAGTAAGCCGCATTCTCATTCCATGCAACGATATCAATCTTCTCTCCGCCAAGCTCCTCAACAACCGCATTTACTCTCGCGCCGTTGATACCTACACATGCTCCTACAGGGTCTACGTCCGGATTGCTTGACCACACTGCAATCTTGGTTCTTGAACCGGCTTCTCTTGCCACATTCATAATCTCAACAGTTCCGTCGCGGACTTCTGCAACCTCAGCCTCAAAAAGTCTCTTTACAAGCTCAGGATGTGTTCTTGAAACTAAAATCTTAGGTCCCTTGTTTCCGTTCTTTACCTCAAGCACATACACCTTAACGCGGTCGTTAGGCTTAAATGTCTCGCCCTTTACCATCTCGCTCTCATTGAGTGTGGCATCGACTTTTCCAAGATTGATAATAACATTTCTTCCGACATAGCGCTGTACAACACCTGTGACAACTTCCTTCTCCTTGCTGCTGTACTGGTCAAAGAGTACGTTTCTCTCCTCCTCGCGGATTGTCTGCAAAATCACGTTCTTTGCAACCTGAATTGCAATACGTCCGAAATCCTTGGACTTGACCTCTACATTCACCTTATCGCCGATATCATACTTGGCGTTAATCATCTTTGCATCCGCAAGGCTTATCTGTGTAGCGTCATCAGTAACGTCGTCCACTACCTCCTTCTCAGCTATAACCTTAAAGTCACCTGTCTCCCTGTTTATTGTCACCTTAAAGTTGTCTGACTTTCCAAAATGGTTCTTGCATGCTGTCAAAAGTGAAGTCTCGATTGCCAAAAGAAGCTTCTCCTTGCTTATCTCCTTTTCCTTCTCAAGCTCATTAAGTGCCTCAATTAATTCCTTGTTCATCATATCCTCCATTTCCGCTATATAGGCTGTTTTTTAAAAATCAAAAGCAAGTCTTATGAGTGCAAGCGCTGCCCTTTCATAGACAGCCGTTGTGCCGTCCTCATGCTCTATTGTAACCGTGCTGTCATCAAATGCCGTGAGTATTCCTCTGTCCTCCTTGACCTTGTTGACCGCCTTGTAAAGTCTAAGCTCAACTTCATTTCCAATGTTTCTCTTGAAGTCCTTGTCCTTCTTTAATGGTCTTAAAAGTCCCGGTGAGCTGACCTCAAGAATATACGCGTCATCAATGAAATCATCCTTGTCAAGCAAATCAGAAAAAGCCCTGCTAACAAGTTCACAGTCATCAACCGTAATTCCGCCTTCCTTGTCAATGTAAGCGCGCAGATACCAATTGCTTCCCTCCTTGACATACTCAACATCAACCAGCTCAAAATGATTAGCCTCTATTATAGGTGTAATCATTGCCTCAGCTTTTGCCTCATATTCTTCTCTTCTTGCCATAATTTCCTTTCCTGTTCAAACACAATCTTCCAAAATGCTCCAAATATACCCTGCATGTCGCCAACTAAAACGAAAGAGTGGGTTCACACCCACTCTTGCCAGTCAACATGTATCACAAATCAAAAGATATTATATCATAATGTTTAAAATAATGCAAGTAC
>JBNMKO010000165.1:0-4543 GCA_050874385.1 Eubacteriales bacterium
GAGGGTCAGCGAACAACATTCATTTGTTGGTGGATGCACCGAGGGAAATGAACATCGCGAGGAATACCGCACAGAAGAAAAATGTAAACAACAATGATGCAAATAACAATGCACAAGAAAATACTGCGAATAACAACACTGTGAACAACAATACTGCGCACAATAGCGTTGTAAACAATAACACCGCATACAAAGGCACTGCAAGTAATAATTCCAAAAGCAACAGCAGAAAGCCTTCAAAATACTACGCTGAACCTAAACTGTCAGCGCAGGCGCAGAAGGAGATTGTTGAGATTATAAAGCAGGAAAAGAAAAACAGACGAAACAGTCAGCCCACAACAGAGGGCAATTAAACTCATCGGTAATAATACGGAGAAATCCTAGGGTCTCCGTACTTATTATAAATAAAAATAAAATTCTGCCGGAAAGGAATCTGGCAGATAACGACATGGAGGTAAATTAAATATGGTAGTACAGCACAATTTACAGGCAGTAAATGCCAACAGAATGTTAAACATCACAACAAATGCACAGAGCAAGTCAACAGAGAAGTTGTCATCTGGTTACAGAATTAACCGTGCAGCAGATGATGCAGCAGGACTTACAATTTCCGAGAAGATGAGAAAGCAGATAAGAGGACTTGACCAGGCTTCATCTAACGCTGAGGATGGCGTATCATCGGTGCAGACAGCAGAAGGTGCACTCACAGAGGTTCACTCAATGCTTCAGAGAATGAATGAGCTTGCAGTTCAGGCTTCCAACGGTACTAATTCCAAGACAGACCGTGACGCTATTCAGGACGAGATTTCACAGCTCACAACAGAGATTGACCGTGTATCCGAGACAACAAAGTTCAATGAGACATACCTCTTAAAGGGCGATGCTGACGGAGCTACTAAGAAGATGTATCTTGAGGCTCATGATGCAGGTCTCAAGGGAACACTCACAAACAACAATGATGGTACAGCTACATTTGTGATGGATTCTCTCAAGGCTGGGGATGATGTGACAATAGGTGGTAAGAACTATACTGTTGGTGGAGATGCTGATGATTTGAGCAAGCTTTTGACAGATAACAGCATTACTGATGCAGCAGGTAAAAAAGTTACAATAAATGGTACAGAGTATACTTATTATGCGAAGAAGGCTGCAAGTACAACTGCTGGTTCAGAGACTGATGGTTGGAACGCAGGTTGGTATGCTACAGAGCCAAAAGATAAGGGTGATGGTAACGGAACAGCTTTATCTGGCGTATATACTAATTTGGATGCAATAAAGGCTCTTAAAGGTGTGACAGTTTCAGCAGGTTCGGATTCTACGGTTAGGAAAATATGATTACCATATAACTTAAAGGTGTGACAGTTTCAGCAGGTTCGGATTCTCTGTACGTTATGGATGATACAGCAGCGAAGGGTGGAACTGCTGATGATGGAATTGATGATACAAATTCATCTGTTATTTCAAAAGGTAAGGCTTATAAGCTTGCATCTGAGGAACTTTTAAAGGCTAATCAGATTGGTGATACAGAGGGTAATGCTAAGGTCGGAGTTGATAATAATGCAGCTACAGCAGTTACTCTTACAAATGGTACGGGTACATTCAAGATTAATCTTGCAAAAACAGAGGTAGCGGACAAGTTAAATTTCAACCTTCATGTAGGTTCTGACGCAGACATGACCAACAAGATTAATGTCAACATTGAGGCAATGAACTCCTCATACCTTGGAATTAAGGGTATCAATGTATCAGATGATACAGGTGTTGCAGCTACATATGCAGTAGATGCAATATCCGATGCACTTCAGAAGGTATCAGAGCAGCGTTCATCACTCGGTGCAGTTCAGAACAGACTTGAGCACACAATTGACAACCTCGACAACATCGTTGAGAACACAACATCAGCAGAGTCCCGTATCCGTGATGTAGATATGGCTGAGGAGATGGTTGAGTACAGCAAGAACAACATTCTTGCACAGGCTGGACAGTCAATGCTCGCACAGGCTAACCAGTCAACACAGGGAGTTCTCTCCTTACTTGGCTAATCCTAGCTGACTTATGGCATTTTCTTATAGAAATAAAATTTCTACTGGAAATAAAATTCCTTTTGGAGAGATAACTTTTTATGGAAAATGAATTTTTAGAAAAGTAATTTTTTATGAAAGAGTATTTTGCTATAAAAATAAGATTTTCAATGAAAAGTAGTTTCCATTGGAATAATAATTTCTAATTAAATAACGATATGGTTTTTGAAAGGCTTTCATACGGATTAATCCGGTATGAAAGCCTTTTTTGCCTGCAAATTTAAGTAATTTTATAAAATTCTATAATATTTGGAATGATAGAAATATATGTGGTTATGTCCTGATATTTAATTTATCTCCTAAAAAACAATATAATTTAGGAGATAAAATTTTTTGTAAAAGATAAATATGCGACTTTTTGATTACACAACCTTGGTGAATAAGATTTGGGATAGTGAAATCATTAACCTTGTTGCAAAATTCATGAATGGGGTGGAAGGTGGGCTCATTGGGAATTATTTATGAATAATGTGTTGAAACATTGTATCTTTAGAGATATAATAAAATCAGAATATTTGTAATCGATAAAGAAAAAGTTATAAGTACTTGTAATGTTGAGGAGTAAAAAAATGAAGATACAGACGCATTTGGGAAATACGATAGAAGCGGTTGACTCACTTAAAGCAAGGTACGATAAGAATGTAAAAGAAATTCTGTCCGATATTCAGATTCTTGCGCGGATTGTGAAGTATACGGTGACAGAAGTGAAAGACCTCAGTATAGATGAGATTATGCAATGCATTGACCGTGACAGTATCAAGGTGGGAGTTGTTCCTATACAACCGGGATTGACAAATTTGGAGAAGATAGAGAGCGTACAGACGGAGGATGCGGTTCCGAATGAGGGCTACATAACTTATGATATCCGTTTTATGCTTATAATTGCTGAAAGTTCTCTTGAGATTATTATCAATGTTGAGGCACAGCAGAGTACGGATTTCAGCAAGCTTAAGTATCATATTGAGAGCCGGATAGTATTTTACCTTGCAAGGCTTATATCTTCCCAAAAGGGAGTTAATTTTGCAAAAAGTGAGTACGATAACATAAAAAAGGTGTACAGCATCTGGATATGTATGGACACAGATGATGGGGAGGAGTCGATAAGCCGAATCAGTCTCACCTCTGATACTATTTTTGGCAAGAAATATGATTTCCCAAAGCTTGACAAGATGTGCGGAATAGTAATTCGCATAAGGAATAATGACAATGTAGCCGAGTCACAGAACAAGCTTATAGCGATGCTTGAGGATGTTCTTTCAAGTGAGGACAGTGACACAAAAAAGAGAAAGCTTGAAGAAAAGTATGACATGAAGATAACAACGGAATTGGAAGGGAGGTTTAACAGTATGTGTAACTTGAGTAATGTTGTTGAGGAAAAAGGGATTAAAAAAGGGATAGAGCAGGGAATAGAAAAAGGGATACAGCAGGGAATAGAAAAGGGAATAGAGCAAGGAATAGAAAAGGGAATAGAGCAGGGAATAGAAAAGGGGATAAGAGGACTCGTTGATACACTGAAAGAATTGGGAATTCCAAAAGAGGTTGTTGTCCAAAAGATTATGGAAAAGTTTTCTCTGACGGAGGAGAAGGCGAGGGAGTTTGTGAATGATTAATATAATGTACCTCCCTATCGACATTGATTTCAGATACTTTTGAAATCAAAGAGAAAAAGAAACGTCTTGAGGAAGAGTATAATATTCCAATGATGGAAGAATTGGAGAAAGGAGCGGCAGCTATGTGCAATTTAAGTGAAGCCATTGAGGAAAGAGAAATCTGAAAACTAAAAACAAAAAAGCAGCCATAAGAAAAAGTTATATCTTTAATGTGACGGCATAAAAGCCGATGATTTCCTTTAAAATAAAGGGCTCATCGGCTTTTTTTGCGTACAAAAAAATGCAACATTTTCTACAAAATGTTGCATTTTTTATTTACACACTATATTTCGGACGTTTCTGTCAATACTTAACCCCATCTTTTAAATTTTTTTAAAATTGTAAGAAGGATTTTTTGAGTAATGTATTTGTTGCTAAGACATATTTAACAGCAAATATTTGCATGAAAAAAGGTGGATGTAAATATGTCAAAAAGTGCTGTAATGCCTTGATTTACGCGGTTTTTTATTCTAATCAATTCATGTATTCATAACAAAAATCTGCAATAAAATTCCCTATATTTATCCATGATTTAAATATCACATAAGATAGATGCAACATTTTGTAGAAATTGTTGCATAATCAAAAATTCCGACCAAGGAGGTTCCCATGCTGAAACTCACACTTCATCCCGGCGACTTCATAGATATCGGAAAGGATATCCGGGTAGTATTTTCCGGAGGGTCAGCGAACAACATTCATTTGTTGGTGGGTGCACCGAGGGAAATGAACATCGCGAGGAATACCGCACAGAAGAAAAATGTAAACAACAATGATGCAAATAACAATGCACAAGAAAATACTGTGAACAAC
>JBNMKO010000166.1:0-4364 GCA_050874385.1 Eubacteriales bacterium
CGTTGTGTATAACCGCGTACCGCACTATTCAGCGTGGATAAAGCTTATTGTGGCGGTGGGAATTTCGCTTTCGCTTGGACTGCTGATATTCAAGAAAAAAGAAAATGATGTGATGCAGAGGGTGTAAAAAATGGATGAGATGCAAATAAACAAAAATAGAATTAAAGAAAATTTATCAGCTCCGGTTATAAGTGTTAGAAATGTGAGCATGAAATTTAAAATATCCACAAGTAACGCATCAGGCTTCAAAGAATATCTGATACAGCGGTTAAAGCGACAAGTTTCATATCGGGAATTTCTAGCCCTTGACAACATAAGTTTTGATGTAATGCAGGGTGAAATTGTCGGCATCATAGGAACTAACGGTTCGGGAAAAAGTACACTTCTTAGAATTGTCTCGGGAGCACTAAAGCCTACAAGTGGAGAAGTGCTTGTGGACAGAAAAAAGATACAGCTTCTGACACTTGGAACAGGTTTTGACATGGAGTTGTCAGCCAAGGAAAATGTATATCTCAACGGCGCAATTATAGGCTACCCTAAGAGCTTCATTGATGAACACTATGACGAAATTGTGCAGTTCGCGGAGCTTGATGGCTTTATGGACGAGAAAGTAAAGAACTTCTCAAGTGGAATGGTCAGCCGCCTTGGATTTGCCATCGCGACAGTCGGCGATGCGGCAGAAATATTGATACTCGATGAAGTCTTGAGTGTCGGTGATGAATTTTTTAAAAAGAAGAGTTTGAAAAGAGTTAAGGAAATGATACATGGAGGCAGCACAGTACTTATGGTCAGCCACGGAATGGATACAATACTTGAGAATTGCACTAAGGTAGTGTGGATTGAGAAAGGTGAAATGAAGATGTTTGGCGAACCCAAGACGGTGTGTGTGGCTTACCAAAATCTATATAATTAATATACATAGGGAGAAGGATTATGAAATATTCAATAAATGCAGTAGTGGTAACATGTAACAGATGTGAACTCTTAAAAAAAGCAATAGATGCATTATTGGCTCAGACATATTCATTAAACAAAATAGTTGTAATAAACAATGCTAGTACTGACAATACAAAGGAATATCTTGACAGTTTAACGGATGACAAATTAGTTATTGTTCATAAGGAAACCAATGAAGGTGGAGCAGGTGGTTTCTATTATGGAATGAAGGAAGCATACGAAATAGGTTGTGATTTTGTGTGGATTATGGATGATGACACAATCTGTGCTCCTGATTCATTGGAGAAAATGATGGAGAGCTATTCTGTTATACAGGATAGAAATGTTGGATTTTTGGCAAGTAACGTATTATATAAAGACGGAACACCGTGTTTTATGAATATATGTAGACCTGAATATATGTGGAATGAGTTTGCCGATGAAGGTATTATCAGGGTGTCACACTGCTCATTTGTTGCAATGCTTATACCTTCCTGGGTAATAAAAGATATTGGACTTCCTATCAGAGAATATTTTATCTGGGGAGATGATGGGGAATATTCGACAAGAATATTACAGAGATATGAAGGTTACATTTGTGCCAAGAGTAAAGTATACCATTATATGAATGCAAATGTAGGTGTCGATATATGGAATGTAGAAGAGAATAGAATAAACAGATTTTATTATTTCTATCGCAACTGGATGTGTACACATTTGATGCGTAGCAAACAGGACGCAAAGAATTTTGAAGAAGAGACCAAAAAATTAATTAAGGCAATAAGAAAAAGTAACACAAGCTTTAAGAAAGAAAAAATAAAAGTAATAAAAAAGGGAATTAAGGATGGTAAAAAGTTTGATGTTACGATTAAAGCTCCTGATGATACAGCCTTACAACTTTTTAATGTAAGTGAAAATCATGGAATTAAATATAGAACATTTAGGATTGCAAGGTATTTCCTTATAAAATATGATATTAAGACACAGGGTTATGTTACATACTGCAAGAATTTATATCGCAAATATATAAAAATTGCACCAAGCAAGTCTGAAAAGATGAATTTCCTTGTAAAAGGCTTATTTGGAACGAAATTATATGATACCGGGAACAAAGTAGATGATTTGGGAATGCTTTTAAATGAGTGTGATATCGACTTTTGTTCTTCGGAATTTTTTGCCTACAGTATTGATGTGTATAAGGCATGGAAGATACATTACCGTCAAATGGCAAATTGTCCGGTAGATTATTCAATGTTGCTTGAAGGTTCACTTGAAGAGCTGAGAATGAATTCTGAAAGCGGAGAATATGGCGCAGACAATAATCGTATAGTAGATATAATAGAAAGCTATATTGGCAGACTGGAAAAGGCTGTCTCACATAGTCGCCTGACAAACAAGACAAATATATTAAACTGGTTGGGCAGGATAAGAAATGAAAAAGCTGAGACACTTGAGGAGGCATTACAGCGAATATTGCTTATTAATCAGTTGATGTGGCAGACGAGACATATTCAGGTCGGACTTGGAAGAATGGATATGATTTTGGAAAAATATATTCGTGATGACATGTCGGATGAATATTTGGATAGGATATTCTCTGATTTCCTTAAGGTATTACATAATTACTATTGGTTAAAGAGCGAGGAGATGCCGGGCGATACAGGTCAGATTATTATATTAAGTGGAGTGGATTGTAATAATAATCTTGTATGTAACAGAATAACATATTCATTCATCAGAGCATTAAAGGGGTGTCATCTTCCTGACCCTAAGATATTATTGCGTGTAACAAATGAGACACCGGATGATCTGTGGAGAGCAGCTATTGATTGTATCGCGACTGGAATAGGAAGCCCGCTCATATCTAATGATGATATGGCAGTTAATAAACTCATTGAATTTGGTTATGATGAGGCTGATGCAAGAAATTATACAACGTCGGCATGTTGGGAACTTATTCCGGGAAACAGCTGTGAACAGAATAATATCGGAGTATTTGATTGGTCGGTTCCGTTTGACTTAATAGGCAAAAAGGAAAATCTTGATGAGTTGGACACATGGGATAAATTTATATGGATATATAGTATCCATCTGTGTGGACATGCTAATTATATGGCTCATTTGACAGATGGTATTAAGTGGGAAGAAGATCCATTGATGAGTTTCTTTATCAGAAGCTGCCGCGAAAACTGTAAAGATATATCAGAAGGTGGTGCAAAATACAATAATTATGGAATATTGTCAGTAGGTTTGGCAAACTGTATTAACTCACTTATTAATATCCGTAAGTATGTATATCAGCAGAACAGATTTAGCTTAAAAGAGCTGTATGCAATGAGAAATAAGAATTTTTCAGGACATGAGGAAGTATATGAATTATTGAAGAATTCTAAAAAGTATTTTGGAACAGATGACGAGGAAGAAGATGTTATTGGACTTGTAAACTGGCTTATTCACAGAGTGGATGAAACTCTTGAAGGATTTGAAAATATGTTTGGCGGTAAAATGAAATTTGGTCTTAGTTCGCCTGGATATATCATCATGGGTAAGATTAACAATGCTACTTTTGATGGCAGACTTGACAAGGAACCGTACAGCATCCATATTTCGGCAGATGATAACAGCAATGTAACTGAGTTGTTTAATTTTGCATCTAAATTAAACTATGGCAAGCACGGATTTAATGGAAACGTAGTTGATTTTACAATGACACCTACATTCATAAAGGAAAATTTGGAAAAATTTGTACTGTTAATGAAAGGCAGCATTGATGCCGGAGTATTCCAGATGCAGATGAATGTAATTGACAGCAAGACGTTGATTGAAGCAAAAAAGAATCCGGAAAAATTCCCTAATCTGATTGTAAGAGTATGGGGATTTAGCGCATATTTTAAAGATTTGCCTGTTGAGTATCAGGATTATGTAATAGAGAGAGCATTAAAAAATGAAGCCGCTAATTACTAACATACAAAGGTTCAGCCTGCACGATGGTCCGGGGATAAGGACAACAGTTTTCTTTAAAGGGTGTTCGCTGCATTGTCCATGGTGTGCAAATCCTGAAAATATAAGCTGTAAAGAGGAAGTTTATTATATTTCAGAAAAATGCAATACACAATGTGGACATGCGGCAGACTGCCGCAATAAAATATACCCGACTGAGTGTATATATAATGCGATTGGAAAATGGGGAAAGTATTATACTGAAGAAAAGTTGCATGATATTTTGATTAAGGACAAGACTTTTTACGGTGAAGATGGCGGTGTGACGTTTTCAGGTGGTGAACCATTACTTTTTTTACCTAAATATTATTCAAATTTATGTGCTGCGTTGCATGAAGATGGAATAAACTTGTGTGCCGAGACAGCTCTTTTTGTTCCTAGGGAAGCAGCAAAGTGGCTTGCTGAAGTTATAGATTATATTTATATAG
>JBNMKO010000167.1:0-4342 GCA_050874385.1 Eubacteriales bacterium
ATACTCTTAAATTATATATACAACACCAGAAAAGTTCAACCTTTTTTTGTCACTTGAGAACCAAAACACCATCCACAATGGCTCGCCGCGCCTCGATGTTGAGCTCCATGAGATTATTCGCCTTTCTTATCTTCTTCCAATAGGCAACCTTGTCCTCGAACATGTTTACCATGTAAAAAAGTATCTCCTTGAGCTTAAAAACAACATTCTTGTCATCCGGTATCTCAGCGCGATATGCGTCGACAAGCGCATCGTAGAAATCCCTGAGTGTATTTCTGTCAAGCATTTTGCCATCAATAATATACTCAGGAAGTCCCGGATTTGCAATAACTCCCCTGCCGAGCATAACAGCTGTTATCGCATTACTTCCACTGCCGGTCCCATCACCCCCGCACATCAGTCCTGCTTCCCCATCAGCTTTCAAATAATTATCGGAAAAATTCTCATAGTCCTCCGCCGTGAATATGTCTCCATTGTATACAACCGGATTTTTTGAATTCTTCACCGCATAGTTAAAAAACTCCATGCGCGGCTTGTTTTTATACATATCCTTCTGCACTCTCGGGTGAATTATAAGCTCGCTGATTGGATATTTGTTATAGATATCAAGAAGCTCGTAAAACTCATCTGGCTCATATCTGCCAATTCTCGTCTTAACCGAAATATCAAGTCCCGTATTGGCAAGACCATTGTATATCTCATCAAGAAACGCATCCAGTTTCTCGGGAAAACTGAGAAATCCCGAGCCTTTGCCTTTAGAAACAACTGTACCCGACGGACAGCCGAGGTTAAGATTTACTTCCTTATATCCGAAGTCTTTCATCTTCTGCGCCGTCACGATAAAATGCTCCGCGTTGTTGGTGAGCATCTGAACTGCCACGTTAAGCCCCTCATTGTTCTCCGGCAGAACATCCTTCAACTCCCTTGACTTAAAGTTCCTGTGCTCACCGGGAGAAATAAATGGCGTGTAATACTTGTCTATTCCGCCAAAAAAGTGCGCAAATGTATTTCTGTAAATAAAGCCCGTGACACCCTCCATAGGTGCCAAATAAATTCTCTTCTTATCACTCATTATTTGTTATCTTCCTGCATTTCTTCAAGTTCGAGCTCCGTCTCAAGCATGCGCTCCAATATGCTCTCCTGATTTTTCTCCTCCGCATCCAGCTTACTTTGTATCTCCATAAGCTTAGGATAGTCGGAGGCAAGTTCAGGGTTCATAAGCTGCATCTTGTAATCAGACGACTTTTCCTCGCTCTCAGCCAACATCTTCTCATATTTTTCAAGCTGCTTTTTGAGCCTCGACAATATCTTTCCCGGATTGTAGTAGGTTTTCTTGTCAAACACGTCGTCAAGCGTAGGCGCGCCGCCTCCCATCACTGACTTTACATTTGCCATGCCAGCCGTTCCATTTATCGAATTGACTTGTTTTGTACCGGCGTTTCCACCATTGTCAAGCACATTCTTAGCTGTATTGTCTGCCGCATTTTTTCTGCTGCCGGCTCCACCGCGCGAAACTCCTGCATTTCCGACAAGCCCAGCCTTCTCCCTCTCCTTCTCCTCAAGGTACTCCGCGTAGCCCATCTTGTACTGCTTCACATTGCCATTTGCCGAGTTCTCGCTTGAAAATTCGAGTATTCCGGTTGCAACACGGCTTATAAAATAACGGTCATGTGAAACAAAGAGCACTGTACCCTCGTACTCGTTTAACATCTTCTCAAGCGCATCCTTGCCGACTATGTCCATGTGGTTGGTCGGCTCGTCGAGTATCAGAAGATTAGGTCTTGTCTGCAACATCTTACACAGCGCAAGGCGCACTTTCTCACCGCCTGAGAGCTGACCCATCTTTTTTTCCACCTCCTCGCCCGAAAACAAAAAGCCACCAAGTGCGCTTCTTACCTCCTCGCGAAGATAGCCAGGGTACGCCTCCCAGAAATTGTCGAGCACTGTCTGCTCCGGGTCAAATTTTTCCATTACCGCCTTGTGCTGGTCAAAATATCCCCACTCGACATTCTGTCCGAACTTAAACTCTCCGCCAAGCGCAGGTATTTCACCTACCAAGGTCTTTAAAAGTGTTGACTTTCCCTTGCCGTTCTCACCGATTATGGCAAGGCGCTCCTTCTTCTGCAAAAGAAACGTGACCGTGCTCAACACCTTATCATAGCCTATCTCAAGATTTTTTGCGTTTATCACATTCGTGTAGCTCTCAATGCGCGGAATGTATCTCGCATGAAAAGCCTTGGTGTCAAAGCGTCTCGGCTTCTCAATCTTTACCATGTGCTCTATAGCCATCCGCTTAGAATGTGTCGCCGCAACCTTCGTCGGAGTGTTTTTCCACTTCTCAATCCAGTCCGTGAGACGCTTAATCTCCTTCTGCTGCTCCTCGTAGTCCTTTTCCTGCTTTAAGAGGTCTTCCTCCTTGCGCTTCATAAACGCAGTGTAGTTGCCGGCATAGCGCTTTATATGGTGGTATTCAATCTCATATGTCACATCTGATACCTTGTCGAGAAACATTCTGTCGTGCGACACAATGACAACTGCCCTATCGTATGTCTTTAGATACCCCTCAAGCCACTCGATGGTCGGCATGTCTAAGTGGTTCGTCGGCTCGTCAAGAAGCATGATATCCGGTCTTGTCAGCAGAAGCTTAATAAACGCCACCTTTGTCTGCTGACCGCCCGAAAAGCTTCCTATCGGTCTTTTAAGGTCTGACAGCTCAAATCCAAAGCGCTGAAAAATCGTCTCCATGTCCTGCTTCCATGTGTACCCGTGCAGTGCCTCCATCTTAGCCTGAACAGCTGCGTACTCACGCATAACAGACGCATCGTCGGAGCTTTTCATAACATCCTCAAGCTCGTGCATGCGCCTCTCACACTCAAATATGGGGTCAAATACCTTTTTAATCTCATCCTCAACCGTAATCTCTGTTTCGGTAAAGTTAATCTGTCTTAAAAATCCAATCTCCTGCTTACCCGCCGTCTCATATCCGCACTCCTCGTCGCTGTCTATATTGCTCATGCTGATATCCCCGGCGATAAGCTTTAAAAGTGTGGTTTTGCCACAGCCGTTTCTTCCGACTATGGCAATCTTTTCATTGTCCCGCACCTCAAAATTGATATCCTGTAAAATCACATCACCGCCAAACTGCACATTTGCGTGACTTATTCTTATTCTCATGGCTCCTCCCATCTAAATGAGAGCAGCTTATCTGTAAAGTCCTTTCACAGCCGGATAAAGCTTCACAAAATGGGCATATCTCTCATCATATTTCTTTACAAGCTCCTTCTCAGGCTCAACCGTGTCCACAACCTTCACGATTGCGTCGGCGGCTGCCTTTACGGAAGCGTACTCACCATTTGCCACGGCGGCGAGCATGGCACCTCCAAGTGCCGGACCCTCCTCAGCCGCAATGACATCAACTTTGATATTTAAAACATTTGCGATAATCTTCTTCCAGAGAGGGCTCTTTGCTCCTCCGCCGCAAATTTTTGTTCTCTCAATCTTAATTCCAAGGCTCTTTGCCACCTCAAATGAGTCCCTGATTGCAAAAGCCACGCCCTCAAGCACCGCAAGCGTCATGTCAGCCCTCGTCGTGTCAAGCGACAGCCCGAAAAATCCGCCCCTTACAAGGGAATCATTGTGAGGCGAGCGCTCTCCCATAAGATACGGAAGGAAGTATACACTGTTTTCTCCGAGCTTGTCAATGTTCTTCTGCTCCGCGGCGTAGTCCTTTGTACCGATAATCTCGTCCATCCACCACTTGTTGCATGAGGCGGCACTCAGCATACATCCCATGAGATGGAAATGCCCGTCCGCATGGGCAAACGAGTGGAGTGCATTGTGCTCGTCAACGCCGAAGGTATCACTTGAGATAAATATCGTTCCCGATGTTCCAAGGGAAATATTGCAACTTCCGTCGCCAACCGTGCCTGTTCCGACTGCCGCCGCCGCATTGTCACCCGCGCCTGCTGCCACAATCACCTTATCTGAAAGACCAAGCTCTGCCGCCACATCACTCTTTAACGTGCCTACCTTCTCAAAGCTCTCGTACAGCTTAGGAAGCATCTCCTCTTTAATTCCACATATCTCTATCATTTCCTCTGACCAGCGCTTATTCTTCACATCGAGAAGAAGCATACCCGACGCATCCGAGTAATCTGTGCAGTGTACACCCGTAAGCCTGTACGCGAGATAATCCTTTGGCAGCATAATCTTCTTAATTTTTGCAAAATTCTCCGGCTCCTTATTTTTAACCCAGAGAATTTTAGCGGCTGTAAATCCCGTGAAAGAAATATTCGCCGTGTATTCTGAGAGTTTATCCTTGCCAATCACATTGTTAAGATAG
>JBNMKO010000168.1:0-4304 GCA_050874385.1 Eubacteriales bacterium
CTTGATGATTTAGAGTGTGAAGTGTACTTTGTGGTTGAAGAGGATAAAAGTGTTGTCGATGATATACAGGTGAACCTGATAAAATAATGATACAGGGTTTTGTTTGACAAAGGATATTGCATATGATATCCTTTGTCTGTGTGTAAAAAAATATTTTACCATAATAATTTTGTATGGAAATGGATAGCGTAAACTATGAAGAAAAAAAATAGGCTTGAGTTGGCATATGAGGCTGTGAAACAGCTTGATATTATAGTGGGGTTGTTTACATGGCTGTTTGCCATAATGCCACATTCTATATACTATGGCAGTTGGGATGAGGCGGCAAGAGCCTTTGTGCGCAATGCCAATATAGTAAATGCTGTTGTCATGACAGCGCTTGTTGTCTTTACAATATATGGAGCAGTCAGACTTAAAAAGTTTAAGAAACCGGGGGTGGTGTTCTTTTTCTCAATCATCATCTTTGCGCTGCATATTGTTATAAGGTACAATATGCTTGGAAGTTACCAGTGGTCGGATGCGAGGGAGTATTTTTCAAAGTTTGAATGGACATTGGGTTATCCGAATATTCTCATGTTTGACCCGGTGCATGGTGGAACCATATGCGGGCATATAGCGCATGGATTTATGTTTGTGTCAATGCTTGGACAGTTTATAAATACATCCACGGGCATGGGATTTCAGTACTCATATATGATAATGGGAGCTGTGTCCGGCGTATGTCTTTTTAACATATTCAGAATTGTCTTTCCAAAGAAAAAGGTGTATGTGTGCGCTATAGCAGGCTTTATAGTGTCAGTTCAGCCTATGTTTTTGGGATTATCGACATCCATGCAGATGGAGTATCCATTGGCGGTGCTGTTTATCTTTGCGCTGTGTTCATTTTTGACAAAAAAACATATTCTGATGCTGTTCTGGCTTTTGATGCTTGGAACCTGCAAGGAGACAGGAACAATGATGGCGTTCTCCATGCTCTTCTTTATACTTTTGTTTTATTTTATAGATTTTGTCAAGAAGAGCGGAGGCGTTAAAGCGGCTTTAAAAAAGGTCAAGGTCTGGCAGTATATAGTGTTCGCTTTGTTTATGGCGGGATGTATTGCCGCGTTTATAAAAATATTGTTTATGCCGGCGTGGGGCGGTGTGAGAATTATCGATGTGCTGAAATTCGGAGGAGAAGGACGGCTTAATTTTCAATTTGAAAGTTCACACTTCTTTATGAAGATAAGGCAGCTTTTTGTCTTGAATTTTTCATGGCTGTGGACGGCTGTTCTTATAGTATGCCTTGTGATTATGGCAGCTGTTCCGGCTGTGAGAAGGAACAGGCAGATAAATATAGGAGCGCTCTTGTTTATTGTAATCCAGTATCTTGTATACACGGGCTTTTTGCTCTTCTTTTTGGAGGCAAAGGGAGCAAGATATAATATCCTTTCGGATGTCCTATTTTTGTTTATTGTGATGACGATGGTTATAAGAGTGCTTGACAGGTGGTTTTCGTTTGTACCTGCTTCAATTGTGATTGCTGGACTTGCATTTGTTGAGACATTTGTAACCATTGACCCGGTAAGTCTTTCTGTGTTTACAAGGGTAAATACGGGAGCGATGCCTATGGTATGGACGGCTGCCACAAAGAAGGAAATTCCTTATGTGGATATCAATATCGGCGATTTTGGATATTATAATTATCAGTACACATATATGGACAGGGCTGTTGACAAGATGCTTGATGCTGTTGACTATCAGGGGTGGTTTAGAATTTTGTCGTCGTTTGAGGAAGGTGTTGAAGACCAGTTTAATAACTCATCACTTGTGTGGGACTCAAAACTCAAGCAGCGAACATATAAGCCTAGTGACGAGAAGGACAGATATCATGCCATTGAGCGTGTATATTATTTGTCGGAGCTTGAGCAGTGGGATTTTGATGACAGATGTATATATGTAGAACTTCCGTGGTGCAGGAACCATACCGAGGAGGCTAAGAAGGCACTTCGTGACTATTATATTTTTGAGGGGCCATATACAAGCTCAGCTGGCAAGGCGTGCTCTTTCACCTATTATATACTGTATTTGAGATAAAAATTATACTAGCTGAATTTACGAATGTGATTATGAAGGAAGTTGTTAAAAATAGGATTGAATATTGATTTAAAATAAATTCAGATATACAAAAAATACCTTGCTAAATTGAAGTTAATATGGTATACTTTGTTCAGTTCAAAGATATAATAGCATTAGATAATTGATAGGTTTAAATCCTGGGGTGTTCGACAATCTTACTTTTTTGAACCTACATTTACGTTCACGGGATTCCAATATTTATAAGTGGATGTCGAGCCTCCTTTTTGCAGTGGATGGCTGAAGCTTATGTGAGGTTGCCCACCTAGCTTTGGCTAGGGCGTCAAAATAGTAGGAAACGGCATTTTGGGATATGAAAAAGAACTTATTAATTTTCAAATAGAGTAGGCTCCGAAAGGGGTCTACTTTTTTGCTTACGCTAATACAATAGAGCATACGAACTTGGTCAGGCTTGTGGGTGCAATACATGGCGATGGGGGTATTAAATTATGGACTATAAAGCTGGAAGAAATGGCGAATATAAGAAATATAATATGAAATTTATGGGTGGAAACGGCATGAAAAAATTATTGCCGGTGGTACTGCTTGCGGCGGTGGTGATAATAGGAATTATCATTGCGCTGAAAAAGAAGCTTCCGGAGAGTGATAATTACATAAGCAGAGCATTAGCGTCCAGAATGTTGGTGCTGCTTGACATGGATGCACCCGTTCAGAATAGTTCGGGAAGCGCATCATCGAGCGAGGGAAATGTGTCCGGTGGCAGTTATGATGTGGATAATCCGTCGCTCTGGTATGTGAAATATATGGATGAGCTGTATGAAAATGGAAGTATTCAGTGGAAAGATGAATATTCTAGTCAGGAGTATGCTTATTCGGCATTGACCTATGGCGAGCTGCGGGAATTTCTTGTCAACAAGGGTTTTGATGTGGCGGATATGATTGACCGCACCGGTGTTGATGTAAAGAGAAGCAAAGCTTCGAAGAAAGTGAAGAAGTCGAGCTTTGACAAGATATATGACTATATGGTTCTTGTAAATGGAAATGCAGGTGGTGTTGTAAGGCGTGAGCTGACGATAATCGGAACGCCCGCTAACATGACTTCAAAGCAGATTAGGCAGTACGGTGCATGGAGCTGTGTGGCGGAGGAGGGAGTTTTTGATTTTGAGGGACTCACGATGGACGCATACGCTGACAAGAGGATATGCGTGTTTGCGAGGGGAAACAGCATAGTGTCCGTGCTCGCCGTTGTCGACAACAATGTCACATACAATAATGTGTGGCTGTGCAGTGCGCAGGGAGACAGCATGGAGGTGTATATCTCCGGCGTGTACAGACAGTTTGACATATCGGGGCTTGAGAAGAGCTTTGAGAACACGATAGCGGATATCGGGATTGAGTCGGGGAAAGTAAAACAGCTTACTATAAAAAATGATACAATAAGCGGAAAAGTACTGCGAGTGAGCAATACCGCGATTGAGCTTGACGGTTATGGAAGTGTTGACATAGCCGAGAATTTCCGCGTCTACAAAAACTATGGAGTGCTTGAGGAGAAGGGGATAAACGATATTCTGGTAGGCTATGAGCTCGCGGATTTTGTTGTCGCTGACGGAAAAATCTGTGCGGCGGTTATCAAAAAGGAGCTTTATGCGGAAAATATAAGAGTGCTCATTATGAATACAGGATATGGCACTATTTTCCATGACAGGGTTACGCTCACATCCGATGCAGGTTTTGTCATACATAAGGGGGAGGAGACGATAACTGTTGCGGGTGGGGAACTTATAGATATCTACCCTGACAGCGAGTACATGTCTGAGGGGAGAATTACAATGACACCGCTAGGACTTAACAATGCGATAACGGTTCTCAGCGTCGAGCGCTCATACGGTAATCCATATTACACGGGGACGCTTGAGATAGCGTCGGAGGATAACGGGCTGGTTATAGTGAACGAACTTCCGTTGGAGGAGTATCTGTACCATGTTGTTCCAAGCGAGATGCCGGCAGGCTTTGGCGTGGAGGCGCTGAAAGTGCAGGCGGTATGCGCGAGGAGCTACGCATATAAGCATATTATGAACAATTCATACAGGCAGTACGGAGCGCATGTTGACGACAGCGTGGGATATCAGGTGTACAACAACATCAAGGAGCAGCCGGACTCAACGCAGGCGGTAAAGGAGACCTATGGGCAGGTTATGCGAAACGGTGACAGCGTTGTCTCGGCGTACTAC
>JBNMKO010000169.1:0-4261 GCA_050874385.1 Eubacteriales bacterium
GCCTCATAAGAATAAAATGTCACTGTATCATTGAACATCACCGCGCCCCCATCAATCCAGTTCCGTAAAGCTGACTCTTGGCTGCTCTGTCAAGCTCCTGCTCAACGTCACTCCTCTTAGTTAACACATAACTCTCGGAGTAACCATCATTTGAAACAGATGTCACACCAGAACCAGCGCCAACCTTCTCATGTTCACGCATCTCATTTATCACACTACACACTGCATCCTTGAGCCTGTCGTTCCGATAGTCATCTTCATTTTCAAGTACGGCTTTAATAACATACGGTCTGCACAACCTCTCAACACGCCTGCACGCCTGATATGTCAATGCCGCAAACTGCTCCTCTGTCAAATCACTGTTGGCAAAACGGGAGTGATAGTCCTCCCAGTCAATCATTAAGCTGTTAATACCCTCACCCCCGTTATCTACACTGTATAATATTTTAAGCTGTCTGCTTAATCTTAACGCCTTTGAGCACACCCGCCATCTTGCTGTTTTTGAGCACTGTCGCGGCTACCATCTCAACGTCACCCTCCTTGACTGCTCCTGCCTGTGAGAAGTCCGGAAGACGCTGTGATATAATCTTATCACCCTTTGGGGATACACCGTGAAATGCGTTGAGACCTATCTTGATACCGTATATTGATGTTGTTCCGTCGCTCTCCGTCTGTACAACATGCTCCGTCTCAGTGCCGTTGTAATATTCTCCTGCATTGAGGAGCTTGATACCATTATAAGTTTCTACCGTATTTCCAAAGTCATCCTTTGAACGGTCATAATAGCCTGCCCTTCTCGCCGCTGAACGTATCTTTGTGAGCATTTCATTGTTCATCATAAGCACATCCGGCTTCTCGGCAAGCTTGTTGATGAACGTATCAAGTGCATCAAGGAACGCATTGTAATTCTGGTCAAGAAGCGCTGATGTTGATATATCTACATCATCAACTGTATATTCCGTATCAGAGCCTTTAAGCAACTTTTTAAGACCATCAAATGTGCCTGCAACATATCCCGCCTCTGATGCCTTGCTGTTTCCATTAATGACGAGCATGTGAAAATAATTTGCCGCCGCCTTAATCTTCTCTCTCATCTGGAAATCAACCTCATTTACTGCACCGGCTGTCTCTGCAATAACGCGGTCAATCTGATATGAACCGCCGAATATAGCAAGGTCTGCGCTTTTTTTCTCACGCTTTGCCTCGTTAGGCTTGTACTCCTCATTAAGTTTTCTCACCGCAACTGTTGATGGTGTCTTGAGACATGTGTAACCGTATGTGAGTGTACTTCCTCCTGTTCCCGGTGACACCGCGTCATCGAAAATGAGCATATCAAGTAATATTGATGCACGTCTGAACTCGTCAATTACTTTCTGGTCTACTCTGTCAGCCATGCCTACTTTTGCCTCTGCTAATGTAATTGGCATATCCTACCTCCTGTTAATTATTATAGTGTGCCATAAGAGCATCTACTAATGTGTCCGCCTGCCGCCCTGAGCCGCCTGTAAAAACCTGACCGCCGACATCCCTCTTGTTGCCTGTAGGCTGAGGTTCGGAAGTCCCGAAAAGCATCTTGCTGTCCTCCGCCTCCGTGAGCGTCTTAATTGCTGCCGCAACGTCCTCTTTCTGGTTCTTGGACTTTTTGAGCTCGTCCATATTGAGGAGTGCCTTTATCGCCTTGACATTTCTGCCACTGGCTGCCGTTATGGCATCCTTGACAATATCATCAAAGTCTCTATCCTCAAGCTGCTGCCTGTAATTTGTCTCAATAGTATTCTTTTCTGTCTCAAGGTTCTTGATGCGCTCATTTAGAGCTGTCACATCAACATCTTTATATTCTGCAAGTTTGCTTTGTAAATCCTTGAATGCTGTGTCATTGGCAAGGATTGTCTTGTTCGCCTTGTCAAGCTCACCAGAAACCTTCTCATAGTCAGCATTTAATTTATAGTGTTCACTAACTGCCTTTGTGATGGCTTCAGACTTGTCTTTTGGAACTTCTATCCCACATTCCTTTAAAATCTCTAAAATATCCATTTTGCTCCTTCTCCTGCCCCCTCTGAACAAATAAAAAAAACGCCGGACAACCAATTCTCCCATTGGGAAAATCAATTATTCGGCGCTAAGGCTCTCTTGTTCTGATTTGTTGTCAATATTGTCTCTCCTTTGCATCTTTTACAAAATGCCGGAAAACAATACAACTGTGTGTCACCCCTCACTCTCGTCATGTGCGGGTTCCCACACTTCGGGCAGGCAATCCATGTGTAATCTGTTGTCTGCAAATTTATCACCCTTAATTATTATAGAACATATATTCTGTAAATGCAATGGTTTTTTAATAATTTTATTGTACGGAGTATTGTCATTTTCTTGTTCTTTCATTTATCGCTGAACATTCCATCCACAATGACTCAGTATATGCCCAAAGTATCTCTTTTTCTTCCAATGGCGGATTTGTATCAAAAAAATCAATTATATCTTGCTTTAGTTTCATACATTCATCATCTGATTTTCCACGTTCTATAATCCTTGCCCTTAACTTTTCGGCTGTTGTGGACGTATCCGTTATACCAAACTTTTTCTCATTATCTTGCAACTCTGATATTAATTTTTTTATATCAGCCATTCTTTCCACCTTTCAACTTTTCAATGAATTTCATAACCTCATTATAATCCTCAAATGTAGCTTTAGCTAATCGCAGTTCGTGGTCAACTTTATTTTCCAACCACTGATATCTCTCAGGAAGCGCAATGTTAAACAACTCTTTAGCAAATTCCATATCTGTTCCATACCCAAATGCCCTGTTAATATTTTCTAGTATTGGAACCTTATCTGGATACCCAAGTACACTATCTATTCCCTTTTCCTTACAAATCTGCTGCTTTAAATACTCTACACTTGCTTCTTCAATGTACTGATTTTCCAAATATATTTTTGGTTCATAATAACTCACTGAACAGGAATGTAACATTTCATGCCACAAAATTCCGTCATCCGCATAGTCAACAACTGAAATATTACAATTCCACTCTTTATTTCCTAGTACGCCATTATCTTTAAATTTATCGACTATCTTTATCTTTCCACTCCATTTTGAGGGTTTATCACTGTATTCAAAAATATTATCTCTAATCTCATTCGCAACCATTTCCAACTGTTCTACAGTCCTATTATACCGTGGTTCTTTTGAATTATCTACTGATATTTTTTCATTAGGTGTATTTTCCTCTTTCTCCTTAACCTCCTTCTCCATCTTCTCAAATTCTTTATAAGCCTGCGTCTTTTTAATATCCGTCCCGGCTTTCTCAACCCTCGTGCGCTCATACTTTGGAGGTATATCACACTTATCACAGAACTCCCTATATTCCTTCATCTTATCACTGATTTTCTTTTTGAGCTCCTGCTGCCTGTCCGTGTCCATTCCAAGTTCTTTAAGAGCAATCTGCTCTTTTCTCATGGAACGTATCTCACGCTCCATGCTTCGCATTTTCTGTGTCATGGCATAATAATCATATACCTTGCCATCTATCTCCTTTGGTTCCGGCTCAGGCTTATACTCCGGCTTCTCTGACACACCCTCGAACCACGCATAATGACTATGGCGGCAGTTATAACCGTGGAGCCCTCTTGGGTCAACTACGGTTGAAGTCCTCGCATCATATCCGGTTGCTTCAACAAGACTTGTTATCTTCTGACCAATGCGCTTCTCCTCATCAGGATATTCACGGTCATCAAGTTTATAAACCTTGCCCTGCCACTCTTCATGGTTCTCAACACCCTCACCTTTATTACGCGCTCCCCAGTGCTGTGAGACATATACAAGCGTGTTGTCCGTCTTTTTTATATTATTGTCCATCACCGCGCCCGAAAGCTGGCTGTACGCCGTCCTAAGAGCTGTACGAACCGCACTCTCCATGTGCTGTGAACGGTTAGCTCCAAAATTGACAGAGCGCAGACCACTCTTTGAAAGTTCATGTATAACACTTGTTATCTCTTTATCAATCGTGCTCACACCACTCGCCATTCTTAGGATTGAATTATTAAGACTGTGTGTATATGCCTTTCTCGCATCTATGTATGACATTCCACTTTTAAATCCTGCTGTCTTTGTCAGATTGACCAAATCCCCCTCTATGCGGTCACTGAATACATCATTGAGTTGATGTAAGAAACTGTCGTCGCGCAGTTTCTTCCCAGCCTCATTCCATATCTTTCTGTCTTGGACGTTCGCTATGTCGGACGCAGTGTATACCATATCCGCGC
>JBNMKO010000170.1:0-4009 GCA_050874385.1 Eubacteriales bacterium
TATCAGTGCAGGACATTAGCACTGTTTCTTGATTGGCACTCGCAGAGCTTCGGACTGAAGATTACATCCAAAGGTGCGTCTTTACCTTACTGCACAACATAGTTCATATCTGCAGCTTATGTTTCCACAGCAGCATTCACTAAGCCTTGAGACCTATTGTCAAGCCATGGACAAAAGTTTTAATATGTCCACTCTTGTCCATGTTTGTACACATATTTCTATGTTTTTGACTACTTAACAATTAGTCCCTAATTATATAAGAAAAAACATCCTCGTAAACTCGATATCCGCCTCAACCTGCGATATAAGCTTTTCCACCGTGTCAAACTTTATCTCCGGTCTCTCAAAGTGAAAGAGTTCAACCCTGATTTCCTTGCCGTACATGTCCTCGTCATAGTCAAGGATATGTGTCTCAACACTCACCCTGTCGGAGTCATCGAAGGTCGGTCTCACGCCGATATTTGTTATCGCATAGTATTCTTTATCACCCACAATCACCTTGGACGCATACACTCCGTAAGGCGGAAGAAGCTTTTCAGGCGAAGGATAAATATTTACCGTGGCAAAACCCATATCTTTTCCAAGATGTCTCCCTTCTTCGACGTTTCCAATTATCATATAAGGATAGCCGAGAAGAATATTTACATTTTCCATATTTCCGAGCTGAATTTCCTCGCGAATCCATGTGCTGCTTATCTCTCTTGACTCAAACTTTTCCTTCTCAACTATATGCACTTCATAGTTGTAGAGCTTTTGGGCAGCCATGAGCACATCGCAGTTGCCGCTCCTGTCCTTGCCAAAATGCCAGTCCGTTCCGACAACGACATGCGCCGCGTTTAAATTTCCGGCTACGACCTTCTTTATAAATTCAAGTGGCTCCATAGCCGCCGTCTCGTCGTTGAACGGATACTCGACAAGATAGTCAACGCCGGCATCGGCAAACATTTTTCTCTTTTCGTAGGTGGTTGTAATCTGCGTTCCCTCAAACTTCTCAAAATGCAGATTTGGCGGCACATCAAAAGTAAACACCGCAAGCTTATAACCCTGCTCTCTCGCAATCCTTCCGGCAGTATTTATAAGTGCCATGTGTCCCATATGTATGCCATCGAATTTACCAAATGTAACCACAGTTCTATCCGGTATTGAAAACTGTGTAACTCCATTAAATATATTCATATATTACCTCTTCACACCCCAAGTTATTCCCCACATGCAAACATTTTCACAGGATAGTACTCTCTTTTTTTGTCATCAAGCTCATAAATCCCATAAAACACACCGTCGCAGTACATTCTCACAGGCGTGTGAAGCTCACTGCATACTCTGCTGCTGACTTTATTTCCATTTTTTATAAGCTTGTGAAAATCTTCCCCGGCATGTACGGGCATATACTCCTCAAACATCATATCCACAGGTACCACAACATCAGATAACCTGTCCTCATCCTTGAGTTTTTGCAGCTTTTCAAGCGTAAGTGCATCCTCAAGTGCAAATCTTCCGACCTGTGTACGGCACAGACTGTCCATACAGGCTCCACAGCCGATACGCTCCCCTATATCCCGGCAAAGTGAACGGATGTAAGTTCCCTTTCCGCAGTGCACGAGCATTGTAAAATATGGAAGTTCTACATTGATAAGCTCTATAGAATAAATTTCGACACGCCTTGCACTTCTCTCTATCTCCTTGCCCTCCCTTGCAAGCTCATAGAGGCGCTTTCCGTCTTTTTTTATAGCCGAATACATAGGTGGTATCTGGTCATATCCCCCGACAAAACCGTCAAGAATACCTCTAATTCTTTCCTCAACCGCCTGCTCACCGCCCTCAAAAAAATTCCCTGAAAGCTCACTGCTGCCCGTCTTTGTGCCTGTTGTGTCCTCGGTATCAGTCGTCACCCCAAGCAGAACCCTCGCCTCATAGGTCTTGCTTCTGTCTGTTATCATATCGACAAGCTTTGTTCCCTGACCAAGACACACCGGAAGCACACCTGTCGCGGCAGGGTCTAATGTCCCTGTATGTCCTATTTTTCTCTGTCCGAATATTCCGCGCAGCTTTGCAACGACATCATGCGACGTGAAGCCCGCTTCCTTATAAACATTTATAATTCCATTGTACAAAAAGCGCACCCTCCGTTACTTCTTTAACTGCCGCTCAACCAGCGCACCTATATTATTGATAATATCCCTCGGATGATTTGCCGCCATGTCAAAGCCTGCCGCCCTGACATGTCCGCCACCGCCAAAATGCTTTGCAATTTTGCTCACATCGACAATGTTCTTAGAGCGAAGGCTTACCTTATACTCATTTTTCTCAACCTCATACAGGAAAATAGCCACCTCAACCGTGTCATTTAGTCTAAGCTGTTCTACAATACCGCCGAGGTCTTTGCTCGTCACACCGTAGAACTCCATCTCCTGTTTGGTGATTATTGTGAAAACACATCTTCCATCGCAGAACAGCACGCTCTCAAGAAGTGCCTTTCCAAGCACCTGACTCTGTCTGTAAGTTCTCATATAAAAAGTGTTGTCAATAATGCTTGTGAAATCAATGCCTTTTTCCATAAGTTTGCCGGCAATCTGCATTGTCCTTGAGGTCACAGCCTGATACTTGAACACTCCTGTGTCATGTATAATTCCAAGATACAGGCACTCCGCAACACTCTTTGAAATCTTCTCAGGGTTCATCGCCTCATAGATAAGCTCACTGCACGACGAAAGCTGCGGCGCAATCATATTCACGTCGCCAATCTCCTGCCCGCTTATATGATGGTCGAACACAACTGTCTTTTTAGCATTGTCAAAACATACCCTGAAATCCTCAAAGCGGTCATAAGCTGCACAGTCGCACACAATAAACACATCATATACCTTATTTGCATCAGGTTTCTCTATTATCTTATCGCTGTTTCTCAAAAATAAAAATTCTTCCCTAATAGGCTGCAGGCAGATGTCCACATCCACCTGCGGCATATTGTCACATATATAATTGTACACGCCAAGCGTACTGCCGACACAGTCACCGTCCGGTCTTATATGTCCCGTAATTCCGACTGACTTTGCTCCCTGCAGTATCTCATCAAGATATATCATCAGTGATTCTCCTTGTTAACCTCATCAATAATCTTTGACATTCTAACGCCATACTCAATGGACTGGTCAAGTATAAAGTGTATCTCCGGTGTGTTTCTAAGGTTTACCGTCTTTGCAAGCTGGCTTCTTATATAGCCCTCCGCACTTTTAAGTCCGGCTATCGTTGCCGCTTGTGCAGCCTCATCGCCGTACACACTTATATATGCCTTGCACTGCTTGAGGTCAGGTGTCACCTCAACAGCGACAACCGATGTAAGCGGACTCACATTCGGATTTTTAACCTCATTGCGGATGATATTGCTCAGTTCCTTCTGAACTTCCCCATTGATACGAGAATTTTTAATACTGTTTTTACGCATATAAAACTCCATTCCTCAAGCGCATGTTTGCGCCTGTTTTAAAACTACAAGCCGGGACATGCGCCCCGGCTTATTTAACCTAAAAATCTATTACCTTGGCACCTCTACCATAATATATGCCTCAATCTGGTCAAGCTCCTTCACGTCATTGAACTTTTCAAGAACAATACCGCACTCGTAGCCTGCCTTTACTTCCTTGACATCATCCTTAAATCTCTTGAGCGATGCCAAAGGTCCCTCGTATATAAGCGCTCCGTCTCTTGTGACGCGAACCTTGGATGCCTTTGTAATCATGCCGTCCAATACATAGGAACCGGCAATAGTACCGACACCGGATGCCTTATAAGTCTGACGAACCTCGGCATGACCGATAACCTTCTCCTCGTAGATAGGGTCAAGCATACCCTTCATGGCAGCCTCAACATCCTCGATTGCCTGATAGATTACCCTGTAAAGTCTCACATCTACCTTCTCACGGTCAGCAATCTCTCTCGCCATATTGTCAGGACGCACGTTAAAGCCAATGATAATCGCATTTGAAGCCGACGCAAGAATTACATCGGA
>JBNMKO010000171.1:0-3899 GCA_050874385.1 Eubacteriales bacterium
ATCACATTCCGACCAAGGAGGTTCCCATGCTGAAACTCACACTTCATCCCGGCGACTTCATAGATATCGGAGAGGATATCCGGGTGGTATTTTCCGGAGGGTCAGCAAACAACATCCATCTTCTTGTGGATGCACCGAGGGAAATGAACATCGCGAGGAATACCGCACAGAAGAAAAATGTAAATAGCAATAATGATGAGAATAACAATACGCAAGAGAATACTGCAAATAACAACACTGTGAATAATGGCACTGTAAACAACAGTACCGCACATAATAGCGTTGTGAGCAATAACACCGTATACAAAGGCACTGCAAGTAATAATGTCAAAACCAACAACAGAAAGCCTTCAAAATACTACGCCGAACCTAAGTTGTCAGCGCAGGCACAGAAGGAGATTGTTGAGATTATAAAGCAGGAAAAGAAAAACAGAAGAAACATTCAGCTTACAACAGATAAAAATTGAAAAATATACAAAGCAATAACGCACCATAGATAAAAATTGAAGAGTAGATAAAGCAATCATTTTACAACAAAGTAAGATAACTCGCCCCACAGCAGAGGGCAACTAAATTCATCGGTAATAATACGGGGAAATCCTAGGGTCTCCGTACTTATTATAAATAAAAATAAAATTCTGCCGGAAAGGAATCTGGCAGACAACGACATGGAGGTAAATTAATATGGTAGTACAGCACAACATGCAGGCAGTAAATGCCAACAGAATGTTAAACATCACAACAAATGCACAGAGCAAGTCAACAGAGAAGTTGTCATCAGGTTACAGAATTAACCGTGCAGCAGATGACGCAGCAGGTCTTACAATTTCTGAGAAGATGAGAAAGCAGATCAGAGGACTTGACCAGGCATCATCTAACGCTGAGGATGGCGTATCATCAGTGCAGACAGCAGAAGGTGCGCTCACAGAAGTTCACTCAATGCTCCAGAGAATGAACGAGCTTGCAGTTCAGGCTTCTAACGGTACTAACTCAAAGACAGACCGTGACGCTATTCAGGACGAGATTTCACAGCTCACAACAGAGATTGACCGTGTTTCCGAGACGACAAAGTTCAACGAGACATATCTCTTAAAGGGTGATGCTGACGGAAATACAAAGAAGATGTATCTTGAAGCTCATGATGCAGGTCTCAAGGGAACACTCACAGACAATGGTGACGGTACAGCTTCATTTGTAATGGATATAAGCGTTGGTGATGATGTGACAATCGCTGGTAAGAATTACACTATAGGCGGAACGAAGGATGATTTATCAGATCTTCTTACTGATAATAATATTACACCTTCTGAAGGTGATAAGATTACAATAGATGGTACAGAGTATACTTATTATGACCAAAAGGCGGCGGTTTCTAATGGAAACAATAAGACGAATGGTTGGGATGCCGGTTGGTATGCTACAGCACCGACAGATAAGGGTGATGGTACAGGAGATCCTTTAAAAGGTAAATATGCGGATACGGATGCAATGGTAGGTGTAACAGTTACTGTAGGCGGCAAGTCAATATATGTTATGGATGATTCAGGAACGAAGAGCGGAACTGCTGCTGATGGAATTGATGACAGCGATTCATCTGTAATCTCAAAGGCTAAGGCATACAAGCTTGCCGCTGATGAGCTTCTCAAGGCTAACCAGATTGGTGATACACAGGGTAACGCCGGTGTAGGTGTTGATGATACAGATACAGCGGTTACCCTTACAAATGGTACAGGTACATTCAAGATTAAGCTTGCTCAGACAGAAGTAGCAGAGAAGTTAAACTTCAATCTTCGTGTAGGTTCTGACGCTGACATGACCAACAAGATTAATGTCAACATTGAGGCAATGAACTCCTCATACCTTGGAATTAAGGGTATCAATGTATCAGATGATACAGGTGTTGCAGCTACATATGCAGTAGATGCAATCTCCGATGCACTCCAGAAGGTATCAGAGCAGCGTTCATCACTTGGTGCCGTTCAGAACAGACTTGAGCACACAATTGACAACCTCGACAACATTGTTGAGAACACGACATCCGCTGAGTCCCGTATCCGTGATGTAGATATGGCTGAGGAGATGGTTGAGTACAGCAAGAACAATATTCTTGCACAGGCTGGACAGTCTATGCTCGCACAGGCTAATCAGTCAACACAGGGAGTTCTCTCCTTACTCGGCTAATCTTAACTAGCTTGTGGCATTTTCTTATTAAAAGAAAATTCCTACTGGAAAGATTATTTTCAAGGGAGATAATATTTTCTACTGGAAATATAATTTCTAATGCAGAATTTTCCAATGAAATTTGCAATGGAATAATAATTCCTAATTAAATAACGACATGGTTTTAAAAGGCTTTCATACCACAATAGGTATGAAAGCCTTTTTTAGACGGAAATGATTTTATTTTAACAGGAGCCGGAATATTCTCTTCCCCAATTGCCTAAATTCCATAAATAATGTATAATAAGCAAGGTAATAATTAAACTAGATAATTGTGAACTACCACAGACTGTAACAGTCAGTGGCTTCTGTTAAATAGTTCACCGGACTAAGCTGTTAGAAATGGCAGCTACGATATTCAGGTCATATTTGTGAGAATTTGACGCTGTCAAAGCGGATTGCAGATATCCGATTGATTATCATTTTTTACACATAATGTGATTGCCAAACTCGAACTTAATTAAACAGTTGCAAATGTCAGGTTCGGGGTGAAATTATTATCTATTACACACATGAAAGGAAGTACACGCTTATGTTAAAGGTTGGTATGCTTACAAGTGGTGGAGACTGTCAGGCACTCAATGCGGCTATGAGAGGTGTCGCTAAGTCTCTTTACAGAGCTGTTGATGATGTGGAGATTATCGGTTTTGAGGAGGGCTATAAAGGTCTTATCTACGGTGATTTCAGGGTTATGAAAAAAAGCGATTTTTCGGGTATTCTTACAGAGGGCGGCACAATAATTGGAAGTTCAAGACAGCCTTTCAAGCTTATGCGTGTGCCGGATGAGAAGGGTCTTGACAAGGTTGAGGCTATGAAGAAGAACTATAAGTCGCTTGGACTTGACTGCCTTGTGGTGCTCGGCGGAAACGGAACACACAAGACAGCTAACCTTCTCAGGGAGGAGGGGCTTAATGTCGTCACACTTCCTAAGACGATAGACAACGACCTTTGGGGTACGGATATGACTTTCGGTTTCCAGAGCGCGGTCAACATTGCAACTAACGCAATCGACTGTATTCACACAACAGCTTCCTCACATGGAAGAGTATTTATAGTTGAGGTTATGGGACACAAGGTCGGATGGCTTACACTTCACGCAGGCATTGCGGGCGGTGCGGACATTATTCTCATCCCTGAAATTCCTTACGATATCAAGTCCGTTGTGGCAGCTTTAAACAGGAGAACCAAGGCGGGCAAGAATTTCTCGATACTTGCCGTTGCGGAGGGCGCTATATCCAAGGAGGATGCGGCTCTTCCTAAGAAGGAATTGAAGCAGAGATTAAAGGACAATCCTTACCCTTCGGTATCATACAAGATAGGAAGCGAGATACAGGAGCTCACAGGTCAGGAGGTTCGTATCACTGTTCCGGGACATACACAGCGAGGCGGAAGTCCATGCCCTTATGACAGGGTGCTTGCGTCAAGACTTGGTGCGGCGGCAGCCAAGCTTATTCTTGAAAAGGATTACGGCTACATGGTCGGAATAAAGAATGGCGAGATAGTCAAGGTTCCGCTTGCTGACGTTGCGGGCAAGCTCAAGATGGTTGACCCTAACGCGTCAATAATCAACGAGGCTAAGATGCTCGGAATTAGTTTCGGCGACTAAGTGAACTACCCACCACCTAAAGGTGGTGGGCTTCTGTTAAATGGTTCACCAGACTAAGTATTCAGAAATGGAT
>JBNMKO010000172.1:0-3809 GCA_050874385.1 Eubacteriales bacterium
CGCATTGACTGGAATATAGAAAAATCACATTCCAATGATGCTGTATGTATAACAGATTTGAAGCCGGATACGGATAAAGTAAAAGATTGGATTATAAAACCAATGCGCAGGCAGAGCAAGGCTACGACTGATAATGTGCTTGGAATTAGGCACAGGGATTTGGTTGAGTACACATATAAAAATGGTGAAACCCATAGAGGATATGTTACAGCTTTGTATCCGCAGTTAAATGCGCTGAACTTTCAAAGCCCAACAAAACACTGTAAGAAGGTTAATGTCTCAAAGTGTAAACTGCTTTGGAAGTATAATAAAATATATTGGTTAGAACATGTGAGTTAAACACATTTGTCTATATTTAAACACAATTAAGTATATTAAAAGAAGGAGGAAAAATTATGTCAGCAGAGGCAGAGGAAAGTGTGAGTGAACCTAATATAGAAGTTAAAGAGGCAGTGGAGCAGCAGGCAGATAAGTTGGAAAGCAATGAAGTAAATGAGGCGAAAGAGTCAAATGCTTCGGTTGAGAAGAAAATTGTTAAGAAAACACCTGCTGCCAAAAAGTCTACTTCTAGGTCTAGGGCGACAAAGAAGCCGGCAGCTTCTAAGACAACCGCTTCTAAGGCGGCAACAGAAAAATCTGACACGGCAAAAAAGGCATCGTCCTTGGGTGTTAAGGGAATTGTAAAGAAGGATGCTGCCAGGAAAGTGTCCGAGATGGCTAAGAAAAAAGCGGACAAGGAGGAGCACACATCAGGAATTAAGTGTGAGCTTCCGACATATCTTTTGTAGGAGATAATATTATTTATGGCGAAAAAAGGTTTGGATATAAAGACAATCCAGCCAGTATTAAGGGATGTGACCAAGCGGAATGGCTGGTCGCTGTGTGTGGGTGCCGGAACATCTGTTCCGGCACTTGCTGATTGGTACACACTGGTTGAGTTGCTCATAAAAAATAATTGCAGCAAGAACGAGATTATTGATATAGATGTCTACCGCAAGATGGACTTCTCGCCGGAGGCGATGATACAGGCGGTGCAGAACCATATGCACCTTAGCGACAAAGAATTTATAAAACTTTTGTCGGATGAGATATACCGCCCGATAAGGACGGCGCTCACGGCGCAGGAGTGGGACACATTCGTAAAAATACATGAGACGGAGCATTTATCATGTATCACAAAAGAGAATTGGAAGATGTACTCGGGCATTATAGACAGAATGTTTGCGACGACGAGTGCAAATCTTATGGCAAAGGTTGTAATAGATGCGGTGCATGAGGGGGTTGGACCGCGCTCAATACTCAGCTTTAATGTCGAGGCAGTTTTTCTCACACTTCTCAACTATTACTATTTGCTGACAGGCAACAGCAACAAGGTGCTTTTTGACAGGATTGCGAACAGTATTCATGTGCAGAAGCACGACAGAATACCATATTTTCACTGCCACGGTGTCATACCGATAAACGGTTACAACGCCAGAAAAGGACATCTTGCGAGCGACAAGCTGGTGCTCACGGAGGACAATTACCTTGAACTGGCGAACAACTCATTTTCATGGCAGGCGACAAGCTTCATAGATAACTGCATGAACAGAAGAGTCGTATTCTGCGGGGTATCGCTCACTGACGCGAACATGAGACGCTGGCTTTCTTGGATTCATGCGAACAAGATGGCTGAGTTTAGGGAGAACAAGCTCAACTGCAAAGATGCCACGGAGCATTTCTGGATACGCAAAAAGCCAAATACCGTTCAGGAAAAAATCTGGCTTGAGGAGTCGGTGGCACATCTGGGAGTGCGCCTTGTGTGGATTGACGAGTGGAACCAGACGGGGGAAGTTTTGAGGAAAATGCTGGGACTTTAGGGACATACTTTATTATTTTTTTTATGTAAAAATATAATTGTATAATTTGTGAAACGATGATGGATTTGAAACAACTTAAAAATAGTACTTGCATTTTTAAAATCATCGTGCTATTATAGCAAGGTATGTTACAGCCGTGGCTATGCTTTTGGATTACTCCAACCTGTGGCTTGGTCACCGGCGGTTATATTATTTTATTAAATGGAGGAATATCACTATGATATCTAAGGAAAAGAAGGCAGAGATTATTGCCGCTTACGGAAGAACACCTAACGACACAGGTTCACCTGAGGTTCAGATTGCTCTTTTAACAGAGAGAATTAATGAGCTTACAGAGCACCTTAAGTCCAACATGAAGGATCATCATTCAAGAAGAGGTCTTCTTAAGATGGTTGGTCAGAGAAGAGGTCTGCTTGAGTATCTCAAGAAGAATGATGTTGAAGCTTACCGTTCTTTGATTGCACGTTTAGGAATCAGAAAGTAATTATGGGAGGGCGGAGTTTATCCGCCCTTTTATGCGTTAATAAGCCATTTTTCGGCTTGTTGGCGGAGCGGCGATGCTCGAAAATACGCAGGAGAAATTTTCCGAGACTTCTGAAAAATACATGATATATGCGTGTACTTTTCAGTTGTTTCGGTTTCTTCTGCGGTCATATAAAAAAAGACGAAAAGGAGACAGGAAATGTATAAGAGTTTTTCTATGGAATTAGCCGGCAGAACACTCACAGTTGATGTCGGAAGAGTTGCTGCACAGGCTAATGGTGCTGCATTTATGCACTATGGGGATACAACAGTATTATCCACAGCTACAGCTTCTGAGAAGCCAAGGGATGGTATTGATTTCTTCCCATTATCAGTTGAGTATGAGGAGAAGTTATACGCTGTAGGCAAAATTCCGGGCGGATTTAACAAGAGAGAGGGAAAGGCTTCCGAGAACGCCATCCTCACATCCCGCGTTATCGACCGACCTATGAGACCACTTTTTCCTAAGGATTACAGAAATGATGTGACACTCAACAACATGGTTATGTCCGTTGACCCTGAGTGCGCACCTGAGCTCACGGCAATGTTAGGCTCAGCTATAGCGGTTGCAATTTCCGATATTCCATTTGACGGGCCATGTGCCACAACACAGGTTGGTCTTATCAATGGTGAGTTCGTGATCAACCCTAACTCAGCACAGAACGCTGTGTCCGACTTAAAGCTCACAGTTGCATCCACAAGGGATAAGGTTATCATGATTGAGGCAGGTGCCAACGAAGTACCTGAGGATAAGATGGTCGAGGCTATCTACAAGGCTCATGAGGTTAACCAGCAGGTTATCGCATTCATCGACAAGATTGTTGCCGAGTGCGGAAAGCCTAAGCACGAATATACAAGTTGCGCAATTCCGGAGGAATTATTTGCAGCTATCAAGGAAATCGTACCTCCGGCAGAGATGGAGGTTGTAATGTTCGCTCCTGAGAAGCAGGTTAGAGAGGAGAGAATAAGAAACTTAAAGGATAAGCTCGCTGAGAGCTTTGCCGATAAGGAGGACTGGCTTCCACTTATTGATGAGGCTGTTTACCAGTACGAGAAGAAGACTGTCCGCAAGATGATTTTAAAAGACCACAAGAGACCGGATGGCCGTGAGATTACACAGATACGTCCGCTTGCGGCAGAGGTTGATATCATCCCTAGAGTTCACGGTTCTGCAATGTTCACAAGAGGACAGACACAGATTTGTAATGTATGTACACTTGCTCCGTTATCAGAGGCACAGAAGCTTGACGGACTTGATGACACAACATCAAAAAGATATATGCACCACTATAATTTCCCTGCTTATTCAGTAGGTGAGACTAAGGTTTCAAGAGGTCCTGGCCGCCGTGAAATAGGACATGGTGCGCTTGCAGAGAGAGCACTTGTACCGGTACTTCCATCAGAGGAAGAGTTCCCTTATGCAATAAG
>JBNMKO010000173.1:0-3776 GCA_050874385.1 Eubacteriales bacterium
CACATCCTTGCCATGAAAACATAACTTATAAATGCACATATAAAACGACAGCAACAATGATATATTGTCATCACCGCTCTCACGGAACAGATAATATATCATTATAAAACTGTCGTTTTTATTTTCCTGTATAACTGCATCAAACTATGTATGTAGTCGATTAGATATACTCAATCAGCTTCGCTATTTGCAACACTACTCAGTCTTCTTGTAGAAGAATGAGCGTGAAGATGTAAATCCAAGGTCTCTGTAATTTACAATCTGTTCTGTGCTTCCCACAAACAAAGTACCGCCCGGAGCAAGTGAATCATAGAACTTCTTATATATTCCGTCTTTCGCTTCCTCGGTGAAATAGATTACCACGTTGCGGCACACGATAAGGTTAAGCCTTGTAGGATATGGGTCTTTTAAGAGGTTGTGCTTCTTGAACTCAACACACTTCTTGACCTCATCCTTAATCTGGAATGAGTTGTCTCCAACCTTAGTGAAATACTTCGTCTTGAACTCATCCGGAAGTGCATTGAGGCTCTGTCCACGGTAAAGTCCCATTCTCGCCTTGTCGAGCACCTGGTCATCGATATCTGTAGCTATTATCTTAATCTTGTTAAGAGGCATAAACTTTGAGAGCAGCATTGCAAGGGAATATGGCTCATCGCCTGTTGAGCAAGCCGCACTCCATATTCTGACACCGCTGCCGTACTTCTTAACCATCTCCGGGAACACTTCCGTCTCGAGAATCTTCCACTGCTCCGGATTTCTGTAAAACTCGGATACATTTATTGTGAGATAATTAACAAACTCCTCAAACAGCGCCTTATCCTTCTTAATCGCCGCAACATACTCATCATAACCTTTATACTTATTCTTGGCTATAAGTGTGTCTATGCGTCGCTTCATCTGTCGTTCCTTATACGCATTCAAATCAATACTTGTAAGGGTATATACATTCTTTTTAAAGCCCTCGTAATCATTTGCCATTTGATACATCTCCTTTATCAGTAAAAATTATCACGCACACAACAAACGCCACACTTCATGCAAATATCCTCACAAGAAATGTGGCGTTCCAAGTCAAATATTACTGCTCGTCCTCAGCGTTATCCTCATTCTTAGCAGGAGCAAGTAAAGCCTTGATGCTTAAACTAATCTTCTTGGACTCAAGATTGAAATCAACAACCTTAGCCTCAATTTCCTGACCAATCTTGAGAACATCTGATGGCTTGTCAACATGCTCTAAAGCAATCTGGGAAACATGGAGAAGTGCGTCAATACCCGGCTCAAGTTCAACGAAAGCACCAAAATCTGTCATTCTGGCAACCTTTCCCTTAACTACATTGCCAACTGCATACTTCTGCTCTGCTGTAGGCCATGGGTTGGTCTCCTCAAACTTGAGTGAGAGTGCAATCTTGTCACCCTGGATATCCTTGATGAAAGCCTTAACATGGTCGCCCGGCTTAAATACCTTCTTAGGGTTCTCAATTCTTCCCCATGACATCTCGGAGATGTGAAGAAGTCCGTCAACTCCGCCGATATCGATGAATACACCGAAATCTGTAACGTTCTTAACTGTTCCTTCAACTGTCTGACCAACAGAAATCTTAGAGAGAACCTCCTCCTGACGCTTCTGCTTCTCAGCAACTAAAAGCTGCTTGCGGTCACCGATAATTCTTCTCTTAGCTGTGTTGAACTCAGTGATAACAAAAGAAATCTCCTGACCGGCATACTTGCTTAAATCCTTCTCATAAGTGTCGGAAACAAGGCTTGATGGTATAAATACTCTTGTCTCCTCAACGATAACGGTAAGACCTCCGTTAGTAACCTGTGAAACCTTAGCAGTGAGGACTTCCTTATTCTCATAAGCCTCCTCAAGTCTCTTCTTTCCATTCTCAGCAGCAAGTCTCTTATATGTAAGCATAACATATCCATCGCCGTCATTAACCTTAAGAACCTTAGCCTGCATCTTGTCGCCCTCGTGTACGAGAGTGGTTAAATCAACGTTAGATGTGTTAGTGTACTCATTTCTGGTAATTATACCATCAGCCTTGTAGCCAATGTTAAGTATAATCTCATCTTCCTTAACGCCGATGACTGTTCCTTCTACGACCTCTCCTGTTCTGATTGTTTTTAAAGATTCTTCTAACATCTGTTCAAAACTTAAATCTGACATCTCGTTTGAACCTCCTCAATAATATTCTTTGGGGTTGATGCCCCGGCAGTAATCCCTATCTTTCTCATTCCCCTTATCGCTGTAAAATCCATGTCTTCGGCTGTCTGAATATAATAGGTATTACTACATTCCTCCTTGCAAATCTCAAACAATTTCTGGGTATTGGAACTGTTCTTCCCACCAATGACAATCATGGCATCTACCTGTGAAGCTATCTGTCTTGCCTCGGTCTGCCGAACTTCAGTGGCGTTGCAAATCGTATTTAAACACTTTATATCATAACCCTTTTTTTCAAAAATTTCAACTATTTCTTGAAATTTCTTTAAATTAAATGTCGTTTGAGATACAATACTTATTTTTTTTGCCAATATATTCAAATTTTGTGCTTCTTTGACACTCCCAACAACATAAGTGTCATCACCGGACCACCCTCTTATGCCCTTAACCTCCGGGTGCTGTGCATTTCCAACAATTACAACGGTGCGCCCCGCTGCCGACTCCTCCTCGACTATCCTGTATATCTTTGACACAAAAGGACATGTGGCATCCTCAATCTCCATACCGCACTCTCTAAGCCTGTCAAACTCCGCGCGGCTCGCTCCATGTGCGCGCACCACAATAGTCCCCTTTGAAAGCTGCGATATATCCGTGTCCTCATCGACAACCCTCACACCGCGCTTCTCCAAATCCGCAACAACCTGCTCGTTGTGTATTATCGGACCATAGGTATACACATGCTCCTTGTCCACGTTTGCATATACCTTCTCAACCGCGCGCTTCACGCCAAAGCAGAACCCGGCAGTCTTTGCGACAATCACTTCCATATAATCAAATACTCCTCATAACTTTATTTTGCATTGTTAAAAATATTCATTATAGCCGCCGTGACTTCCTCAATATTCATCTCAGATGAGTCGACAAGCACTGCATCCTCCGCCTGTCTGAGCGGTGATATATCTCTGTGCATATCATTGTAATCGCGCTTCTCTATATCCGCCTTTATCACGTCGATATCCTGCTTCTCGCCCTTGTCAACAAGCTCATCATATCTTCTCTTAGCCCTTGCCTCAACGCTCGCGGTGAGATATATCTTCACAGTCGCATTAGGCAGAACACAAGTTCCGATATCCCTGCCGTCCATTATTACATCCGTCCCGGCTGCAAGCTGTCTTTGAAGTTCCACAAGCTTGCTTCTGACAGCGGCATACACGGCAACCTTGCTCGCCATGCGCCCTACCTCCTCATGTCTTAAACGAGCTGTGACATTCTCACCATTTAAGATAACCTGCTGTGCTCCGTCCTCGTATGTAATCTTTACATCCACGTCCGCACATGCCTTAGAGACGGCATCCTCATTGCTCCCGTCAATTCCATTGTCGACAAAATATATAGCCATCGCGCGGTACATAGCCCCCGTGTCAACATAGACAAATCCCAGCTCCTTTGCCACTCTCTTTGCTATCGTGCTCTTTCCTGCTCCTGCCGGACCATCTATTGCAATACTGTATGCCATCTTCTTTTTCTCCTTGTTTAAATAAGTATTTTTCTTATCTTTTATGTGTTGAAATATTTTTTTCTTCTTGCTTATATATATTTACACTCTCATACC
>JBNMKO010000174.1:0-3757 GCA_050874385.1 Eubacteriales bacterium
CCATAACGCAATCTCCATTTTTTATAAAAATCTTATAGCTAATTCTATCATTATGTGCAATACTATGCAATTCAAATTTTATATGCAACTTCATTACTATGTGCAATGCTGTACCATCTAAATTTTATACTATAAATGAAAAACTTTAGAATATTGAATAATTTTGTTTTTACGAAGATATATTTTTATAATTTCTTAAAAATGGAAAAATATTTTTTTACATTTTCAGTATTTGCTCATTTATAGTCTTGTATCTAATTTCATTGTTATGTGCAATGGTATGTACTTTTTCACCCATATCTCTTGCATATATCAAACATACATTCGATTAATCTCACCTTATTTATCCTGCATCTCCCTCAATATTTTCACAATCCGTCCCCTGTTTTTTGCGGTTTTCATAAAAGTGGGAAGGTGGTCTGCCTGTGTCCTCATAGTCCCGTACTGCGCCCTATACTGTGCCGGACTCTCACGAAGGTCTGCATCCAGATATTCAATCAGGTAGGAAAGATGCTTCCGATTGAGCGCCCACACGGGTTTGCCTTGAAAAGCGGACAAAAACCATAATTCCAAGCCAAAATAAGGTTCATATCCGTCTTTTATATCTCCCATTACATAGTAAGCCCCCTTTGTCCTATGAACCCTGCCCGGCATTACGGTTGCACAGAACGGACAGGCAACATTCAGGACATGAAAGTGCTGCTTGTCCTCGTCCTTGATATCCACCCTGTAATATCTCCCACAGCATTTGCACTGGTTTTGAACATCATAGCTGTAAATTGCGCGCTCTTTCTTCTGCGCGTATCCACAAGCCGTACATTTGAAAAAAAATGTATTTTTATCCGCTGTCACGACACCAAAGCCATGACATTTCGGACATTTGACATTTATCCCCGACGACAATGCGCCGGAAAGATAATAGGTATAATACGGCTTGTCCACAACACGTTTCATACAATCATCTCTTTTCATTTCAATAATTCTATTAATTCCATTTTTACATTGTAGCACGATTTACAGTTCTTTTGTCAAAACAGTTAAAAACCAGCTGATATTTGCAAAACGGCATAGCCAAAACCGACTATGCCGCATTTTCTAGAACAAAAACCTCGCCCAATAAAACAGCGTCTTTATGATATTTTTTCTCACCTTTCTTGTCGTCGTTATCTGCTGCGGCACAAGATTGTAAGGATTGTCATAGCTGCCATCCGGAAGTGCCGTCACAGACGACTTCTCATACTCCGACATGAGAGAACCAAGCTGTGCATTTAGTTCCTCGCTCTTAATCACCAGCATAAGCTCCGTGTCAAGGTATGCGCTTCTCATATCCATGTTGAACGAGCCGACCACGGATATATCATCGTCAATAACCATGCTTTTTCCATGGTATGACACGCCTCCATCGTACTCCAAAAGCTGTATTCCTGTGTCAAGCATTTTGTTCCTATTCTTCTCCAAGTCTGCCGCGCCAAAGCTGTTTCCGTTATTTGCGACAGAATTGGTCATAACGGAGACCTCCTTTCCGGATGCCGCCCTTGTAAGTGTATCATACATCATATCATTACAGATTATGTACGGTGTGTGAAGCTTAACAGAGTCCTCCGCGCTGCCTATAAGTCCCATAAGCTTGTGCCATACAACAGGTTCCTTCACTCCCGCATTTATCGGATTTGAGAGAAGTGCTATGCTCTCAACAGGAAAAGTATTCTCCTCATAAGAATACACCGTAGAAAGCTCCGCATGTTCATCACAGTATTTTTTGTAGTCCTCCGCTATTCGCTCCGCGGCGCGCCGCACGCAATACCTGTTGTTAAGATGTTTTCCCGACGCAAACCTTGTGCACTCACCGCTGTTTTTCACCGTCTCATAGTAAGCCAAAATGTCGTTGACGGACGCATTTTCCTGCTCTGCTGCCGGCTCACTCCTCCACACAAGCACATCCCTGTCATAATTTTTGTAATCGCTGTAATTTCCAAGAAAATAGTTGAATGTGTTTCTTCCGCCGAGCATATAAATCTGTCTGTCCGCAACGAGATACTTGTCATGCATCCTCGCCATTCCCTTGTACATGGTAAACGGATTTATCTCGTTGTACATCATCAAAGTCACGTTTTCATTGGCTGACAGCGCATAAAAGTAAGGGTTCCACTTCATATGCAGAACTCCGTCAAATCCATCCACGACAATCTCAACCTTCACGCCCCTGTCGGCTGCCTCGCAAAGAGCACCGAGCATTATCCTTCCGCTCTCGTCCGACATGAAATCGAATGTGGAAAGAATTATCTCCGACTTTGCGTTCTGTATCATTCTCACCCTGCTTAAAAGTGCATCTGAATTGTCCTCCACGATAACCGCTCTCTCCAAGCCTCCCGTGTTCCACAGTGCAACCTGCCCGTCGCCGCTGTACTCGGGCTGTTTAGAGCTTGTTATAACAGCCACAGTCACGTTGATAATCACATACACAAGCACAAATCCGATGATTGCCGTCACAGGCTTCCACATCTTAATTTTTCCGCTTGTGACAGGCTTGTTCATAAGCACGCGCACATAGTACACGATGTAACATGCAAACGAAAAGACATTCATTATTATACAGATTGAAATGATAAGCCCCGCCGCAAAATATGAGAGGTCAACTACAAGCAGCAGTATAAACATCGCCCCGTAAAGCACCGCCGTGCATAGCTTTCCGTACCATCTCGCGCCGTCCATCATGCTTCCCTTTTTCAACATGATTGCTCCCATGACTGCCATGAACATTTCCTTCACAATAAAAAGTATCACAAGATACCTCATCGTAGGGTAGCGGAAAGACAGGCTTATAAACACCGCCGCCTGCGTAAGCTTATCAGCTATCGGGTCGAGCACCTTGCCCCACTCCGTTATCATGTTAAAATGCCTTGCCACTTTTCCGTCAAAGCAGTCCGTGAGCCCCGAAATTCCGAGAATAACCGCCGCCGCAATGTAATCTGCTCTGCTGTCAGCCCCTATATACACCACCATAAATATAGGAATGAGTATTATACGAAAATATCCCATAAGATTAGGTATGGTAAACAAATCTTTCCTGCTGTTAATCAGACGCTTCATAATCCATCTCCATTCTATTAAATCAGGCAGCTAAGCGGATATTCTCAATCCGATTGGCTGCCTTTCCTCAAAAGCCACTAGGGACGGAGAAGTAAAACTATCTCCGTCCCAGATTGTCACGCCTCGAACTGACTGTTGTAAAGCTGTGCATAGAAACCATTTCTTGCAAGCAGCTCGTTATGATTTCCCTGCTCTATAATATCGCCGTCCTTCATAACAAGAATGACATCAGCATCCCTTATTGTGGAAAGTCTGTGAGCAATCACAAAACTTGTTCTTCCTTTCATAAGCCTTGCCATCGCATCCTGAATATGCTGCTCAGTTCGCGTATCAACAGAACTCGTTGCCTCGTCTAAAATCATTATCTTATTGTCGGCAAGTATGGCTCTAGCGATTGTCAATAGCTGCTTCTGACCCTGGGAGACATTGCTCGCCTCCTCGTTAAGCTCCATATTATAGCCACCTGGAAGTGTTCTTATAAAGTGGTCAGCATTGGCTGCCTTAGCAGCAGCTATAACCTCCTCGTCTGTTGCATCAAGCCGTCCGTATCTTATATTTTCCATGATTGTTCCCTTAAACAGCCATGTATCCTGCAATACCATTCCGAATGCCTCCCTAAGATTCCTTCTCTCGAAATCCTTGACATTCTCACCGTCAACCTTGATAC
>JBNMKO010000175.1:0-3698 GCA_050874385.1 Eubacteriales bacterium
AAGGAGACAGATGCAGGTTACGAGGTAGACATTGACCTCCCTGGATTTAAGAAAGATGAGATTAATGCAAAGCTTGAGAATGGTTATCTTACCATAAGCGCTGCTAAGGGTCTTGACAAGGACGAGCAGGACAAGAATGGCAAGTATATCAGAAAAGAGCGCTATGCCGGTTCAATGAGCCGTAGCTTCTATGTAGGTGAGGGCGTTACACAGGACGAAATCAAGGCTAAATACGAGGATGGTATTTTAAGACTTGTGGTTCCTAAGAAGGACGCGAAGGCTGTTGAGAACAATAAATATATTTCCATTGAGGGCTAATAAATAATATATTTATAGAAAGAAGCGATATATATGGATAAAAATCCAAAACATCCATTGAAAAAGAGGAAAGTACAGCCAAAGGTTAATCCTACAGCTGAGAATGGCGAGGAGGAACATATATCCGGCAAGCATAAAAAGCATTACGAATAAAATTGAATATTGAGTTTGATTTTGGAGCACCGTGGCAGTGAATACTGCTACGGTGCTCTTTTGGTTTACAGAAATTGAAATAATTATATTTTTTGAATAAAGTTAACTTGAAAAAACTATACTTTTTTGATAAAAACAACTTAAAATAATTATACTTTTTCATAAATGAGCGATTTTATGTTAAAGGAAAAGGTCAGTCAAGCGGATATTCACAATCAGCTTCGCTTCTTGCTCATAACCAAATAACTGCTTCGCAGTTTATCAGGAGGGGCTTGTACCCCTCCTGTATTCAAGCAAGTTCCCACCAACTGCTTATTACATGCAATTGAAGCAGGGGACTTACTTGATTTGGTTAAAATATAATTAGTTTATATTTTTTTTATAATTAAATTAGCACTCGCATCTTGACAGTGCTAATAAGTAGTGTTATATTACATCTAGAACAGATGCAAGGGATTGTGTAGTGAATAATAAATGAAGCAGTATACATAATCATTGTATATGTTTTTAAGATTATAGATTTGAATTATTTGGTAGAAGCTTACACAAAATGTTTACAATGAAAGGAGTATTCACTATGAACATTAATAAGTTTACACAGAAATCAGCGGAAGCTCTCAACAACTGTGAGAAGCTTGCCTATGAATACGGTAATCAGGAAGTAGACCAGGAACATCTTTTGTACTCCCTTCTTACCATAGATGACAGTCTTATTGCAAAGCTTATCGAGAAGATGGAGATACATCTTCCTTCCTTTATAGAGCGCGCTAAGAAAGCGCTTGAGCAGAAGACAAAGGTGTCGGGTGACGTTCAGCTTATGATAAGCCAGTCGCTCAACAAGGTGCTCGTGTCTGCGGAGGACGAGGCTAAGAAGATGGGCGACGAGTATGTGTCTGTAGAGCATATTTTCCTCACACTCATCGCATATCCTAACAATGCGATAAAGGCGGTATTTAAGGAGTACGGCATAACAAGGGACAGATTTTTGAAAGCATTGCAGAGCGTGAGGGGAAATCAGCAGGTTACAAGCGATAACCCGGAGGCGACCTACGACACACTTAAAAAGTACGGCGTTGACCTTGTGGAGAGGGCAAGGCAGCAGAAGCTTGACCCGGTTATCGGAAGGGATAACGAGATAAGAAATGTAATTCGTATTCTCTCCCGTAAGACAAAGAACAACCCTGTTCTTATCGGTGAGCCGGGTGTTGGTAAGACCGCGGTTGTAGAGGGACTTGCACAGCGTATCGTGCGCGGCGATGTGCCGGACGGATTAAAGGACAAGACAGTGTTCTCGCTTGATATGGGTGCGCTTGTCGCTGGTGCCAAGTACCGTGGCGAGTTCGAGGAGCGTTTGAAAGCTGTTCTCGAGGAGGTAAAAAAGAGCGAGGGCAAAATTATCCTCTTTATCGATGAACTCCATATAATCGTCGGTGCCGGTAAGACCGAGGGCGCGATGGATGCGGGCAATATGTTAAAGCCTATGCTTGCAAGAGGTGAGCTTCACTGTATCGGCGCGACCACGCTTGACGAGTACCGCAAATATATCGAAAAAGATGCAGCCCTTGAGCGTCGTTTCCAGCCTGTAATGGTTGACGAGCCGACGGTTGAGGACACAATATCAATCCTTCGTGGTATCAAGGAGCGTTATGAGCTCTATCACGGAGTTAAGATTACGGACGGTGCGCTTGTCGCAGCGGCTACACTTTCAAACAGATACATCACCGACAGATTTTTGCCGGATAAGGCTATTGACCTTGTAGATGAGGCATGTGCGATGATTAAGACGGAGCTTGACTCCATGCCTGCCGAACTCGATGAGTTAAAGCGTAAGATTATGCAGCTTGAGATTGAGGAGGCGGCGCTAAAGAAGGAGGATGACAATCTCAGCCGTGAGCGTCTTGAAAATCTCCAGAAAGAGCTTGCCGCGCTTAGAGAGCAGTTTGCGTCGGGCAAGGCTCAGTGGGACAATGAGAAGGCTGCGGTTGACCGTATAAGCAAGCTTCGCGAGGAGTTAGACGATGTGAACCGCCAGATTGAGATTGCGCAGAGAAACTATGACCTTGAGAAAGCGGCGCAGTTACAGTATGGTCGTCTGCCTGAGATTAAGAAGCAGATAGAGGCTGAGGAGAATATCGTAAAACAGAAGGAACTCTCACTTGTGCATGAGAGCGTTACCGATGAGGAGATTGCAAAGATTATCTCCCGCTGGACAGGTATTCCTGTAGCCAAGTTAAATGAGAGTGAGAGAAACAAGACACTTCACCTCGACGAGATACTTCACAAGAGAGTTATCGGGCAGGACGAGGGCGTTACAAAAGTAACAGAGGCGATTATCCGTTCAAAGGCGGGCATAAAAGACCCGTCAAAGCCTATCGGTTCATTCCTGTTCCTAGGTCCAACCGGTGTAGGTAAGACGGAGCTTGCAAAGGCACTCGCCGAGAGTTTGTTTGACGATGAGAAGAATATCGTGAGACTTGATATGAGTGAGTACATGGAGAAATATTCCGTATCGCGTCTTATCGGAGCGCCTCCGGGATATGTAGGATATGAGGAGGGCGGTCAGCTCACCGAGGCTGTCAGAAGAAAACCTTACTCGGTTGTGCTCTTTGATGAGATTGAGAAAGCACATCCTGATGTGTTCAATGTGCTCTTACAGGTGCTCGATGACGGACGTATCACCGACTCACAGGGGCGCACGGTAGATTTTAAGAACACAATTATAATCCTTACCTCAAATATCGGTTCTGTTCACATGCTTGACGGCATCGACGAGAACGGCAATTTCAGCCCGGAGTGCGAGAAAGCTGTTATGGGCGAGTTAAGGGCAAGCTTCAGACCTGAGTTTTTGAACCGACTTGATGAGATAATCATGTTCAAGCCTCTCACAAAGGACAACATCACAGGCATAATTGACCTTATGGTTGCCGACCTCAACAAGAGGCTTACTGACAGGGAGGTTTCAATCCGCCTCACAAATGCCGCAAAGGATTACATTGTTGAGAACGGCTACGACCCTATGTATGGCGCAAGACCTCTTAGAAGATACCTTCAAAAGACTGTCGAGACATTGTCTGCAAAGCTCATCCTCTCAGGAAATGTCAATGCGGGCGATGAGATTGTGATTGATGTCGACCAGACAGAAGGACTTGTGGCAAGGACGGAAAAACCTGTGGCGTGAGCCACGGGCAAGCCAATGGGAACGGGTCTTTTGTCTCACATGAGTGTCC
>JBNMKO010000176.1:0-3613 GCA_050874385.1 Eubacteriales bacterium
AAGAGGACTTGACCAGGCTTCTTCTAATGCCGAGGACGGCGTATCATCAGTGCAGACAGCAGAAGGTGCACTCACAGAAGTTCACTCAATGCTCCAGAGAATGAACGAGCTTGCAGTACAGGCTTCCAACGGTACTAACTCAAAGACAGACCGTGATGCTATTCAGGACGAGATTTCACAGCTCACAACAGAGATTGACCGTGTTTCCGAGACAACTAAGTTCAATGAGACATATCTCTTAAAGGGTGATGCTGACGGAAAGACCAAGACAATCAATCTTAGTGCCCATGATGCAGGTCTCAAGGGTACACTTGTTGATAATGGCGATGGTACGGCTAAGTTTACAATGAGTTCTCTCGAGGCTGGTGATAGTATAACAATCGGAGGCAAGAGCTATACGATTGGTGGAGAAGATACCGATGTAACAGCACTGTTGGGTGATGGTGATGGCGGTTTAGATATTGAAAACAATCATAATGATGTGACAGTAAATGGTACAACATATAAGTATTATGCTGCTATTACTGCTGCAAATGGTAACAAAGGAACAGCAGCAGGTTGGTATTCTGTAGACCCTGCAACATTAGATAATAAGACAGCAGCAACAGCTGCTGAGTTTGCAGATGTAGCCGCTTTTGCAGCAAAGAAAGGTAGTACAATTACTGCTGGTTCAAAGTCAATCTATCTTATAGATGCAGATGCAAATGGTGTTGATAAGAATGATTCATCTATTATCACACTTGCTCATGCGCGTGAGCTTGCAGGAAATGAACTTCTTACAGCTAATCAGATTGGTGATACGAAGGGTAATGCTTCTGTTAAGGATAATAAAGATGGCACATTTACTATTAATGTTGCAAAGACAGATGTTGCAGAGAAGTTAAACTTCAACCTTCAGGTAGGTTCCGATGCTGATATGACTAACAAGATTGGTGTCAATATTGAGGCAATGAACTCTTCATATCTTGGAATTAAGGGCATCAATGTATCAGACGATACAGGTGTTGCAGCTACATATGCAGTGGATGCTATTTCCGATGCAATCCAGAAGGTATCAGAGCAGCGTTCATCACTTGGTGCCGTTCAGAACAGACTTGAGCACACAATCGACAACCTCGACAACATCGTTGAGAATACAACATCCGCAGAGTCCCGTATCCGTGATGTAGATATGGCTGAGGAGATGGTTGAGTACAGCAAGAACAACATTCTTGCACAGGCTGGACAGTCCATGCTCGCACAGGCTAACCAGTCAACACAGGGAGTTCTCTCCTTACTTGGCTAATCCTAGCTGACTTGTGGCATTTTCTTATAGAAATAAAATTTCTTTTGGAGAGATAACTTTTTATGGAAAATGAATTTTTAGAAAAGTAATTTTTTATGAAAGAGTATTTTGCTATAAAAATAAGATTTTCAATGAAAAGTAGTTTCCATTGGAATAATAATTTCTAATTAAATAACGACATGGCTTTTGAAAGGCTTTCGTACTGGTTAATCCGGTATGAAAGCCTTTTTTGTCTGTAAATATAAGCAATTTTATAAAAATCTATAATATTTGGAATTATAAAAATATATGTGATTATATCCTAATATTTGATTTATCTCCTAAAAAACGATATAATTTAGGAGATAAAATTTTTTATAGGAGATAAATATGCGATTTTTTGATTATACAACCTTGGTGAATAAGACTTGGGATAGTGAAATCATTAACCTTGTTGCAAAAATTCATGAGTACAAGGGAAGACAGGAAGTATATTTGAAACAGAAACCGGAGGAACTGAATAAACTTGTGGAGATTGCGAAGCGCCAAAGCACGGAGGCATCCAACGCGATTGAGGGAATACGGACTACTAATACTAGATTAAAGCAGTTGTGTGAAGAGAAAACCACGCCAAAAAACCGAGATGAAGAAGAAATTCTTGGTTACAGGGATGTTCTCAATACTATTCATGAGAATTACGAATATATTCCAATCAGAAGCAATTATATTTTGCAGCTTCATCGCGATTTGTATAAATACACAGAAAAAGGCATTGGCGGTCAGTTCAAGATTTCGCAAAATATTATAGCGGCTACGGATGAGATGGGGAGAGAATACGTTCTTTTTACACCGCTAGCTCCGTATGAAACGCCGGCGGCAGTTGATTCTATATGCGAAAATTACAATCGAATGATTGAGAATGAGGAATTGGACGCACTTCTTCTTATCCCTGTTTTTATCCATGATTTTTTGTGCATCCATCCTTTTAGCGATGGCAACGGAAGAATGAGCCGTCTGCTTACGGCATTATTGCTTTACAGAAGCGGATATGTTGTTGGAAAATACATTTCCATTGAGAGCAAAATCGCAAATAATAAAGATTTGTATTATCAGGCATTGGAAAAATGTCAGTATGGTTGGCACGAGAATAAAGAGGATGTATCACCATTCATTAAGTATATGCTTAGGATTATTCTTGCAGCATATAGAGATTTTGAAGAACGGGTGGAACTTGTGAGTGAAAAATTGCCGGCAAAAGAGATTGTAAGGCGAGTCGTATACAGCAAGATAGGTAAATTGAGTAAAAGTGATATTGCTGAATTATGTCCGTCTGTTGGCATAAAGTCTTTAGAGTTAGCACTTAAACAGTTGGTAGATGAAGGCATTTTAATTAAGATTGGATCAGGAAGGGCGACATTTTATGTTCGCAGCGATTCAAAGTAGTATGGTAATTTTGCAAAAAGTGATGATTGCATAATAACAAATAATGCACAAGTAAATGCAATAATTTAATATGACAGAAAAGTCGATGATTTCCTTTAAAATAAAGGGCTCATCGGCTTTTTTTGCGCACAAAAAAATGCAACATTTTTTATAAAATGTTGCATTTTTCATTTACACACTATATTTCGGACGTTTCCGCCAATACTTAACCCCATATTTAAAAATTTTTTTTAGATTTTAAGATATTTTTTTGACAGAACAGACTTGTTGGTAAGACATATTTAACATCAAATATTTTAATAGAAAAAAGTGTATGTAAATATGTCAAAAAGTGCTGTAATGCCTTAATTTACGCGGTTTTTCACTCTAATCAATTCATTTCTTCATAATAAAAATCTGCAATAAAATCCACTGTATTTATCCATAATTTAAGTATCGTATAAGCTAAATGCAACATTTTATAAAGATTGTTGCATAATCACATTCCGACCAAGGAGGTTCCCATGCTGAAACTCACACTTCATCCCGGCGACTTCATAGATATCGGAGAGGATATCCGGGTGGTATTTTCCGGAGGGTCAGCAAATAACATCCATCTTCTTGTGGATGCGCCGAGGGAAATGAACATCGCCAGGAATACCGCACAGAAGAAAAATGTAAACAGCAATAATGATGAGAATAACAATACGCAAAAGAATACTGCAAATAACAACACTGTGAATAATGGCATTGTAAACAACAGTACCGCACACAAAGACATTGCAAGAAATAATACCACGAGCAATAGCAGAAAGCCTTCAAAATACTACGCCGAACCTAAGTTGTCAGCGCAGGCACAGAAGGAGATTGTTGAGATTATAAAGCAGGAAAAGAAAAACAGAAGAAACATTCAGCTTACAACAGATA
>JBNMKO010000177.1:0-3557 GCA_050874385.1 Eubacteriales bacterium
ATGCCCAGTATGGCTTTAATTTTCTTTCATCCAGATAATTAATGATTGACCATGGATTATATATATCCATCTGTCTGCCAAATATAAATCCGTCATACCACTTCTTTACTTCTGCCTTTTTGTCTGCCAGTCCCATATCTTCAAGTGCTGTGAATACTTCATTTTCCGTAAATCCAAAACTTGTACTGTATTCATCGGATGTGGTCGTCACAACCTTCAGGTTATTTTAGTCAGAAAACATCGACTCCTTCGACACTCTCGTTATTCCGGTCATCACCGCGCGCTCAAGATACGGATTGGTCTTGAAGGTACTGTTGAACAGGTTGCGTAAAAACGCCGTGAACTCATCCCAGTAGCCGTACATATATGCCTCCTGCATCGGCGTGTCGTACTCATCGAGCAAAACAATAACATTCTTATTATAATACCGCTGCATAAACCGGCACATCATATTAACTGACATACTGCACAATACATCATCCATATACGTTGTCACTTTGCCAAACATTTCTTTCTCGTTCTCTCCCAGTGCATCACCGTCCAGAAGATAAGTATTTAGGTCAAACAGCTCTGCTATCTTCATTTTAATCTGAAACTTCGCATCCTGCATGTTATCAGCCTTTACATCCGCAAAGCTTAAAAATATCACCGGATATGTCCCCTGAAGCTTTCTGTACTCCTCATCCTCCCAGACTGACAGCCCCTCAAATAAATCGCCCCTGCCTGCATATTTATTTGAAAAAAAGCAGTTGAGCATACTCATGTTAAGGGTCTTTCCAAAACGGCGCGGACGGGTTATCAGTGTAACTATATCCATTGATTCCCATCACTCTTTTATAAAAGCAGTCTTATCGATATAAAAGCAATCATTCTTCCTGATATCATCAAAACCTTGATTTCCAATACTAATTTTTTTCAATGCAAACTTATTTTCTCCCACTGTGTTCATTATGCCACCTCCCACACTTTTAATATATTTCCAATTATTTGTCAGAAATGTCATGTGCCAACTGTATTTATAAATTCATTTTATCACATTGTATCACCTATGACAATTAAAATTGGGAGTTATGTTTATTACTATTCATAAAACACATCCAGTATAAGTCTTTTAGCCGCCTCCATATCTACATTAAATTCCTCATATTTTTTACCATGAACCATCTCGCCCTCAAGTGAGTAAAATTTCAGTTCAGATATTGAATAACCCAAAAGCTCAGATGCAATAAATGTCATCTCATCAACAGTAATATCCGTCACAACATAATCTTTTACTATGTTATACAACCTTATCGGATAGCTTATGTCTTTCTTTGTCTTTTCAAACACCTTTTTCATAAATGCCTTGAGATAAACCTTATTATTTTCAAGCCTTTTACTTGCGGAATTGAATTTAGTGGTATCACGAAATCTAAGAAAAAAATACGCCTGCTCATCATCCAATTCCACCGTCTGACCCTCGACAAATCCCATTTCCGGAAAATCCGATGGAACGACCACCTCTATCCCGCCTACTGCTTTATTCAAATCCTTCACTGCCCCAATCTGCATAGAGACATAAGCATTAATCGGCAATCCGTACAAAAGCTCTGACACTGCATCCCTCGTGCGTTCACAGCTAAGCTCCCTGCCGTCCCCATATCCATGCTGCACACAAAGCTGCGCCCAGCCCGTCTTGGTGTAATTACCATTTCTGTCACACATATAAATATTGGTCATGCTGTTTCTATTGATTGCTATTGCTGAAAGACTCTTATCATGCGGATTCATAATAAACAAAAATATGGCATCAGACTGTCCTCCCATTAAATAATCTGTATCCTCATCAACAACCGGTACCTTATCATCGCTGTCAATACCCATTACAAGAAAGGTTATAATGTCACTGTTATATTTATACAGCTTTTCATTGTACTCTATATTTTCATCTTTATCATAAAAGTTCTCAGCGTACACCTTAGCCACACCAACACTCTTGTACAGACTATTTTTTCCTGCCAGACGAACAATGACAAAAATTATACACACTGCAAAAATTACTCCTAAAAATATTGCTGATGCCATAAAAGCTGCATACGATTTTTTGTTTTTTTTATTATTCGCATTTTTCTCATTTCCGTTTTTCTTAACTTTGATATTTCCCATTATGTTCTTCCTATCCATAAATTGTCTCCACTGTCAAGTCTTGAACAACCAAATATTAAAGACTGCCATGACAAATCAAATCTATATTGTCAAGGCAGTCTCTTATCAACACTTTTATTATGTAATTATTGCATCACTTTCTTCTCTTTAAAAAGCATGTACCTGCCATACCGCCTGCTAATGCCATAACGCCCATAAGTGCCGGTACGGATGAAGCAAACCCTGTTGAAGGAGCAGAAGTAAGTGTCTGACTTACATTTACAAGAGCATAAGTCGAAAAATGGTCAACTGTAAATGTTACATTTCCGTCTTCTCCAACTGTAACTATCTGACCCTTATCCATCATAGTATCAAGCTCCTCATTGTAATAATAGAGCTTAAGCTGTGTACCTGCTGCAAATCCATCTGCCTTAACTGTAATATTTACTTTACCGTTAAGATATCCAACTGAATCAAATGTGCATAAAAGCATATCATCATCATTAACCTTCAATGACTCCTTTGCTTTTTGTGAAGCCTTTGCATAAGAATTAAACTGAACATTGAACCTGAACACTGAATCAGGAATTGAGTTGAATGTCGAACTATCAATAGTAAATGTAGCTGCAACATTTCCATTCTCATCCGTAACATTTACAACAAGTGTCTTACCACTCTTGATAAGCTCTGTGAATGTATCATTGGAAATGTATCCATCCTTTCCCACTGTTTCGTTTAATACACTTTCTGTTGCGTAGAATACTGAGTTACCTGTTGCTGTACCACTTGGCTGCTCAGGTGCAGGTATTTCCGGTGCATCGTCTGAGTTATCTCCCGCGCTTGGACTCTTTGAACCATCGTCTGAATTATCTCCTGCGCTCGGACTTTTTGAGCCATCGTCTGAATTATCTCCTGCGCTCGGACTCTTTGAACCATCTTCGGAACTTTCAGCTGCAAATACAGCCTTTGCTGTGTGCAGTGCCATAAAACCGCTCAGTGAAAATACCATCACAAAGCTTAACAGTACTGCAAGATACTTAAAACACTTCTTCATTTGATTATTCCTCCTGGATATTTTAATTTGTGAATATACAATATTTATTCTGGCTATATTGTATTCACATATATTCATTGTACCCCCCCCCCTACTAATTTTGTCAATATCTCTACTTTGCAAAACTGATTAAATTTATGCCACTTTCAACCATCTTTTATCTGATTGCATAAAAATAAAATCATGCCATGCAGTATGTCCATTTCTTATACACAAACGGACACACCACATGGCATGACTTTACCCGTATTTTCTATCCATCTATCCCCTTATAAGCACTTTCTTTCCCTCAAATGCAAAGCCGTAGTGCCTTATACGCCCTGCATCAATTCCCCTATCAAGCAGTTCGGAATCATAGTTCTTTTCTTCCATCTGGCAA
>JBNMKO010000178.1:0-3441 GCA_050874385.1 Eubacteriales bacterium
TAAACATGTACGATAGAGCAGCGGTCTGTTGCGTCAACCGAAGGTATCATGACCTAAATATCGTAGTATCCATTTCTGAATACTTAGTCTGGTGAACCATTTAACAGAAGCCCACCACCTTTAGGTGGTGGGTAGTTCACCCTCTATATTCCCTTACAAATCTGTTGATTGTCCTAAGCAGCACCTTCTCGTCCAGCGGCTTTGAAAGATGTTCATTCATACCCGCCTCAAGGCTCGCCGCCACATCCTCCTGAAACGCATTTGCCGTCATTGCAAGAATAGGCACATCAGCCGCGTCCGACCTTTCCATGCCCCTTATCGTCTTTGCCGCATCAAGTCCGTTCATAATCGGCATCATAACATCGAGAAGAATTACATCAAAGTAGCCCTCATCCGATGCGTTAAACAGCTCAACCGCCTCCATGCCGTTTCTTGCGGCAGTGACCTCCATTCCCGCTTTTTTGAGAATAAATTCCGCTATCTCCATATTCAGGTCATTGTCCTCAGCCAAAAGCACCTTGACATTTTCAAGATTTATATTCTGATTGTCATCATTAAGCTTTCTGTGCTCAGAATAATTATTGTCTATCTCAAAAGGAAGAATAATTGTAAATTTTGTCCCGACATCAACCTTGCTCTCAAATTCTATCGAGCCATCCATAAGCTCAACAAGCTGTTTTGTGATAGGCAGCCCAAGCCCCGTTCCCATGTACGCCGTCCTAGCACCGAACTCCTCCTGCGAAAACGGCTCAAAAGCATGCTCTTTGAACTCCTCACTCATGCCACGCCCTGTATCCTCGCACGTCAGCTTAAACACCGCCTTTGTCCCATCACAGGATATCTCATCACAGGTTATCGTTATATGACCTCCTTCACGATTATATTTAACCGCATTTCCGGCAATGTTCTGCAACACCTGCTTGATATGCAGCGGGCTTCCCAAAAGATAAGGATGTTTGATATTCCAACCTTTTTTGTATATAGGTATGGAATATTCCTGCGCCTGCATTTCGATAATGGAACATGTTTCATCCATGATATCATTCAAATCAAACGATTTTTTCTCAAGAACCACCGCGCCCGATTCAAGCCTGTTCATGTCGAGGACACTGTTGACAAGTTCAAGCAAAAAGCCCGATGCCTCCATAACCTTTTCCCGACATTCCCTCTGCCTGTCCAAATCCTCCGGGAAATGGTTTGCTATGGAGACTATGCCTCTTATCCCGTTGATAGGGGTTCTTATATCATGGCTCATACGCCTCAAAAAATCAGTTTTTGCCAAGTTGGCTCGCTTTGCCTCCTCCGCGACCTCGACCAACCGCTGCTGATATTCCAACTCTTTTTGCTTCTGCTTATTAATCTCCCTCTCAACATACAGAACATTTGTAATTCTTCCAGCCGCATCCCTCTTCTTTACAATAAATCTCGCCAAATGCCACGAACCGTTGGCGGCATGGTACTCTATGCCTATGGATTCCGTTCCCTCCATTCTGTGAGGAAGCGTTGATATGTCGAGAAATTCCTTCATAAGCTCCTGATGCTCTGCTGCCACAATCGTCTCGCGCGCCTCCTTAAAAGCATCGGAAATTTTTCCCGTCTTACCCGTAAGATGATGCATCTCCTGCCCGGCAGAGACCTCCTCATAGGTGTCGGTAAGCAAATCCATCCTGTATATAAGCCAATAAATCTTGCTTATCGAGTTGATAATCTCATTGTTAAGATTTGCCTCGTCAAGCGCTTTTTTAAGCTCCTCCTTCTGCCGCTCCTGCTCCTTTACAAGCTTTGTGAGCGCCTTTTGCTTTTCCTCGAGTTCGGACAGCATATTAAGATTTTCTTTGAGACTTCCAAGATGTCCTCCAACAGTCGACAAAAGGCGTATAGATATCTCAGAAGTCTTGTGGTCAGGGTTGTCAAGACCTATATATCCATTGAGTTTGTTGTTGGAAAAAACCGGAACGACAATTAGTGCGTGGATATCCTGACCGTCAAACACTGCATACTCCTCCGGTACTGTCGCTGCATCCTTATCCCAGTCGTATGAGACTATCGGCTCACCCGCGAGAAAACGCGGCATCCAGTTGGGAATACTGTCCGCCCTTACGTCCTGCATTTCTCCCAATGTCGGTCTCACACCTTCCCTGCACCACTCATGCTTCATACAAAAGGCTTCCTGCGTCTCAGAGCTCCACTCAAACACATACGCCCTGTCCGATATCGTATACCGACCCATCGACTCCAACAGCCCCGGCAATACCTCATCAAGCTGAACACTATTAGTCACCCTGTCAAGCTTCATAATGTGCTGCAAAATTGTATCCACCGCGTCAAGTGATGTTTTAAGCCTTTTGTATTGACCCTTTTCATTTGAAATTGCCATCTTTTTATGCCCGCTCCTTCCTGCAATAAACTTGCAGGTTTTCATATTTATTAATTGTAATTATTTTCTTATAACTCATAACTATGTATATTATATTCTTTATTACTGATAAATGTCAAATTAATGTAATCATGACTTATATTATACACTTATTGTCACTTTTATAATTTTTTAGGCAAAAAATGCAGACGAAAAAAATTCTCCGCCTGCATTTTTAAATATTTTGCTATCTTATTATATACAATTATTTTTACAAATCAATGCGTAAATTATATGGCATATTCAGATATACTTTTTCACTTTACTCGCATTAAATCTCATTTCCGGCATTATATCCGCTTCTTATCGCAGCCGATATGTCCGCCGTCCTCTCGCCGCTGCAATCGCCTGCAAATACATAAGGAACTTTTATGCCGGACACATCAAACTCGTTCTTTTTCGAGCCCAGTGCATTTACTATGGTGTCCGCCTTGATTGTCACCTCGGAATTGTCCTGTGTGTTCACGGCATTTATTGTATCGCCATTTATCGAGCTCACCTTAGTATTCACATACTGCTTCACGTTATGCGCCGCAAAATCCTTTGTTATAAGAGGCATGACAGTGGACGACTCACCTGCGGCAATCTTGTCCGTCATCTCTATTATGCTGACCTCAAGACCCTTATTTGCAAGATACTCCGCCGTCTCAGTTCCGACAAGACCACCTCCGAGTACAGCACAGCTTCCGCTAACCTCAAGACCATTTAACACGTCCCATGATGACACAATTCGGTCTGACTCAGCCGGCATAGGAAGCGCCATGTTGTGAGCTCCCACAGCTATAATCACAGAGTCAAAAGTGTTAAGCTCCTCCGCCGTCGCCTCGGTACCAAGTTTAACTGTTACCCCAAGTGTCGGTAAAATATCTTTATAGTACTCAACCGACCTCAAAATCTCGCTCTTTCTCGGCGGAACTGCTGCAATGTTAATCTGTCCGCCAAGTCTGTCACTCTTTTCAAACACCGTTACACTGTGTCCTCGCTTTGCCGCAACTCTCGCCGCCTCAAGACCCGCTATTCCGGCA
>JBNMKO010000179.1:0-3420 GCA_050874385.1 Eubacteriales bacterium
ACCTTCACCAGATGGCTATATAAAGGCGATGGAAATTTGCGGCTCGACAAAGGAAAATACGCTTTTTGTCGGCGACCAGCTCTTTACCGATGTGTGGGGAGCTAACAGGGCGGGAATACACAGCATACTTGTAAAGCCTATCCACCCAAAGGAAGAGATACAGATTGTTTTGAAAAGAAGACTGGAATGGGTAGTGCTTATTTTTTACAGGAGGTATAAGAAAAAGCATGGGAAAGATTGATGCGAAGACGGCACTTTGCGGTCTTATTGGAAATCCGGTTGGACATTCGATTTCTCCGTTTATTCACAATACTTTGGCACAAAGACTTGGAATTAATCTCGCGTATGTGACATTCAAGGTTGAGAGCGGTGAGGTTGAGACGGCGGTTAAGGGCGCTTATGCGCTGAACATCAAGGGAATGAACGTCACTGTGCCGCACAAGCAGGAGGTAATGGGTGCGCTTGTGGAGGTTGACGAGCTTGCCAAAAATATAGGAGCTGTCAACACACTCGTGCGTGTCGAGGGCGGATATAAGGGCTATAACACGGACTATTTTGGCATAAAGAGGCAGCTTGCATGTGATGGGATAGATATAGACGGGCGCGAGGTGATTGTGCTCGGTGCCGGAGGGGCTTCAAGAGCTGTCACATTCATGTGCGCCACGACAGGAGCTTCGATGGTCTATCTGCTGAACAGAAGTGTCGACAAGGCAAAAAAGCTTGCAGATGACGTGAATAAATATGTCGGAAAAGACTGCGTGAAAGCCATGCCGCTCGACGGCTATAAGGAGCTTGGTGGCTTTGGCAATGCTGGAAAGAAATATATTGTCATACAGACGACCAGTAAGGGGCTTTACCCGGATGTGGAGGGCACACCGATTGAGGACACGGCGTTCTATGACATGGTTGAGGCTGCCGTTGATATCATATTCAACCCGTCAGAGACTCGTTTTATGAAGCTTTGCAGGGAGCACGGCGCGAGAGCTTACAACGGGCTTGAGATGCTTCTGTATCAGGGCGTTGCAGCGTTTGAGCTGTGGAATGAAATTGAGGTCTCGGATGAGCTTTGTAAGGAGCTGTACACACTTATGAAAAAGGAAATGGGGCAGGAATAGCACATGGAAAGCATTGGTGGAAATATAATACTTATCGGTTTTATGGGTTGTGGCAAGACGACATTTGGCAAGTGGATTGAGCAAAATCATTCAAGAAAACTTATTGACACGGATAGTATTATTGTGTTGGAGCAGGGGATGTCAGTGAATGATATTTTTGCTGAACATGGAGAGGCTTATTTTAGAAATCTGGAGACGGAGTGCATAAGAAAGCTGATTGCGGATGGCATACATGACACGGTGGTTTCAGTCGGCGGCGGTCTGCCGCTTGGCGAGGATAATGGCAGGCTTTTAAGAGAGCTTGGAACGGTTGTGTATCTTCGCGCTAGGGTTGACACGCTTGTGAGAAGGCTTTCGCACGATAAGACAAGACCGCTTCTTGCGGGCGGAAATGTCGAGGAGAAGATTAATGAACTCATGGGTAAGCGCGCAGATATATATGAGAAGCGGGCTGACCTTATAATAGATACAGATGACACTTCATTTGAAAAGATGTATGAAAGGATTTTGCACTATGAAAATACTCGTAATTAACGGCCCTAATCTCAATTTTCTCGGAATAAGGGACAGAAAAATATATGGAACACAGGACTACAATTATCTTGTAAATATGATAAATGAGAAAGCTGATGCGCTTGGAATAGAGGTTGAGGCATGGCAGAGCAACCACGAGGGTGCGATAATAGACAGATTGCAGGAGGCATATTTTGAACATGAGAGAGGGGAGCTTGACGGCATTGTGATAAATCCGGGTGCATATACTCATTACAGCTATGCAATACGCGATGCCCTTGCGCCGCTCGATTTTCCAAAGTATGAGGTGCATATATCCGACATTCATTCAAGGGAGGATTTCCGCCATGTGTCAGTGACGCTTCCTGAGTGCACGAAGCAGATTGCGGGTAAGGGGCTTGACGGATACTGCATTGCCATGGAGGAGATAGCAGATTTGCTAAGAGAAAGGAAAGATGGTTAGTTTATGGGAGATATACACCCCTATTTGGGCGGGATACTTTTACTCGCTTTTATAATAATAGATGCTGTGCTGTATGCGTTTTCGTCGGCACTTCAAAATGTGAATGACTCTTTTATAGAGAAAAAATGTGAGGACGAGAATGACAGAAAGGCAAAGAAGCTTCAAAGGCTTGCCGACAATCCCGCTGTGCTCTCAAACGCGCTTGATATAACTGTTTTCATAAGCAATGTAGCCGTCGGCGGATATATTTTAAGAGCAATCTCAAGAGCGATAGAGAGAGCTACTAAAACGCAGTCAGTATGGATTATAATCGCTGTGGCGGTTGTCGTCATTATACTTTTGCTTGTGATTGGTGTGCTTGTGCCTAAGCGCGTTGGAATGAAATTTCCCGAAAAGTCGTTGTACAGACTTGTAAAGCCTGCCGGATTTCTCATAAGTATTCTCACACCGATAGCATTTGTGGTGACAAAGCTCTCAAATCTTGTGCTGAGGTTAATCGGAATAAATCCGCATGAAAATCTTGAGAATGTCACAGAGGAAGAAATCATAACGATGGTCAATGAAGGTCAGGAAAAAGGTGTCCTTGAGGAGGGCGAGGCGAAGATGATTAACAACATCTTTGAGTTCGGCGACAAGGAGGCACATGACGTTATGGTGCACCGCTCGAACATAGTCGGCATAGACGAGAACACTTCTCTTGAGGAGGCATTTAAGATAATGCTTGGCAATAACTTCTCAAGATATCCCGTATATGACGAAGATATTGACCACATTGTCGGAATGATACATCTAAGGGATGCGACGATTGCTTATGAGAATGACAAGAGCAACGAGACCGCGATAAAGAACATAGGCAATCTTATGCGTGAGGCTTATTTTGTGCCTGAGACGCGCAACGTGGACGCGCTTTTTAAGGAGATGCAGGCGAACAAAATCCAGTTTGCCATTGTCGTGGATGAGTATGGCCAGACATCGGGAATTATAACGATGGAGGACATTATTGAGGAGATAGTCGGCAATATCATGGACGAGTACGACGAGGATGAAAAGCAGATTGAGAGAACCTCGGAGGACTCCTACGAGGTCGACGGGCTGACGCTGTTGGACGACCTCGAGGATTTGCTTGATATCACATTTGACACGGAGGATTATGAGACCATCAACGGCTTTATGATAGCACAGCTTCACAGGCTCCCATCGGACAACGAGAGCGGTGAGGTCGACTACGAGGGCTACAATTTTAAGGTGTTGGAGGCTAAGAACAGGGTAATCCGCAAGGTAAAAATTACAAAGCTTGAAGGTGAGGATGACAAGGATAATGACGGTGAT
>JBNMKO010000180.1:0-3414 GCA_050874385.1 Eubacteriales bacterium
GACTATTCCAATACAGCGACGGGTTCGTTCAGGCTTCTCACCTGCTTCCCTCTTAGCGGATGTAAATCCGAACCACCATACTATCACAGTTCCCGCATGGCAGGAACTAGGATAGTTTATAACAGGGATGTGTAAAAGTCAACGCGCAGTGTTCACAAAAGTTGGGTATAAAGAGAATTGAAAATTAAATATATTGCTAAAGATGATACATTATGCTAATATACATATAAAGGAGAGTGTGATACAAAGCTTATGTCGAGAGGAATTGAGAAGGACAGAATAAGACATTATGGCTTTGCATTTGAGGGGAAAAAGGTGCTGATTGGGGAATAGTTTGAAAAAATATGTAAAAAAATGGTGAAAGAGGGCATTCTTTTTGCCGGAAAATGAGGATTTGCATGGACAGCTTGACAGAAAAAAAGAGGAGGGTATACCTTCTTGATATAATAAGAGGAATTTTGATAATATATGTGGTCTACTATCATTTCATGTACGATTTGAACGATATACTCGGGCATGACATACCGTATCTGTATTCGGAATGGTTCTCGACCATACGCGACTGCATGTCGGGCTCACTTATATTTATATCGGGAATATCCTGCAATTTTTCGAGAAACAATCTAAAAAGAGGCTCGAGGACACTTCTCATCGCGCTGGCACTCTCGATAGTCACGGTTGTTGTTATGCCGTCACAGACAATTATTTTTGGTATTTTACATCTTCTCGGAATGATGATGACGCTGTATGGGCTTGGTGAATATGTTGGGGGTGTGCTTTTCACGAAACGCAATAACACCACAGTTTTAAATGATATAGATGAAAATGGAAAAGATAAAAATGCAAAAGATAAAAAGGCTGCTATAGTTTTTGACAAAAAGAAAATGTATATCCGCATAGTGTTTATGCTTCTATTTATGTTTTTGTTCTTTGCATGCTTTGATATCTATTACGGTCAGGTTGGGTTCGGCTCTATGGTGGTGAACATGCCTGGATTTTTGTATGGCGGTAAGAACTCGTTCCTGTACATAATGGGCTTTAGTCAGCAACTTTTCTCGGCGGACTATTATCCGATTATACCGTGGGGATTTCTGTTTTTAGCCGGGGCTATGGTGGGATATATTTTTAAATGTAAAAATCTTCCGGGATTTCTGTATAAGAATTTCTGCCGTCCGCTGGCGTTTATCGGCAGACACACCATGATAATATATCTTGTACACCAGCCATTACTTTTTGGAATTTTTATGATTGTGGATGCGTTGAGATAGCAACAATTTTTAGAATAAAAAAAATCTTACAAGCCATAATATCTGTGCAATGATTTTTTCGTTGTACATTATTATTGGAGGTGTGGACATGAATGATTTGGCTTGTGGGGTAAAGAGCTGTGCATACAACGACTGCAACTGTTGCAAGAAAGAGAGTATCAAGGTCGACGGAACTATGGCGGAGAGCTCTTCGTCTACCTGTTGTGCATCTTTCTGTGAGTGCGGCAGTCCTAGGGTGACATCAGCATGTGAGTGTGAACCTAAGAGAGTCACCAACATTATCTGTGATGCTGTGAAGTGCCGCTACAATGAGGACAAGAACTGTACGGCAAAGCATGTCGATGTGACGGGCAGCCATGCGATGATATCGTCAGAGACGGAGTGCGCTACATTTGTGGGAAGATAGGCTTGGCAGTGTGACAAAATAGATTTGATTATTGAGTCACTCTAAGGTAGCAATATGTTTGGTCAGCCACAATATATGTCGTGAAAACTGTCGGTGGGGGCTGTTGTATATGATAAAGATATATGACAGCTCCTGCTTTTAATTTGCAAATCTGATTTTTGCAATTATCTAAATAAAATTAAAAAACGGGGGAATTAAATATGCAGTCAAACGACGCGCAGAATAAGGCTATAAATCATATGGAAGGACCGATGTTAGTGCTTGCGGGGCCGGGTTCGGGCAAGACGACGGTTATAACGAGGAGAGTTAAACATTTGGTTGAGGAGGGAGTAAATCCGCTTAACATTCTAGTGATTACATTTACCAAGGCGGCGGCACTTGAGATGCAGGAGAGATTTTACAAGCTTATGGACAATGGTGCGGCAAGAAATGTGACATTTGGAACATTCCATGCGGTTTTCTTTACAATACTAAAACATGCCTATAATCTGTCGGCTTCCAACATTATAAAGGAGGATGAGCGTTATTCCATAGTGAAGGCTGCCATCGCAAAACATGAGCTTGACATTGAGGACGAGCGCGAGTTTGTCGGAAATGTGCTGGGGGAGATAGGGCGTGTCAAGTCGGAGCGCATTGCAATCGGGAATTATTATTCCACGAACTGCCCGGCGGATGTATTCAGGAGTATCTATGAAGAGTACACGGCTAAGTTAAAGGGCAGCAGAAAGATAGATTTTGAGGATATGCTGTGCTATACATACGAGCTTTTGACCGCGAGAAAGGATATTTTGGCGGCATGGCAGGGAAAATTTAAGTATATTCTTATAGATGAGTTTCAGGATATCAATAAGATACAGTATGACACAATAAGGCTTCTAGCCGAGCCGGAGAATAATCTTTTCATTGTGGGGGATGACGACCAGAGCATATATGGCTTTCGCGGCTCCAAGCCGGATATCATGCTCAACTTTGAAAAAGACTATAAAAATGCAAAAAGGGTGCTTTTGGATGTAAATTACCGCTCCGAGCCGGAGATTGTGAAGGCGGCTGGGGATGTGATAAAATTTAACAATAAGAGGTACAAAAAAGAGATAAGGACGAACAAGAGCGGCGGTGGTGCTGTTATTGTGAGGCAGACAAAGGATTTTATAGATGAGTATGCCGAGGTGTGCGAGAGGATAAAGGCGCTTGTGAATGGGGAGAAAAAGAGCTATGCTGACATAGCGGTGCTGTACAGAACGTCGGCGGGTATCGGCTCGCTTGTGCGAAAGTTTATGGAAAACGGTATTCCTTTTCAGATAAGGGATAAACTGCCGGACATGTTCGACCACTGGATTGCAAAGGACATTTTTGCGTACATAAGACTGGCACTTGGGACTGCTAACAGGGCGGATTTCATATCGGTGTGCAATAAGCCAAAGCGGTATATTGGCAGGGATTATCTTACGGACGAGGAGATAAATCTTGACAAGCTGTGTACTTACTATGAGGATAAACAGTGGATGGTGGAGCGCATATGGAAATTAAAAAATGACTTGAAGATGGTTGCAAAGCTCAATCCCTATGCCGCCGTGAACTATATAAGGCGCGGTATAGGATATGACGAGTATATTACGGAGTATGCCATGAACCACCATATTCAGGCGGACGAGCTGTTCGATGTGTTAAACGACATACACGAGAGCGCGAGGGAGCACAACACTTTCGTGGAGTGGGACAGGGCGGTGAGCGAGTACAGAC
>JBNMKO010000181.1:0-3310 GCA_050874385.1 Eubacteriales bacterium
GAAATGCGTTTCTCTTTGACAGCCCAAAAAGCGCTATGCAGTTGGCAACCTTCTCTCCTATGCCATAAACCTTCATAAGCTCGCCCATGACAGTCTGATAGTCAAGCCCTCTTAACATCATCTCGTCAAGCTCTCCCTCGTGAAATCTTGTGCAGGCATCCATTATATACGGCGCGCGAAAACCTGTCTTGCACTCCTTTAAACCTTCCTCGCCCGCCTCAATAAGCTTCTCTGCCGACGGAAAATTGTAGAAAACGCCCTTGTTCTTTACGCCCTCACCGGAAGCATCGGAAAGCTGCTTATCCTTTTCAAATTCCTCCTGTGCGCCGTCCGCAAGGCTTCCGTACTTTATCGACAGGTCTGACACTATCTTTTTTATGTGAGGTATCTGCTTGTTCTGCGATATGATGAAAGAAATCATCGTCTCGAAAAAACTCTGGTTCAATATCCTGATACCCCACATCATGTCCATAGCCGGCTTTAGCTTGTCATCCTTCTTGCATATAGCCCTCTTTATCGCCGCATAGTCCCTGCCAAGGTCAAAATATTCCATCCATATTTCATCAAAAGCTTTCCTATCCGTGTTGTAAAAAATCACAGAATAGTCTTCATTCTGCTGTATATGTAAAAATTTTCCCTTAGCGGACAAAAAATAATCATTCTCACCAACCTTTTCAAAATGAAAGCACTGACCGCACTCTAGGGTCTGTGCAAGATGAAAATCCTCCAAACCGCTCACATACAAATTACCGTTTTTCTCATTTATTTCCATACTCATAAGTACCACCTTTCACATGTTGTACGTTAATCTCATCATTATCTGATAGTCAAGCGGATATTCACAATCCGCTTCGCTGCTTGCTCATAACCAAATACTAATTTTCCCACACACTTCCACCCGGCATAGGGCAGTCCATCTGCCGCTTTCTCGCCCTCGCAAGCACAAAACATCCGCAATGGCTGCATGTAAGTCCGCCTACGAGGTCGGCACATTTGCTGCAAATAGCCAGCCGCCTTTCATACTCCGCATCCTCAACCACATCCTCCTTAGGCAGTGATGCCACATACGCCGCAATACTGTCCGCCATCATATCTTTTTGAAGATTTGCCGGTATATTACAATTACATATTTTTTTCATTGGTGAACACCTCCCTTAAAAGCCCCGCGCCTCTTATTATCTCCTCCTCGCCAAGCCTTGCATAGCCAAGAATTATTGTACTTTTTCTTCCCGTCAGCTTTGCCATGGCATTTGAGATATCGTTGTCCAAAAAATGCTCCGACAGCGGATACACCTTTACCCTTACTTTTGCCGCACGGCGCACAAGCTCGTCCTCTGTAAGTTCATTTGTCGACAGCAGCACATGAAGTCCCGCGCTTTCACCTGCCACCTCATACGCAGCACCGAATTTTTTCAGCTCACCGAGCAAAACATCGTGCTTTGATTTGTATATACCTCTCATCTTATTCAGATGGCGTTCATAATATCCCTCTTTTATGAACAGATTTACAATATTCTGGTCAATGCGTGACACCGTGTTGGAATATCTTTTCCCCACGCGGATATAGCTCTCCATAAGTGTGTCCGGCAGAACCATGTAACTCATTCTAAGCCCCGGAGCGATGGATTTTGAAAATGTACCTATATAGATGACCTTTCCATTCTTGTCAAGCCCCTGCAAAGCCGGTATCGGCTTTCCCCTGTATCTGAACTCGGAGTCGTAATCATCCTCTATAATATATCTGTCCGCACTCTCTCCTGCCCACGAAAGCAACTCCATGCGCCTTCCTATGCTCATGACAATCCCCATGGGATACTGGTGCGACGGTGTTACATATGCAACATTTGCATCACTTTTTTTCAAAATGTCACAGCTCATGCCATATTCATCAAGTGGTACCGGGCATACATTGCGCCCAATCCCATTTAACACAAAATACGCCTTGCGGTACGCGGGATTTTCCATCGCATAGTGCAGCCTGCTGCCGTGCGCGTCGCAAAGCAGCTGGTCAAGCAGCATCAAAAGATACTCATCCCCTGCTCCTACTATGATATTATCAGGACTGCAGCTCACCCCACGCGACTCATGCAGATAGTCAGCTATCGTCTCGCGCAATGCCAAATCCCCCTGCGGCTCTCCAATATTGAACAGCCCCGACTCCTCACCCATCACAGCCTTAGTAACTTTTCGCCATGAGTTGTACGGAAAATTGTCAAGCTCTATACCGCTCGGTGAAAAGTCAATGTCATACTCTTTTTTCTTCTCAACAGAATTGCTTACCTTTTTGTGCTCCACCGCCTGTAGGTCATACAGCCCGTCAAGTTTTAGCACATAATAGCCTCTGCACGGTCTCGACTCTATGTACCCCTCACTCAAAAGCTGGTCATACGCAAGCTGCACCGTGCTTCTGCTCACATTAAGGTGCTTTGACAGTGCTCTAGTGGACGGAAGCTTCACATCTGCCCTAAGCTTTTTGTCCCTTATCTCCTTTTTCACATAATCATATATCTGTTCATATATAGGCTTTTTTCCGCCCACAACAAGCGGCACCGACAACTCCTTCACCAAGCACCTCCGACTAATAATCTCACAAATTTTTTATTTTTAAATAAATGCCCAAGCCAACCTCTGACCCAGAACAATTTCATTTTAACATATTCAGTCCAAAAGACAATTCCTTTATAATTTTACCTTTTGACCCATTTATGAATTTATTATATAATATCATTATCTATAAAATCCTAGGGCAAAACATATTCTACAATCTTGTTTGTTTATAACGTGCCATATTTATGCATATCACGACTTTTGGATAAGCTTAGTTGTTCTTAGAACACCTTGCTTCGTACAGCGGAAGTGATATGTATAAATATAACTATACACTATACACTCACATATTAATCAACATATTTTGCCCTCGGAAGCATACAAACAATATCAATAAAAGGAGGCTATAAATGAAAGAGAAATTATACACAATCCCCGTCAACGATGCGTTTGCATCCACCTGCGAGTGCCCAATCTGTACCATGTACAAGACCCTCGAGGACAACAGCATAGAATACACAATGGGTCCAAGCTACATGGAGGACGATGTCAGAAGCAATACAGACCGTCTAGGTTTTTGCGACAAGCACATAAAGCAGGTATATCACATGGACAACCGTCTAGGAATGGCGTGGGTTATGAAAACACATTTTGACAAGACGATAGACGACGTGGAAAAGCTCCAAAAAAAGAAGCCCGCAAAGGCAGGCTCATTCTTTAAGAAAAATACGGAGGAAAGTCCACTTCTTACATATCTTAACAC
>JBNMKO010000182.1:0-3309 GCA_050874385.1 Eubacteriales bacterium
ACAATAGCTGATTTTGTGTCGGACATGCGTGCACCTACGCCGTCAGCGGCGGCTGAACTTGCCGTGTTTGACTATGCACAGTGGCGTGAGCGCATCCGCCAATTTGACGACTGTTTGTATAGCTGTATGTATGACAAAATACGCGCACTTAGGAATGTACTTAACTCTGTAGATTTAAGGCTGAACTCATGTGCGCCGCAGAGAAGGCTGTCCGATAACAGGCAGTACCTTGACACGTTAAGGCAGCGTCTTGACACTTGCATTGACAGAAAAATATACGATGATAAAAATAGGCTAAAATTGTCAGCCGCAAAGCTTAGTGCACTTTCGCCTCTTGCAAAGCTTGGCGGTGGGTTCGGATATTTGGAAAATGAGGCGGGAAAAGCTTTGAAGACAGTGGATGACATTGAATGTGGTGAGCTTATAAAAATCAGAATGTCGGACGGGAGCCTTACGGCTACAGTTACCGGCAAGGAAAAGAGAGATTATGGCTAGAGCAAAGAGTGCCAGTATTGAAGAGAATTTTGATAAGATTGAAGATATAATAGAACGTCTTGAGAGCAATGAGTTGTCGCTTGAGGAGGCGTTTGGGCTGTATGAGAGCGGGGTCAGGCTGACCGCACAGTGCTCTAAGCAGCTTGATAAGGTCGAAAAGCAGTTAATAATACTTAGGAATGAAGCTGATTTATCGGCTTTAGATGGAGATGAAGATTAATAGATGGGAAATAATATAGATGATTATCAGAAGCTTCTCTGTTCTAGGACAGAGTATGCGAACACGGTAATACAAAAGTATCTTCCAAAAGAAGAGGGATATCTTTCCGAGCTCGTGTCTGCGATGAATTACAGTGTCATGGTGGGCGGAAAAAGGCTGAGACCTATATTTATCGACAGCGTGTACAGGCTTATGGGCGGCAAGGATGAGCGAAAAGAGCCTTTTATGGCTGCCATGGAGTATCTCCACACCTATTCGCTTGTACACGACGATATGCCTGAGATAGACAATGATGAGCTTCGCCGCGGCAAGCCGACAACCCACAAAAAGTATGGTGCGGCGTGTGGACTTGTGGCGGGGGACGGACTTTTGCACTGGTCGACACAGACAGCGCTCAAGGCTTTTTCGTGTACCGGGAAAGATTTAGGTGAAAATTCGTTCTGTGGCAATGACGGCAGAGGGCAGCAGGGCATAATTGATGCGATGACTGTCTTTGCGGAAAAATCGGGGCCACATGGAATGCTTGGTGGACAGTCGGTTGATGTCCTCTTTACCGGAAAGCATCCTGAAAAGGAAAGACTTGACTATATATATAGACTAAAAACGTGTGCCCTCATAGAGGCATCCATGATGATTGGAGCTATCTTAGCAGGCGCGGACAGCCAGACGGTGGAGCAGTTTGAGAGTATAGGGTACAGCGTTGGAATGGCGTTTCAGGTTCAGGACGACATTTTGGACTGCGTGGGCGATGCCGCGCTTATCGGAAAGCCGCTCAACAGCGATGAAAAAAATGGCAAGACAACATATGTGACTTTGTTTGGCATTGAGGCGGCAAAAGCCGAGGTGGCGAGACTTTCCGAGAATGCCGAACTCACTTTGAGGAGCGTTAAATCTGTAGATGAAGATGAGAAGGGCTTTCTTCTCTGGTTAATAGAAAGCCTCGTAAAACGAGCGTATTGATGAAACGAGGTAGCCTATGATACTTGATACGATTAACAAAGCAAATGATATAAAAAATGTTCCCGTCGGGGAGCTTCCCCAGCTTGCGACGGAAATCAGGGAATTTTTGATTGACCATATAAGCAGGACGGGAGGGCATCTTGCGTCAAATCTCGGAACGGTTGAGCTCACGATGGCAATGCACCTGTCGTTCAATCTTCCGGAGGACAAGCTTGTGTGGGATGTTGGACATCAGGCGTACACACACAAGATTTTGACGGGGCGGAAGGACGAGTTCGATACACTTAGACAGTTTGGCGGAATGAGCGGATTTCCAAAGAGGCGTGAGAGCGACTGCGACAGCTTTGACACGGGGCACAGCTCGACTTCGATTTCGGCAGGGCTTGGCTATGTCAAGGCTAGGGACTTGGCAGGCGGAGACAACTATGTGGTTTCCATAATCGGCGACGGTGCGCTCACGGGCGGGCTTGCGCTCGAGGCTCTCAACAATGCCGCCGAGAACCAGAGCAATTTTATAATTGTTTTAAATGACAACAATATGTCGATTTCTCCCAATGTGGGCGCGATATCGTCGGTTCTCACGGGCATAAGGGGGGACAATGCGTACAGGGATATCAATGACAATGTGAAGAGTTCACTCAAAAAAATTCCCGTGTACGGCGACAAGATTGTGTCGCAGGTGCAGAAGGCAAAGAGCGGCATAAAGCATCTTATCCTTCCGGGTATGAGGTTTGAGGATATGGGACTTACCTATCTTGGACCTGTGGACGGGCATGATATAGGCAAGCTGTGCAAGATTTTCAAGATTGCAAAGAAGATGAATACGTCCGTTATTGTGCATGTAATCACGGAGAAGGGAAGGGGCTATGAGCCGGCGCGACTTAAACCTGAGAAGTTTCATGGAATAAGTCCTTTTGATGTGACAACCGGGAAGACCTTTGCGGCTCCAAAGACGACATACACGGAAGTTTTTTCAAGAAAAATCTGTGATATGGCAAAACATGATGACAAGATTGTCGCGATAACGGCCTCTATGGCGGCGGGAACGGGACTTGGAAGATTTCAGAAGCGTTTTCCGCTTAGGTTTTTTGATGTCGGTATAGCTGAGGAACATGCAGTCACGTTTGCGGCGGGACTTGCAGCAGGCGGGTTGAAGCCTTATTTTGCCGTGTATTCCTCATTTTTGCAGAGGGCCTTTGACGAGATACTTCATGATGTGTGTATTCAGGGGCTTCATGTCGTGTTTATGATTGACAGGGCTGGGCTTGTCGGCAGCGATGGCGAGACGCATCAGGGAATATATGATTATTCATATATGAATATTATTCCGGGCATGACGGTTATGGCTCCTAAGAACAGATTGGAGCTTATGGACATGATGGAGTTTGCCAACAGCTTTGACGGGCCGATAGCAATAAGATACCCAAGGGGAGCTGTCTCGGATATTTTCTCGGATTATAAGACGGAGGTGAGCTTTGGAAAGGCGGAGCACATCTACGACGGTGAAGGGACGGCAATAATGACCATAGGCTCATCCATCGAGGAGGGCGCTAAGGTATATAAGAAGCTTAAAGAGCGCGGCGAAAATCCTACGCTGATTAATGCGCGCTTTGAAAACCCTGTTGACAAGGAGC
>JBNMKO010000183.1:0-3234 GCA_050874385.1 Eubacteriales bacterium
AAAAAGAACAGCTTATTAATTGGAGAATATTGAAGCAGAGCGAAGGACAGTTGTTGGCGACGAATGCCTATGTTTTGCTCACATCAGATTATTTTCCGTTTTCTAAAACACAATGTGCCGTATTTAAAGGAACGGATAGGACAGTATTTTTGGACAAAAGAGAGTTCACTGGTTCGATTTATTCTCAGATTGAAGAAGCAGTTGGTTTTGTTTTGCGTAATATAAGGCTCGGTGCAAACATTGATGGTCTGGTTCGCAGAGAAAGGTATGAACTTCCGCCGGAGGCTATAAGGGAAATGATTATCAATGCCCATTGTCATAGAAATCTGCTTGATGAATCGTGTATACAGGTCGCGATATATGATGACCGTCTTGAGGTGACATCACCGGGAGGTTTATATAATGGTTTGACATACGAGGAAGTAATGAGTGGTCACTCAAAAATTCGTAATAAGGGTATAGCGAATATCTTTGGTCAAATGGGACTTGTTGAAGCGTGGGGCAGTGGAATAAAAAGGATTTTTAATAGTGCTAAGGAATATGGACTTCGTGAGCCAAAGATACAGGAATTTGACAATATGTTCCGAGTAGAGTTGTTTCGTGGGGCATATTCAATGGAGAAGAATGTTGAAACCATCGGAGAACATCGGAGAAACGACGAAAAAGCATGGAAAATGTGAGCTGAATGATACACAAAAAAAGATAATAAAATTGTTGTTGGAGGACAATAAACTTTCAGCATCAAAGTTGGCAAAAAAGATTGGAGTTGCAAGCAGAAATGTCGAAGTGAATATAAAGAAGATGAAAGAGCAAGGAGTTATAGCAAGGTGTGGTTCTCCTAAAACCGGGTATTGGGAGATAGTAGATAAACAGTATATTGAATGATAAGGATGTAAATGAATGAATATCCAGTTAACGATGAAATGCGTTTTTAGATTTTAGTAGTACAATAAAAAAAAACATGCGATTATTTAGGAAAGGCAGATTACAATAATGTTCAGAAAAATGAGAAGATTTAAGCAGGAATTAAGCCACGAGGAGTGCGTGAGAATATTGAGGGAGCAGCCGCGGGGTGTTCTTTCACTTATAGGGGATGACGGCTATCCTTATGGTGTTCCGATTGATTATTGGTACAGCGAGAATGAGAATAAGCTGTATTTCCACGGAGCCGGGGAGGGACACAAGATGGATGCGATTAAGAGGTGTGACAAGGCATCATTCTGTGTGTATAATGAGGGCTATAGGAAGGACGGGGAATGGGCGTTAAATATCAGCAGTGTCATAGTGTTTGGAAGAATGGCTGTTGTCGAGGACAGGGAAAAGATTTTGGAGGTATGTACTGAGCTGTGCCTTAAATTTACGGATGATAAGGAGTACATAGAGGACGAGATAAGACGTTCTGGCAGCAGGGTGTGCTGTATTGTAATGAATGTGGAGCATATGACGGGAAAGCTTGTTAAAGAGTCATAGCAAATATTTTGATAGGAGATAAATAACTATGAAAAAATAGTTTAAACACTATCTCTATTGCGAAGAGAAGTAAGTGAAGGTGAGATTTGCTTGTATTCCCAAATGGCTTGTACCTTTTTGATATGCAGTGATGGCAGTGAGTAAGTTTATGGGCAAGCGGCAAAGCTGATTGGGAATTTCAGTTTGATTAATAAAGATAAAGAAGGTTAAGGTGAAAATGAAAAAGATAACTAACAATACCACAAAGGCTAAGAATTTTGCAAAGAAAGATAAATATAATTCAAAAAATACCCCAAAATTTGGAGGAAAAAATACTAAAAGCGATAATAAAGATAAAGGCTCTTTTAAGGAAAGTTCAAATAAAAAAAATTCCAATTCCAATAAAAACAGTGTATCTGCGTCAAAGTCAGGTGGAAAGGCGGCTGTTTCAAAGCCAAAGGAGGGAAGTTTCTTATATCTGTTGCCGGAGAACATAAGTGCAAAGGAGCTTCATGGCGGTCTTGATTTTATGGATAAGAAGCAGCTTGAGGTGTGGACGGAGTTAAATCTTCTTGAGGTTACTGCGGACGCGGGAACGGTCACATTCGAGGATATGAGGGATAATCTTAGTGAGGAGGATTTCAAGACGCTTGATAGCCTTGAAATCAAGAAGGTGTATGCGGTTGATTATTATCTGACAGATAAGGACATTCTTCATAAAATTATGGAGGCATTGATTTCAAAATTTGGCGGGAAAATCGGGTCGGACACGGAAGATTTTCAGCCTTTTATAAATGTAAAAGAGATTTAGTCAGAGTAAAAAATATTGACAATGTTATTAATGAGCAACTTTAAAATATTGTAAAAACTTATTAGTTATATAATGATATTTTTTCTTGAAATTTATTTTAAATTCAAACAAATATAAGCTATTTTTGTACGCTTATTTATAATTTTTTTAATTTATTTTGAATAGAAACGAAAAAAGAATATTAAGTATTTGCTCATTTGTAGAATAATGTTTGTATGGTGCTAAAATATCATGCAATATTAGAAATTGATAGGGATGAAAGGAAAAATTTGTGATAAGAATAAACCAGTTGAAAATCTCCCATGAGGTTTCACTTGATGCGGCACAGCTTGATGATGCGCTAAGGGGAAAGATATCTAAGCTTCTCAGGACTAAGGGAGACAATTTTTCATATAAAATAGTAAAAAAGTCGATTGACTCAAGGCATAAGCCGGATATTTTTATAGTGTACTCAGTGGACGTTACTGTTTATGGGGTGGATAAGAAAAATGTGGATGCCTCATTTGAGGAAAGACTTATAAAAAAGGTTAACAATAACAATATTATGTTAAGTAAAACAGTGAGGTACACAGAGCCGGAACCTGTAAGGGCAAGAGACGGCAGCAGACCGGTTATAGTCGGTTTCGGGCCTGCGGGGATGTTCTGTGCGCTTATGCTTGCGCGCGCCGGATACAGACCTGTTGTGATTGAGCGCGGTGAGGCTGTTGAGGACAGAATAAAATCTGTGAATGATTTCTGGAACGGAGGAAAACTCAATCCAGAGTCAAACGCACAGTTCGGTGAGGGCGGTGCGGGAACTTTTTCCGATGGAAAGCTTAACACTCAGGTCAAGGAGGTTTACGGGCGCATAAGCAAGACTTTGGAGATATTTGTGGAGCATGGAGCGGACGAGAGTATAACTTACGATGCGAAGCCGCATATCGGCACTGACCGCCTTGTGGATATTGTGCGGAGTATAAGAAAAGAAATTGAGA
>JBNMKO010000184.1:0-3213 GCA_050874385.1 Eubacteriales bacterium
AGACATATCCATGCCAAGAAAGGATTATGAGCGCTTCATGGAGCTTGTCACCGAGCAGATGGGGGACAAGTATGAGGTGTTAAATACCGAGACGGACATAAATTATCCTCTTGCTACCACAAGACTGGTGCTTAAAGGCACAAAATTCAGGGAATACTCCATGAAGGACGTGGACTGCAACTGGGGAATTTTTCTTGATTTGTACGCGCTTGACAATGCTGCGGACGGAAAGCTGGCGTACTGGTGGCAGATGTGGACGGCTTGGTTCTGGGGAAAGCTTCTTATTTTAAGAAGTATTCCAAGACCGTACCTGTATGTGCATGGGCTGACTGCCAAGCTTGTGACGGCGGCATGTGTTGCGGGACATCATTTGATGAAATGGCTTGGGATTTCCAAGGAGTGGCTCTACATGAAGCGAGAGAAAGCGAACAGAAAATATGAGAACAAGCAGACCAAGAGGATTGCGTATTTTTGTGACCCGCTTCCATACACCAACACATTCTCGGTGGACGATATCTATCCGCTAAGAGAGCTTCCTTATGAGGATACGACACTGCCTTTTCCAAATCATCTTGAGAAGCTTCTCACCAAGATGTACGGCGATTACATGACACCGCCGCCTGTGGAGAAGAGAAAGACACATTTTCCGTATGAGCTGGATTTCGGACCTTATGCACCAGATGATAAGTTGTGACATGAATGAGTCATGGCGAGACGCTCAAATGATGGTCAAAATATTTGACTATAAATGAACAATTATGAAAAACTGCACAAAAATAGCTGTTATTTGTTTAAATTATATTTCAAGAAAACATCCTTCATATAACGGATAAATTTGTGTAATATTTTAAATTTGTTCATTTATAGTGTTTAAAAAAGAAAATTGTGAAAATTAGGACATGACTTAATGAGACTGTTTTCACAGACACATAAGCAATAAAATATAGATTGGAGACATTGTTTTATGTCCTATGAGTATGAACTTACAATTCTCATGCCTTGTCTTAACGAGGCGGAGACATTGGAGACATGTATAAAAAAGGCGCAGACCTTTTTGAGGGAGAACAACGTAAACGGTGAGGTGCTTATCGCGGACAACGGAAGCACCGACGGTTCGCGTGAGATTGCCATTAAGGCAGGCGCGCGAGTTGTCCCGATAGAACAGCGAGGTTACGGCGCGGCACTTATTGGCGGCTGTGAGGCGGCAAAGGGCGAGTATGTCATCATGGGCGATGCCGATGACAGCTACGATTTTCTCAATCTCATGCCTTTCTTAAGCAAGCTGCGCGAGGGCTACGACCTTGTAATGGGAAACCGTTTCAAGGGAGGAATTGCAAAGGGCGCGATGCCGCCGCTCCACAGGTACATCGGAAACCCTGTGCTGTCTTTTATCGGAAGACTTTTTTACAAGAGTGATATAAGGGATTTCCACTGCGGACTGCGCGGCTATAAGAGAGATTCCATTATGAAGCTCGGATTGCAGACAATAGGTATGGAGTACGCGAGTGAGATGGTCGTAAAAGCCACACTCTATAAGTTAAAGATAACGGAGGTTCCGACGACACTTTCGCCTGATGGAAGGAGCAGGCCGCCTCATCTTAGAAGCTTTCACGATGGATGGAGACATTTGAAGTTCCTTCTCATGCACAGCCCGAACTGGCTTTTCCTCTATCCGGGTATATTTTTTACGGCAGTTGGAGCGGTGCTTATGTGCATACTCGCCGCAAATACAATAACTATAGGCGAGGTTGGCTTTGACATCAATACGCTGCTTTACACATCGGCGATGCTTCTAATAGGCGTGAACCTTATTCTGTTCAACGCGTTTACGAGAACATACGCGAGAGTGACAGGGTTTATACCGGTGCCTGATACGTCAAAGAAAAAATTTTTTACGGTTGACAAAGGAATTTTTATCGGTGCAGTACTTTTCATAATCGGACTTGTGCTCACTATAATGGCGCTTGTGGGCTGGAACAGCAAGAATTTCGGGCAGCTTGACCCACAGGAGATGATGCGGCTCACCATCCCGGCAGTGACATTTATGGTTACTGGTGTGCAGATACTTTTCGGAAGCTTCTTTATAGGTATTCTTGAGATTAAACACAAGTAGTAATTTAGAGTATTTACTTTGATTTAACACTATAAGGAAGTATTACATGGAGACTTGCTGCGATAGCAGTATATAGTGTTATGAGCAAGTATCGATTGCAATATTTTCTTTGATAAGTGAAAGTACATGTGTTGTTGTATATGATACTATATTGTATGGAAATGGAAAATTTATGAAAAAAGATTATTCTGATAAACACACTTTTGCAATCTGTGCCTATAAGGAGAGCAGTTTTTTGGAGGAGTGCATAGAGTCCCTTGAGAACCAAACGGTGAAAAGCACTATCATTATGGTGACATCAACGCCGTGCGATTATATACAAGGCATTGCGAAAAAGCATGGGATAGAGCTGTTTGTAAACGAGGGCGAGAAGGGAATAAGCGCGGACTGGAATTTTGGCATAAGCAAGGCAAAGACGAAGTATGTGACCGTGGCGCATCAGGATGATGTGTACAGAAGGAATTACACTGTCGAGTGCATGAATGCCATGGAGAATGACAAAAGACCGCTTATATTTTTCACCAACTATGAGGAATTAAGAAACGGAGAGCCATGTCATAAGAATAAGCTTCTCTCGGTTAAGAGACTTATGCTTTTTCCGCTGGGGCTTGGGACAAAAAATCACAGGATTTTTTCTCACTCGGTATTTGTGAGAAGAAGAATACTCTCGATGGGAAATCCGATATGCTGTCCTTCCGTCACGTTCAACATGGATTTGATGCCTGACAAAATTTTCACGATAGGCATGAAGAGCAATGTCGACTGGGAGGCATGGGAGAAGCTCTCAAAGCTGCGCGGTGGATTTCTCTATGCCACAAAGCCGCTGTGCTATCACCGCATACATCAGGAGTCGACAACCTCTGAACTCATAGCGGATAACGGCAGGACAGAGGAAGATTATAAAATGTATTGTAAATTTTGGCCAAAATGGATTGCAAGAATGTTGTTACATTGGTATACTGATAGTCAGAAAAGTAATTCGTTATAATATTAACATACTTTTTAATACTGAATAGTTTAGGAGGAATTAGCTATGTCAATTCTTGTTACGGGTGGAGCAGGCTTTATCGGAAGCCATACAGTTGTAGAACTTATGAATG
>JBNMKO010000185.1:0-3120 GCA_050874385.1 Eubacteriales bacterium
CTATTATATTATATATTTTACTAAAAATCAATATATTTGTTAAAATATATAGTTCTGTAGGGCGTAAAACCCACCACCTAAAGGTAGTGGGTTTTACGCCCTATATTATAAAATAGCATTTCCACTTCTTTATATCAACAGTCAATCAAATATTCACAATCCCCTTCGCTGCCTGTTCATAATACTATTTGCTTCTATCGCATAAAGTCCCCATCCTCGCTTACTACCACGCAATAGAAATGGTGGACTTTCTTGATAGTATTAAATCATTACAGCAAACTGTAAGGTCAAGGTTTTTTATAATTTTTCTTTATAATTTTTATAAAAATGTTCATGTTAAAACAGAATAGATTTCTCTTTTTTACTCCTTTGTTATCACATACAAAAAAACAACCACACCTATACACAATCTGAGTTAAAAATCTCACACCGCACAAGTATGGTTGTTCTTATATGATTATATTATGTTCTCAAATTCAAAAGCTCTATCATTCTCAAAAGCCTTGTCATTCAGGCACAAACATTTTTCAACTTTTATCATTCATATCTAATCTTATTCAGCTATAGCCTTAAATGCCTCATCCAAATCCTCAATGATATCGTCGATATTCTCAGTACCGATTGAAAGTCTGATTGTGTTAGGCTTAATTCCCTGGTCTAAAAGCTCTGCCTCGTTGCACTCGGAATGTGTTGTTGATGCCGGGTGTATTGCGAGTGACTTGACATCTGCTACGTTTGCAAGAAGTGAGAACAGCTCAAGATTGTCAATCCACTCCTGTGCCTTCTTAGCATCGCCCTTAATCTCAAATGTGAAGATTGAACCGCCGCCGTTAGGGAAATACTTCTTGTAAAGCTTCTGCTGCTCAGGGTCAGTTGAGATTGAAGGATGGTTTACCTTCTCAACAAGCGGCTGGGTCTGTAAATACTTTACAACCTTTAAAGCGTTCTCAACATGTCTCTCAACTCTTAGGGATAATGTCTCAAGTCCCTGTAAAAAGATAAATGAGTGAACAGGTGAGATTGTAGCTCCTGTGTCACGAAGCAAAATTGCTCTGATATATGTAACAAATGCAGCCGGAGCGCAATCCTTTGCGAAGCTTACGCCGTGGTAGGACACATTCGGCTCTGTAAGCCATGGGAACTTGTCCGATGAAGCCCAGTCAAACTTACCGCTGTCGATAATCACACCGCCGATAGTTGTTCCGTGACCACCTATAAACTTTGTAGCCGAATGAACAACGATATCTGCGCCGTACTCGATTGGTCTTACAAGATATGGTGTTGCAAATGTATTATCTACGATAAGCGGAATGTTGTGTGAATGTGCAATCTGTGCAATCTTCTCAATGTCAACAACCTCCGAGTTAGGGTTTCCAAGTGTCTCAATCTCGATTGCCTTTGTGTTATCCTGAATAGCCGCCTCAATAGCATCATAGTCAAATGGGTCAACAAATGTAGCTGTGATGCCATAGTCAGGAAGTGTGTGTGCGAGAAGGTTGTATGTACCACCGTAAATGTTCTTAGCCGCAACGATATGGTCGCCCGCATGTGCTACTGCCTGAAATGCGTATGCAAGTGCTGCTGCTCCCGAACCAACTGCGAGTGCTGCAACGCCGCCCTCAAGTGTTGCTATTCTTCTCTCAAACACATCCTCTGTAGGGTTTGTGAGTCTTCCATAGATATTTCCTGCATCTTTAAGTGCAAATCTGTCGGATGCATGCTGGCTGTTGTGGAACACATAGGATGATGTGAGGTAAATCGGAACTGCTCTTGCATCCGTAACCGGGTCTGCGCTCTCCTGTCCAACATGTAACTGTAATGTCTCAAATTTAAGATTTCTGTCTGAATAATGCTTCTTTGCCATGATAATTTTCTCCTCTTTCTTTATTCCGTATTTAGCTGCGATATACTTATAAATACCATATTTTTCACAATACGATATTCTCTATAATATATTTACCCAGCCATCCAATGCTTATGCTTTTCTTGCAGCAATGCCACTGTATGCTTTTTTATATGTCGCTTGTATGTTGCTGTTTGCTGCGTTTCTTTAACTGTGCTTATCATAGCACACTTGTGGGAAAAGTGGTAATTCATATATCCATATTTTGGTTATAGGTTATGCTTATATCAATCCTGCGAACATTCTCACCGCATTTTCCATAATTGCGTCCGGAAATTCGTAGTCCTGCGTGTGAAGCTGTGCATAGTCCTCACCGTCGCCAACACCGAAAAACGCACCCTTTGTTTTCATAAGATACCAGCCAAAATCTTCCGACCATCTCATCGGCTCACTAAGCTCCTCGACAGTCAGCCCAAGCTTCACGGCACACGCTCTCAGCTTTTCCACATTTTCGGCATAATTTTCAGTCGCCGGAAAACGCTCTATCTGCCTTATCTCCACCGTGACACCTGCGTCATCCGCCGCCTTTTTGGCAAGCTCATTTATTTTTCCGACATAGCTGTCAAACACAGCCTCGCGCTCACCTCTCACTGTAAGCCTTAGTACACCCTCCGATGCCGCCACGCCGTAGCTTGCGCTTCCCACATCGAGCCCGATAAGTGTCATAAGCACAAAACCCTCATGCTCGTTTACCTGCGCCGTCAATTCCTGCACATCGAGCAGAAGCTTTGCAAGCGCCGGGCCCGGATTTTTTCCCGCCTCCGGGTACGCCGCATGACTTGGAGTGCCGTGCATTGATATCTCAAGACCTGTCGAGGCACATGCGAATGTAAATTTCTCTTCATCAGCATTAGACCCATTTGCAATATTGAAATTATTTAACAAAATATTTCCAATCGCATGCCCGGGTATGTTGTGAAGCCCATATATCTCCTCAATATTTTTCTCGTCGATTAGCTGTGAGCAGATTTTTGCACCCTCACCCGTCTCCTCTCCCGGCTGAAAAATAAGATACACGTCCCTGTCCGTCGTACCACGTTCAATCGCCATGGCAAGTCCGACGAGTATGCTGCTGTGCCCGTCGTGCCCACAATAATGCCCCGGATTTCCATTTGCACCACAGACCGCATCCATATCTGCCCGAAACGCAATTGGAGGTTGTGTTGGCTCACCATCTGCCTGTCTTACTGCATAGAACCAGCTTCCCCGATCTACAA
>JBNMKO010000186.1:0-3035 GCA_050874385.1 Eubacteriales bacterium
ATATCGTAGTACCCATTTCTGAATACTTAGTCTGGTGAACCATTTAACAGAAGCCCACCACCTTTAGGTGGTGGGTAGTTCACTTTTACTTGAGAAGTTCAAGCGAATATCCTTTTTCCCTCAACCCGTCAATAAGGTCTGGAAGCATCTTTGTGTTAGTCTCGGACTCGGCGTGGAGAAGATATATCGCGCCGCCGTGTGCCTTATCTAAAGCGTTTGCAAGTGACTCCGAAATGTCAGGCTGATTGTTCACATCCCAATCCTTGTATGCAAAGCTCCAGAATACAGGTGTATAGCCAAGGGCATTCACAATCGCAAGACTCTGCTCGCTGAATGACCCCTCCGGGAAACGAAATAGGTTCATGCTGTAGCCGTAATGCTCATTGACATACTGTGTCACCTGGTCGATATCATCTATCTGCTTCTGCGCATCGTACTGCTGCAATCCTCCGGATGGATGAGTTGTTGTATGATTTCCGATTATATGCCCCTCGTCAATCATTCTCTGTACAAGCTGTGCATTATCGCGCGCATAAGGCAAGGTCACAAAGAACACCGCCTTCACATTCTTTTCCTTTAAAACATCAAGTATCTCGCCGGTAAAACCGTACTCATAGCCCTCGTCAAATGTAAGATATATATTGCTGCTCTTAGGCATAATAAAAAGTGCCGTGTAATTGCTGAACTTATTGCTATACCATGTACACCCGTCAGGTCTGTTGTCTGCATCAACCTCAGGTCCATAACCATACGGAACCTTCTCAGTTGAATAATTTGCAAAATCCGCTCCGTTTAACGGCGAATCGTACGAACTGCTTGACGCTGTGGTCGTCTCCTGTGGTGTTGTCGTCTCAGCCGCAGTTGTCTCTGTCGCTGTCTCCGTTGTAGTTGTCTCAGCCGCTGTTGTTGTCTCAACTTCAGTCGTGTCCGTTTCGCTTGAGTCACTTGCTGTAGTGTTGTCCTCCGTGGTGTCAGCTATAGATGTATTGTCAGATGAATCTGCGCCCGATGTGTCTGTCCCATTCTTATCCGTCGTCTCCCCGGACTGCCCGTCTTCTGTCGTCGTCCCAACCGGAAGCTTTATCGCATCCGGCTTTTCTCCATCTGACAGCTTGGAAAAAAGACCAATAAGAAATACAAATAAAAAAACAATAGCTATAAATGTGCCTATCACTATGCCCCAAGACAATAGTTTTGTTATTTTTCTTCTCTTTTTTCGTTTTACTTTTTTTGTCTGCTGCTCCTTCATATATCAGTTTTCCTTTCTTTTACCGCTCCCCGCCATATTTCTAAATCTAAAACCATATCTGATTTTTATTATCTCATTATACTAAATATTCGTAAATTTTCAATGGTGATTATAATCAAAAACTTTATTTGACAAATTTACAGAACAAAAAATGTGCACTCGTATTTCTACAAATGCACATCAAATTTAATTAAGCAATTCAAGCGAATATCCTTTTTCTCTCAACCCGTCAATCAGGTCTGGAAGCATCTTTGTGTTAGTCTCAGACTCGGCGTGTAAAAGATATATCGCTCCGCCGTGTGCCTTGTTTAAGGCATTTGCAAGCGACTCCGAAACATCAGGCTGATTGTTTACATCCCAGTCCTTGTAAGCAAAGCTCCAAAATACAGATGTATAGCCAAGGGCGTTCACAATCGCAAGGCTCTGCTCGCTGAATGACCCCTCCGGGAAACGGAACAAATTCATGCTGTAGCCGTAATGCTCATTGACATACTGTGTCACCTGGTCGATATCATCTATCTGCTTCTGCGCATCGTACTGCTGCAATCCCCCGGATGGATGCGTTGTGGTATGATTTCCAATTATATGTCCCTCATCAATCATTCTCTGCACAAGCTGTGGATTATCACGCGCATAAGGCAAGGTCACAAAGAACACTGCCTTCACGTTCTTTTCCTTTAAAACATCAAGTATCTCACCAGTAAAACCATACTCATAACCCTCGTCAAAGGTAAGATATATATTGCTGCTCTTAGGCATAATAAAAAGTGTCGTGTAATTGCTGAATTTATTGGTATACCATGTACACCCGTCAGGTCTGTTGTCGGTATCGACATCGGCTCCAAATCCGTACGGCACCTTCTCGGTTGAATAATTTGCAAAATCCGCTGCGTTTAACGGTGAATTAGACGCATTACCTGACATGGTGGTCGTTTCTGTTTCCTGTGGTGCTGTCGTCTCTTTTGCAGCTATATCTGTCTTTGTTTCTATTGTAGTTGTAGTAGCCGTATTTGACTCAGCTTCCTTCATGTCGTTTTCGCCTGTGCCACCCATTACAGCATTACCTGCTGTAGTATCCATTGATGTATTATTATATGAATTTTCACTCAACGAATTTGTTGATGGCATACCCGATTTTTCTGTATTTGTTGATGAAATATTCATTATAGATATGTCTGTCGCATCGGCAGATTGTCCTCCCGTTGCCTCCACAGGAAGTCTTATAGAATCCTGCGCTCTGCCACCTGACATTTTTGATATAGAACCAATTAAAAATACACATAAAAAAATAATAGCCAAAGGTATAATCTTTGATATGCTCCATAACAATATTTTTTTCATCCTTCTTTTCTTTTTTCGCTTCATTTTTTCTGCCTGTTGCTGTGTCATATATCAATATTCCTTTCCTGTGCCAATTCCAGCAGCATTGTCTAATCTGCTGCTTATCTGTTTAACCGTATCCGAAACTTCATACTCTGTCTCCCCATACAAAATTTCGTGAAGTTTTTTCACATTACTCTCCAATGAATCTGCTGCCACCACCTCAGCACCATCATATTTGACAAACTGATAATCGAACGGAAAGCCATCTGACACATCTAAATCAACCTTAAATACAAGCTCTAGATTGTCAATTACCTTGTTATATTCAATATTTGTAAATATTGAATTTTGATTTTCAGCAAAAATACTATCCAAAAGTCTGCCAATCTTTGTCTTATCGTATGTCCGTACCTTTTGTGACAGTTCTTCAAGCACAAGTCTCTGTCGTGCTGTCCTTCCCATA
>JBNMKO010000187.1:0-3008 GCA_050874385.1 Eubacteriales bacterium
CATCACACGATGCACTCTGCCCGTGTGCGTTCCGTGTGGAGTCGGATGACAAGTCATTTGGGCTTGTGACGGACTTGGGAAAGTATGATGATTACATAGTGGACAGCTTTGCAGGGGTCAACTGCATGGTGCTTGAGGCAAACCACGATGTAAGAATGTTGGAGACAGGGCCTTATCCGTATCCGCTAAAGAGGAGAATACTTGGGGAAAAAGGGCATTTGTCGAATGAGGCAGCAGGACATTTGATTGACAGGCTACTTGGAAATCAGGTGCAGGAGATACTTTTAGGGCATTTGAGTAAGGAGAACAATTATCCTGATTTGGCATATGAGACGGTTAAAACTGAGATTGATATGAGTGGGAGCGAGTACCGCTCGTCCGATTTTAGAATTGGAGTTGCGGGCAGGGACAAGCCGAGCCATATCATTACTCTTTAAAAATAAATTTAAATCAGAAAGGGATAACACCATGAACAAGACAATTATTACTGTAGTAGGCAGGGACACTGTAGGAATTATAGCCAAGGTATGCACATATCTTGCGGATAACGGAGTGAACATTCTCGACATATCTCAGACGATTGTTCAGGAATATTTCAACATGATGATGATTGTTGATATGCAGAAGGCGACAAAGCCGTTTGCCGACATTGCGGATGACCTTGATAAGCTTGGCGATGAGATTGGTGTTAAGATAAAGTGCCAGCATGAGGATATATTTACCAAGATGCACAGAATTTAGGAGAGGGGTATAAGAGCGCTATGATTAACATTTTTGAGGTAAATGAGACTAATAAGATGATAGAGCAGGAGAACCTTGACGTGCGCACCATAACACTTGGTATCAACCTGTTGGACTGTGCGGATGCCGACCTTTCTGTGACAAATGAGAAGATATATAATAAGATAACAACAGTCGCAGAAAATCTTGTGAAGGTTGGAAAGGAAATAGAGAGGGACTTTGGTATTCCTATTGTAAATAAGAGAATATCCATAACTCCGATTTCACTTGTGGGAGCTGCCTGCTGTAAGACACCGGAGGATTATGTGACGATTGCAAAGACGCTTGATAGGGCGGCGCATGAGGTCGGTGTAAATTTTATCGGCGGCTACTCGGCTATTGTGAGCAAGGGAATGACAAAGAGCGATGAACTTCTCATCCGCTCCATTCCGCAGGCACTTGCGTCGACGGAGCTTATATGCAGCTCGGTAAATGTCGGCTCGACAAAGACCGGTATCAACATGGACGCTGTGCGCCTTATGGGCGAGATTGTGAAGGAGACCGCCGAGGCCACCAAGGATAAGGACTCACTTGGCTGTGCAAAGCTTGTAGTGCTGTGCAATGCGCCTGACGACAATCCTTTTATGGCAGGAGCTTTCCACGGAGTGTCTGAGGATGACGCGATAATAAATGTCGGTGTCAGCGGTCCGGGAGTTGTAAAGCATGTGCTTGAGCAGGTCAGGGGCGAGAGTTTCGAGGTTCTTTGTGAGACGATAAAGAAAACGGCATTTAAGATTACAAGAGTTGGTCAGCTCGTGGCGCAGGAGGCATCTAAGCGTCTTGGAATACCTTTTGGCATAATCGACCTATCACTTGCACCTACACCGGCTGTCGGGGATTCGGTAGCCGACATTTTGCAGGAAATTGGACTTGAGAGGGCTGGAGCACCGGGCACAACGGCGGCACTTGCACTCTTAAATGATCAGGTAAAGAAGGGCGGCGTTATGGCATCCTCATACGTCGGAGGCTTGAGCGGTGCATTTATTCCTGTCAGCGAAGACCAGGGAATGATTGATTCGGTTCTTGCCGGAGCGCTCACCATAGAGAAGCTTGAGGCTATGACCTGTGTATGCTCTGTGGGACTTGACATGATAGCTGTTCCGGGGGACACAAAGGCGAGCACAATATCGGGAATAATAGCTGACGAGGCGGCTATCGGAATGGTCAACCAGAAGACCACTGCGGTGCGCATCATACCTGTTATCGGAAAGGGAGTAGGTGAGACTGTCGAGTTCGGAGGACTTTTAGGATATGCACCTATCATGCCTGTCAATTCGTTTGACTGCTCGGCGTTTGTAGGGCGTGCCGGAAGAATACCGGCACCTATCCACAGCTTCAAGAACTGATTATTTGCGTGAGGTGATTTATGAATTCCAAGGAAATTGCAGAGATAAAAAAGACATTCAAGGAGGATAAGAGTTCGATTTCCCGCATCTGCGGCTGTTATGTGGATGGAGAGAAGAACAAGGTGACGGAGTTTAAGGAGGCTTTCCTTGCGCTGCCGGAGGAGGACTTGTTTAAGTATTTCACTATATTTAAAAAGAGCCTTTCAGGAAGTCTTGGAAAAAATCTTCTCAATATGGAGTTTCCGCTTGAGGAGGAGCTTGAGGGTGAGAAGTACAAGCTTCTCATGAAGCTTCGCGAGACGGAACTCAAGGATGATGAGGTTTTAAATGCGTTCTACGACAGGGTTATTGAAAATTATGACACCGTTGACAATTATCTTATACTTATAATACATCAAGCGTATGATATTCCGGGAAAGACCTCGGACAATATTGAGATGGTGGATGCGTCGGACGAGGTGTACTCGCATATACTTTGCTGTATCTGTCCTGTGTCGCTTACCAAGGCGGGCTTGTCATACTTTGCGTCGGAGGGCTGTTTTAGAAACCGTGTGAGAGACTGGGTTGTCGACATGCCGAGTGTGGGATTTCTGTTTCCGGCTTTCAATGACAGGAGTACAGACATACATAGTCTCCTATATTATACCGCAAAGCCGGACGAGCTGCGACTTGACTTTGCAGAGCCTGTTCTTGGCTGTAATATTCCTATGTCAGCCGGAAATCAGAGGGACACGTTTAACAGCGTTATTGAGGAGGCACTTGGCGCGGAGTGCGATTTTGATGTTGTAAAAAATATCCATGAGATAATCAACAATAAGATCGAGGAGACCAAGGAGGAGCCAGAGCCGCTCGCACTTGGCAAGCAGGATGTCAAGCAGATAC
>JBNMKO010000188.1:0-2956 GCA_050874385.1 Eubacteriales bacterium
ATCCTAAGCAGTGGGAGCTTCTTCTGAAATATGATATAACACAGACCATCGTGGATTTTGAGTATGCAATCAGGATGAATGATTACGGCTATAGACACCATAAAAAATTTCATGTGCATTTGGGAGTGGACACGGGAATGCACAGACTTGGGGAGAGAAGTGAAAATATAGACAATATATGCCGTATTATGGATATGAAAAATCTGATTGTGGACGGAATTTTTACACATCTTTCAGCGGATGACTGCCTTGACAGGAAGGATGTGGAATTTACCAAAATGCAGGTCATGGAATTTGAGAGCCTGAAAACTGCGTTGGCGGACAGGGGATATGTTGTTCCAAAAACGCATATCTCGGCGAGCTATGGCGTGTTAAATTATCCTGAGCTTTCCGGCGATTATGCGAGAGTTGGCATCGCGCTGTACGGGGTGCTTAGCACGGAACAGGATGAAGAGCAATGGGAGGACAAGCTCTTTCCCGTGTTATCACTAAAGGCGAGAGTGGCATCCGTGAGGGAGCTCAACCGCGGCGAGTGTGCGGGCTATGGCATGGCTTTTACGGCGGAGAGAACCATGAAGATAGCGACGCTTGCCATAGGCTATGCTGACGGACTTCCAAGGGAGCTCTCACAGGGCAGAGGCTATGTGCTTATAGATGGAAAAAGAGCGCCGATAATCGGAAGGATATGTATGGACCAGACTATCGTGGATGTGAGTGATATTGCCGGTGTGAAGTCCGGAAGTGTGGCGGTGATAATTGGCACATCGGGCGGTGAATGTATACGCGCTTCACAGATTGCCGGAGAAGCCGGGACGATAACTAACGAGATAGTGAGCCGTATGGGGAGCAGGCTAAACAGAAAAATAGTATAGTCAAACAATAGAGGTGAACCATATAGATGACCAATGCAAAATTTGTTTAGCAATCATAATATCAATATAACAATATTAAACTTTTTATGATAATGGCAATATTAATGTAACAATATTTAAAATCTGTGTAACAATCGTAATATAATCGTAACAATATTTAAGCTTTTTGTAACACTTTCCGCGCCAAAATGTGGTATCATCATATAGTAGTGAGCGGTGCTAATTTATGATGCGATGAGCGACCAAAATATTGACTTAGCCGTGCAGAAGATGTGATGAGTATAAGCAAACTGACATGCAGGTCAATATGCTTGTGTGCCGTAAAATTAACGTGAGAATGTGCGATTGGAGGGTGTTGCGATGGTTAAAAAGATGAGGGCGGCGGTTGTGTTTGGCGTTGCGGCTATGGTGCTTGGCGGCTGCGCAAAGAGTGATGTGGGGAATGTGGAGCAGGAGAGCAGCTCCCAGCAGGAGGTTCAAAGTTCTTCAATATCAGAGTCATCACAGGCGACTGAGAAAGATACACAGGAGGTTGTAAAGGAAAGCACTGACGGTACGACGGAGACGGTTACTGAAAGCGAAAGCACACAGGCTGAGGAAAAGGTCTATCTCTCGGAGTATGACGCAGATTATGACTATGACGGGGTAGCGGACAGGGTATATTACAAACAGATAGATTATGAATGTTATTATTATATTGACATGTCGTCGGCTGGTGAGCTGTATCTTGGCAGTAATGCGGGTCATTCGGTGAATAATATTAAGCTTGTGATGTGTGATATAGACGGGGACGGCACAGATGAGCTTACATTCTCTGCGTTTACAGAGGGAGCAGACTATGTTGGAAAACAGACGTTGTATGTCTATGATTATCAGGATGGACATTATCAGGAGTACAAGTTTGCAAGGCAGGATGATGGGCGTGAATTTACTATATTGAGGGATATGACAAGAGCTCAGATTACATGCGATGAGGCGGGATTTGATTATACATTTTGGGACACAATTTTGGATATGGATGAGGGCTTTTATTTTGCACAGGGGACACAGAAGCAGAGCTTAACTCCTTATTGGGCGGATATTGAGGAGGTTGACGGAAGTTTTGCGGTGAGATATGTGTATTCTGTTGGGACAAGAAACAGCTGTATAGACGTTGAGGAGCTGGTGACATATACAGATGGAACAGAAAAAACGCTTGCCATGACGGCGGACGACAGCGATATTACGAAGCAGATGCGCTCCGTCTGTGAGTCGCTTGGGACTACTGATGTGCAGTATGAGTATGATATGGATGAGGAGAATAAGCTGTTATACGATGCGCATACGCTCATCAAAGAGTCAGGGATTGATTTTTCATATCATTTAAAAGTGTATGCTCCATATAATGCGGACGGGTTGAGCATGGATGTAGTGTCATGCAGGACGGAGGATGCGGCGGCAGTATATGAGCTTGTACAGGACGTGAAGGAAAAATGCGGTCTGAGAAAATTTGTTGTTGATAGGTTCACGGAGGTCTATGGAAAGCTTGCGAGGGCGAAAAGGGGAGATTTCGGTACTGACAAGGAAGTGCCGGAGTGGATTTTGGGTGTCAAGGAGCAGTTCGACGATGAGGAACATGGAAAGACATTGTATTACACTTACAATGAAGATTATGACACCTTCAGCGTGATATATGACTGCGGCGATGTTGTGGCATACTGTGTCGATGAGGGCGGCTATATGCAGACACTTGTTTTTGATGGCAAGCCGGAATTTGGCTACGGCGGATGGGTTGTCGGCAGAGGCGATGTTTTGCAGATGGTTACGCGCGATGTAAACGGCGATGGCATTGATGAGCTTGTCGTCACCGTGACGGATGTTGAGGAAAATACGCTGATTGTTGTATTTTCATTGTCAGGTAATCAGGTGATATCCCCGTGTACATCAAAGGTTGAGTCGTATGTGGGAAAATATGACGGCGAGAGCAAAAAAATAGTATTGTTTGATTACAATATTGGAAAACAAATCCATGAGGTGGTTAACAAAGCCTACAAGGATGCCAAAATATCAAAAACCATGCACATTCCAAGTGAAAATGCCGGAAG
>JBNMKO010000189.1:0-2945 GCA_050874385.1 Eubacteriales bacterium
CTTATGTGCGCGGAGTTCTGGGTTGGATGGTTTGACCACTGGGGCAACGGCGGTCACATGAGGTCAAATCTTGAGGAGAATGTGCGCGACTTTGACAAGATGCTTGAGCTTGGAAATGTGAATATCTATATGTTCCAGGGCGGAACCAACTTTGGTTTTATGAACGGCTCGAACTACTATGACGAGCTGACACCGGATGTAACCTCATATGATTACGATGCGATTTTGACGGAGGACGGTCAGATTACAGAAAAGTACCGCCGTTTCAAGGCGGTTATATCAAAATACAGGGATATTCCGGATGTAAAGCTCTCGATGGATATCAGGCGCAGGAACTATGGCAGGCTTGAGGTCAAGGATAAAGTAAGCCTGTTCTCGGTGATTGATGATATAAGCAAGCCTGTCTTCTCGATTTACACCCAGTCGATGGAGAAACTTGGGCAGAATTACGGATATATTCTATATCATTCGACTCTTGACACTGAGGAGAACATTGAGAGGATTAAGCTGTGGAAAGCTAACGACAGGGCGAATATATTTGTCGATGAGAAGCCTTATGCCACGCTCTATGACAGGGAACTTCTTGAGGAGTGCAAAAATACCGTCTCCGATGTGAATGGAAAAGATATAGATATTCTGGTCGAGAATATGGGGCGCGTCAACTTTGGACCTTATCTTGAGCTGCAGAGAAAGGGAATTGACCACTGTGTACAGATTAACGGGCACATGCACAACAACTGGCAGCAGTACACACTTCCACTTGACAATGTGGAAAATGTCGATTTTTCTAAGGAATATATTGAGGGCACGCCGGCATTTTTCAGATTTGAGCTTGAGGTGGACGAGCGCGCGGACACATTTCTTGATTTTAGCGGATGGGGCAAGGGCTGTGTGTTTGTGAATGGCTTTAATATAGGAAGATTTTGGAAAATAGGGCCGCAGAGGAGACTTTATATCCCGGCACCGCTTTTAAAGAATGGGAAAAATGAGATAATCATATTTGAAACAGACGGCGAGAGGGAGGACTATATCACTCTTGTCGATGAGCCTGAGCTTGGATAAAACGGATAGCGAAAAGCTGACACTATGGCTTAGGCAGATGCATTTGCGGTCAAGCAGATTTTTATTTTTAGTACAATGTCAAAAAGGCTTGCATTTTCAAAATCCTTACATTATAATGCCATGTGGGTTTGCCGCGGATAATCGGCAAAAAGCGGAATTATACGAATATTAAGTGAGGAAAAGGAAAATGCTAAAGAAATTTTTTAAGACGTTCGTTCCGGCAGTCTATTCGGGACTTTGTATCGGAATCGGTGGAATGGTGTATCTCAACTGTGAGAATAAGGTGGTCGGAGCATTCATGTTCTGTATCGGACTTCTCACGATACTTTTGTTTGGTTTTAACCTCTACACCGGAAAGGTTGGCTACATCTGCCAGAATAAGCCGGCTTACATCGGTCAGGTTGCGATTGTGTGGCTCGGAAACTTCACCGGAACAGTGATAATGGCTGGTCTTTGCAAGCTCACAAGAAACGCTGACAAGCTCACACAGGCATGTCAGAGCATGGTTGAGACGAAGTTGAATGACAGCTTTTTAAGCCTTTTTGTGCTCGCAATATTCTGTGGTATGCTCATGTTCATAGCTGTAGATACATTTAAGCATCACTACGAGAAGAAGGACACCATGGTTACAGTTGTCGCAATCCTTGGAGTTGTGGTTTTCATCCTTGCAGGCTTTGAGCACTGTATAGCTGATATGTTCTACTTTACACTTGCAGGCGCTTTTCCTAAGGCATTCCCGGCGCTCATTGTGCTGACACTTGGAAATGCTGTCGGTGGAAATATCATTCCGCTCGGTCAGAATATAATGAAGAAGCTTAACGATTAATTTTTGTTAAGTATTCATTATAAGATATCAAAATACATATATTTCATACTAAGTTAAGTTATTCGGAGCTTGTATGAAATCAGTAAAATTAAAGAGAATAATAAGTTTTATAACGGCACTCTCCATATTTGCATCGGCGGCATTACAGAATGTTACCGTGTATGCGTCTATGGGGAGTGCCGTTTTGCCACTAAAGGACAATGAGCTTTATGCGCTGTCAGCCTGCCTTATGGATGCGGACAGCGGGCGTGTGCTGTACGGAAAAAATGTCGACGAGGTTCGCGCCATGGCTAGCACCACAAAGATAATGACGCTAATCATCGCGCTAGAGTATGGAAATCCTGACGATGTGGTCACAATCTCGCCTTATGCGGCATCAATGCCAGATGTACAGCTGAATGTCAGGGCGGGGGAGCAATACAGGCTCGGTGATTTGTGCTATGCGATGATGCTTGAGTCTTTTAACGATGTGGCGGTGGCTATAGCGGAGCATGTCGGGGAAAACTATATGGCGACAGAGCAAAATTGCGATAACAATGAACAAAAGGATTACAATAATAGCAATGATGAGGAAAATAGTAGTGTGGTCGAAACCACTGAAAATGGACAGCAGTCATCAAATAGTGCAGATGTGGGGAAGAGAACCCACGACGAGAGCAGGAAGTATGTCTCTGCATTTGCGGGGCTTATGAATGGAAAGGCGAAGGAGCTTGGCTGTGAGAATACATATTTTATAACACCCAACGGTCTTGATGCCGAGGATGAAAATGGCAAACATTCCACGACGGCGAGGGAGCTTGCACTTATCGCCTCGTATGCGGTAAAGAACGATGATTTTAACAAAATTACCGGCACGAAACAGTACTCATTCAATGAAATCAACGGAAAGCGAAGCTGTGGGGCATATAATAAGGATGCTTTTTTGGAGCAGATGAGTGGTGCATTCGGCATAAAGACAGGTTTTACAGGGGACGCGGGATATTGCTTTGTTGGCGCGCTAAAAAGTGACGGCAGAACTTTTATATCTGTGGTGCTTGGAAGCGGGTGGCCCTCTAAC
>JBNMKO010000190.1:0-2742 GCA_050874385.1 Eubacteriales bacterium
CCGCCATACCTGCTTTTTTGCGAAACGCCTCAATATCCTTACACAACTTTTCTGTCGCTTCATCTGTGACAGGATATCCAACACAGGTAAGCTCATCCCACGAAATGCGTGCACCTTCCATCTCAAGCTCCTTAATCTTTTCAGGAAATGCAAGTCTTGATGTTCCTGCAACTCTGATATATGTTCCGTTTTCCTTGCCTTTTGATTTTATATAATATGGGCGGTTCTTCCCAGCCTCCACAGTCACCACAATAATATTCTTCCCATTTACCGTCTGTGGCTCAATATCGGGAATAATCTGTGGCTCACAGCAATCAGAAACGGCATTTGCTATGCTGTCCATAATCTGAAAGAGATTTACACTGTCCACTCCGACAATCTCATGTGTTTTGTCATCAATTCCTATAAGCAACTTACCACCCTGTGTATTGGCAAAAGCCACTATTGTTTTCATATATTTTTCGCTCTTATCAGGTACAGATACCTTGTATTCGACATTCTTTGATTCACCAGAAAACATTGCTTCTTTTGACACCGACTAAACCTCCCTCACACAAAACCCTCTATACTTTCATATATTTCTAATTTCCAAAACCAATTCAAAATTTACATATAAAATGATTATACCATGAACCCTCCAAAAAATCCACGCCAACCCCAACTTTTTAAAAATCAATCCATTATCCATTCCGCCATAAAAACGCAAAAAAAGGCAGTCCTGCCGTCCCAGACGCACAAAACTGCCATCAATCTATTTTAATATTCCCATCTCGTCAAGCGCAACCACGCCCTCATCAAGCCTTACTTCTATTGTATCCCACAGTGTCGCGTTGACTCCCATATATGTATATGAGTCCATTTTATTATGACCGCTTAAAAATATAAGCTTTAACCTGCACCTGACAGGAATGAACTGCTCCATAAACCTTGACAGCCATTTTCTTCTCTTTTCGCCACACTCCACCGTTGTCAAAATTGTCACGTCATAAGGGCTTTTTCCGTACAGTTCGTCAATGACCTCATTATCGCTCCTGCTACCGCTGCTGTCTATATTACCTCTCTCAATTATAACCGGCTTCTCGCCAAACAATATCTCACCGACCCTTTCAAGTGCATACTTAGTTCCTCTGTATCTTTTTAGCTCAAACGCCTCCGATGCTAGTTTTCTTATCATATTATCATCAACATATTCCCGTGCTATATCCATTCCAAGCCAGCTCATATATTCCACCAAAAACTCACATGGGGCATTTTTTACATCGAAGCGGCTTGACAGATTGTCAATTTCCGACTGGAAATCATTGTAAATGCTTGAAAATATTGAAATATATCTGTGAAAAAAGCTGTCTCTCTCCCTGTATATCTGTGGAAATGTCGTCATAAAATTATCTCCCACCATATCTATCCTCATATTTGAGAATGAGAAAATCCCCTCTCCCTGAACTTCAATGAACACCCACAAAAATCTTCCGCTGAGACTGTACAGCAGAATGTCGTTTGAGTTTATAGCCCGGATTTCCCCGGCATTTTCAAAAAAGAGCTGTCTTTTGTCCGCCTCAAGTGAAAAATCTGCAAGGTACTCTTCAATGTCCACGTTTTTGTTATCCCTCAAAACAGTCCTCTCGTTTAGTGCAAAGACATGGACTATATAAAGTACATTTTCTGCCGCCGACACATCCATGTACAACCGTCCCCATGTGCTGTCCTCGTCCGCGCCGTCAATGGCATGAAGCATAAAGAAAGCCTCATTTGACGTATCATTTTTGTACACACGGTTCGCTATAGTACTATCCTGAGCCATATTTTTGTATGCGGCACACTCAAGCCTGTTCTTTTTGATTGAATATCTTCTGTCCCTCACATTTTTTGCATCAGAAGCCATACTAGTATTCCTCCAGCTTTACAATTATCGAGCCCGGATATAGAAGACAATTATTGTCCGGAACTATATCAAGTCCGCTGTACATCACATGCGTCGAGTTGCAGCTCAGACGAAGTTCACCGACCCCCATCACGTCGTCGAGCATTGAAATCTGTCTGTACACATTTTCAAACTCAAGCTTCTCCCCAAAATTCTTGTCTGTATTTATATAATCGAGCATATTTTTTAAAAGCTGCTCCGCCAAAGCTTTCACGCGCGATGTTCTCGACACCTTCAACTTTACAAAGGCATCCACATAGGCGTACTCAGGACTGACTATATTTACCCTTGTGCAAAGCATTCTATGTCTGTTTGCATATTCCAAAAGAAGTTTTTTATACTCCTCTGAAAGTCTTGGAAATTGCTTTTCCGATTCAGGTAACACGGCAACTGACACATTATTGTCATTGCAAAATGTATTTATCTTTTTAATACATAATCCCGGAATATTTTTCAATATGTGATTGTAGTCCTGTGCGGTTACTGCCGTACAAGATGAGCGGCTCAGCCTTCCAAAGCTCTCCTCAAGCGCCTCCACAGCCGTCTCACTTTTTCCGCCACATCCGGGTGACACATTTATAAATTCTGTCTGTGATGTGTATCCGGACGGTATCAGCCTTTTCCCGGCATCAATATTGCCCTGCGCTCCCATCGTACACGCCAACGCACCTATATATATGACGGAATTTATATATTTTCCGGCATCATCTATGACAATCTCATTTCCGGCATCACTCAAATGGTATGACAAATCACCGTCGCCATCACAGCCCGGCTTTACAAAATCATAGACCTGTCCTGTCACTGTATCGCGCTGTGCA
>JBNMKO010000191.1:0-2367 GCA_050874385.1 Eubacteriales bacterium
ATACATAATTATACATTTTTAGCCTTGCCGTTACCATGGCATAATTGTAATTATCCTCATTTGTTTATTATAATAAACAACAATGATATAAATGAATAATTATGTAATACTTCACAGAAATAATTAATATTTGTTTGAATTTAAAATACATTTCAAGAAAAATATATCTATATAACGAACAAATTTATGTAATATTTTAAATTTGCTAATTTACAGTAAAATAATTAACAATATTATCAATATACAAAATCTGGAAATTATATAAAAAAAGGGGCTTGCCTAAAACAAGTCCCTGTAATCCTCCGGAAGAAATCTATGATATATTATGTGGCATCCTTCATCCTTGAAGCAGTAATAATATTCATCACCGCCAACATCCGAATTATCGTCATCCGTTTCGTGTTCAAAATGCACCACATAGTCAAACTCATCATCCTTCGCCTTTTCTATAGTCACATTTTTTGAATATTTATGAAATAAATCAAATATTCCTTCCATAGTACAGCCATGCGCTCCGACATAGGCGATTAGCTCGCCAAGAAATTTATCCGGCTCGGTGTTTTCATGCACATATTTTCCGCCTTCTTTTGGAATGAGAAAACAGAAACGCCCGTTGCTCTGCGTAACCTCCACCGCGCCGAGCTTCTCCTTAAATTCATTAGGAAGCTGCGCGGATGAGAGCCTTGCAAGCATTGTCTGCGCGTCATCCTCCGTCTCAAAGAAATGGTTGAGCGACGATAACGGATAATACAGCCTTACATCCTCGCTGCAATATCCGAGCTTTATCTGCTGCTCCTTTATAATGTCTATCAGATTTTTTTCAAGTTTTTCATAGCCTGTGCAATTCATTTTTTAGTCCTCCATTCTGCCCTAATATTCCACCTTGTATAGAAACAGCCCCTCCGCCGGAGCCATATAAGGAACTTTCTTTCTGTCGCGGCTGTCAAAAATATCATCTATAATATTTTCGGAAACTTCACCCATTCCCACAGCCAACAGCGTCCCAACAATAAGCCTTATTGTGTGGTACAAAAAACCATTTCCGCGAAAAATTATTTCAATATATCTTCCACCACCAAAAAAGGCACTACTGTCATCCCTGTCATCCGCCACATCTGAATAGTTTTTTGAAAACTCCGCATTGCATAATCGAAACTCTATATTATCAATCCGCCTTATCGTACTCTTTTTTGATTTATTATCCGAAAAACCTTGAAAATCATGCTCCCCAAGAAGTCTTGTGGCTGCATTTTTCATCTTTTCAATGTCAAGCTTCTCAGGATGTTCAAGCACTGCCATATACTTTCTGCCAAACACATCCCTCTTTTTTTCAAGGCTTATATAATAGCGGTATTCCTTTGATGAAGCGTTAAGTCTCGCGTGAAAACGGTTGTCCACCTTGCTAAGACTTAATATTTTTATATCCTCCGGAAGAAAGCTGTTCAGCTCGTCCCTCAAAAATATCACGTCCGTCTCACCGCACAAGTTGGCATTTTTCATATCTGCCGCCGTTTTTTGTCCCTGCGACCTTACTTTTTCATATTCCACCTTAAAATTTGCCACCTGTCCAACGGCGTGAACACCCGCATCGGTTCTGCCCGAACCGTGAAGTTCTATCTCCTGCCCGAAATACTTAGAAAGTATCTCCTCAATCTTTCCCTGTATCGTGTTCTTGGTGTTTCCCTGCTTCTGCCAACCGTTGTAACGTGTGCCGTCATACTGTAAAATCATTTTATAATTGACTATCATTACATCTCCATTTCTCAATACAATAATCCCCTTATCGCGGTTTCTCCCACTTGTTAAGTTCATCTTATAGAGTGTATTATAGACATTTATAATCGTCCCAATACACCTTGCTGCTTGCTCATAAGCCTATTGCTGCCAGTTCCCGACCATCACTTATTTCCCTACACAATAAAAATAAGAACTTTATTTATAGCGTTAACTCACAACACTCACATCGTATTATAATACACAAGTTTTTTCACTTCTTCAATAATTCTTTTCATTTGTTTTGTACTGATTTTATCACTCCAATGTAAAATTAAAAGACCTCCGAAGCCGTTATATTCCAAAGAGAAAATATCTATAACTCCGAAAGTCTTTTAGATTACATTTTTACTTTATTATTTAGCTGCTGCCGGATTGAGCTTCTTTGTGGCAATCTCATCCTTCAACATTGCAAGGAACTCGTCCTTGGATACTGTTGTGGACTTCTGCTCTCCGTGAAGTCTGTAGCTCACAGTGCCGTCATTTGCCTCGTTCTTGCCGAGCACGATAAGATAAGGTGTCTTTTTAACCTGTGCCTCACGCACTCTGTAGCCAAGCTTCTCATTTCTCTCGTCAATCTCAACTCTTATACCG
>JBNMKO010000192.1:0-2344 GCA_050874385.1 Eubacteriales bacterium
ACGTCTATATGCATTAGCGACAAACCAAGTAATAGGTGCAACTATAATAATTGTAATTACTACAGCTAAAATCGTCTGTAACACAGGAGCACCTCCTTATTTAGTTTTCATTGTACAAAATACAACATTTAAATTGTATACTTTTTTGGCATTTGTGTCAAGTGTTAAACGAATAATATGCAAAATTACAACAAATGCCACAATATCAACTGTCGCTGCGAAGCACTCTGCCTATACTGTCAGCCGAAAAGCCTTTTCTCATAAGATAAGCAAAAAGCTTACCCTTTTTCTCGTAATCAAGCTCTGAAATATTATCTTTCGTGACTGATTTCTTTCGCAAGGCTGTCCACACAGCCTCAATATCATCCTCGGCATCGTGGCGCATTTCATCTAAAACTTGTCTGATAACATCACGGTCTATTCCTCTTTGAAACAACCTCTGTTCTATGTCTCTTCTGCTCCTGCCCTTACACGAATTTTCAACAAAATATTGTGCATACCGAACATCATCGACATATCCAAATTTCTTGGCATACTCAACGCCTATCGACGCATATTTATGTGAATATCCGCCGTCTTCCAGCTTGTCAAAGAGCTGCCTTTCCGTCTTCTGCGATGATTTGAGAATATACAATGTCCTAGCCTTCACGCGCTTGGGAATCAGTTCACCGTCAATCTCACGGTACACATCATCGCTAAGTTCATGACCAACCTCAATATTATACCGATAAATCTCCTGATTATACAGCGCAAACGCATACTCGCCATCCAAATACACCTTCTTGCGCTTCTTATCCATCTCAACTATATCCGTGACAACCATTCTACTGCTCGTCAGCATCCTTCTTTGCCACATCTGTCGCAGAAGCCTTATCAGAAGCGGTACTATCAGCCTCTATAACATCACCTGAAAGTCCATAATGTTCACGAACCTTCTTCTCAATCTCCGCCATAACAGCCGGATTGTCCCTGAGATACTGCTTTGCGTTCTCTCTTCCCTGACCAATCTTAGTGTTATTGTATGCAAACCACGCGCCGCTCTTGTCGACAATGTTCACATTTACAGCGAGGTCAAGCACATCGCCTTCCCTCGAAATTCCCTGACCAAACATGATATCAAACTCAGCTTCCTTAAAAGGAGGAGCAATCTTATTCTTGACAACCTTGATACGGGTACGGTTGCCGACAACCTCACCGCCAGCCTTGAGCGTCTCTATCTTCCTGACATCAAGACGTATTGACGAATAGAACTTGAGCGCACGTCCACCCGTGGTAGTCTCAGGATTTCCAAACATAACGCCAACCTTCTCACGGAGCTGGTTGATAAATATAACAACACAGTTCGTCTTGCTTATAACCGCCGTCAACTTACGGAGTGCCTGGGACATAAGCCTTGCCTGAAGACCGACATGTGAATCACCCATATCGCCATCAATCTCAGCCTTAGGAACAAGTGCGGCAACAGAATCCACAATAATGATATCCACTGCACCGGAACGCACCATGGTCTCTGTAATCTCAAGTGCCTGCTCTCCATTATCAGGCTGTGAAATATATAAATTATCAATATCAACACCTATATTCTTCGCGTATGCCGGGTCAAGAGCATGCTCTGCATCTATAAAGCCCGCAATGCCGCCTCTCTTCTGAACCTCAGCTACCATATGAAGCGCAACAGTTGTCTTACCACTCGACTCAGGGCCATATATCTCAACAATTCTTCCCTTAGGAACACCACCCATTCCAAGTGCCACATCAAGACTGATAGAACCTGTAGGTATAGTCTCAACATTTAGGGAAACCGATGGGTCGCCAAGCTTCATAATCGCACCCTTTCCATATGAGCGCTCTATACTTGAAATAGCGGCTTCTAACGCCTTAATCTTATCTTCCTTAGCCATAAAAAATCTCCTTCTCAAATTCATGCTCAAAAGCAAACTAATGTTCGTATGAATATAATATAATACATCCATGCCAAAAAGTCAATACAAAATCGAACAAATTTTCGTATATGTGGGATATACTTGTAACCGGCTCAGTGGAAATCTGGAAGCATATGCCGGAACACAGATTTAAAGATGTGTATTTCTTACAAGAGATATGATATCATACCGTTGTCCAAAAAACAACAAAAAAATATCGAAGAAACTAATCTTCGATACCTTTCGGGTTGGGCTATTCAATTAATAGCTAGCAGCTCGACGGGGAATCGAACCCCGGTTTCCGCCGTGAGAGGGCGGCGTCTTAACCGCTTGACCATCGAGCCATATCTTTTATTAAATTATCGACTGCTCTCGCAATCTTTCACATCAACATAGCAGATTTACCTGTCATATTGATTAGC
>JBNMKO010000193.1:0-2108 GCA_050874385.1 Eubacteriales bacterium
ATCATATAATTATCAATTTTTAACTATAAGTGAATAATTGAATTTAAAATAGATTTTAAGAAAAATATCTTTGTACCACAACTAACTTATGCAATATTTTAATTTGCTCATTTATAGTATTTTGACAAATAATTACAAAGTCAAGATAAATGTAAGGTTAATACAAAAAGACAAGATATAGAAAATATAAAATAAAAACAGGAGTATAATCATGAAAATTCAGTTATCCGACCATTTCACATACAGGAGGCTTTTGCGTTTCGTACTTCCATCTATTGTAATGATGGTGTTTACCTCCATATATGGCGTTGTGGATGGTCTGTTTGTATCAAATTTTGTTGGAAAAGACCCTTTTGCGGCTATCAACCTTATCATGCCGTTTCTTATGATATTCGGCGGTGTGGGTTTCATGTTCGGAACGGGCGGAAGCGCACTAGTAGCAATGACACTTGGAGAGAAGAAGCATGAGAGGGCTAATCAGTATTTTACAATGATAATAGCAGGTACGGCTATCGTGGGAGCAATAATCTCCATAATAGGCTTTATCATAATGCGCCCGGTTGCCATTTGGTTAGGAGCAGAGGGTGAGATTATCGAGGACTGTGTGCTCTACGGAAGAATAATGATGGTGTTTAATATATCATTTATGCTTCAAAATGCTTTTCAAGGCTTCTTTATAACGGCGGAGAAGCCGCATCTCGGACTTATAACCACTGTAGCGGCGGGACTTACCAATATGGTTCTTGACGCTCTCCTTGTAGGTGTATTTAAGTGGGGCGTTGCCGGAGCAGCCATCGCCACAGGATTATGTGAGACAGTAGGAGGAATTATACCTCTTATATATTTCCTTAGACCTAACAACAGTATCCTCAAACTGGTGCGCACAAAGCTTGAGATAAAAAGCATTGCCCGCGCCTGCTGGAACGGTGCTTCGGAGTTTGTCTCCAACACAGCGTCATCCATCGTCGGTATAGTTTATAACTTTCAGCTTTTAAAGTATGCCGGTTCGGACGGTGTGGCAGCAAACGGTGTGCTCATGTATGTACAGTTCATATTTATCGCCATGTTTGTCGGCTATGCCATGGGCGGTGCACCGATTATAAGCTACCACTACGGAGCAGGAAATACCGATGAGCTCAAAAATATGTTTAAGAAGAGCAATATCATCATGGGAATTGCGGGAAGCATTATGACTGTGCTTGCATTTACGCTTGCCGGAACACTTGCAAAGATATTTGTCGGCTACGACGCGGAGCTTTTTGCGATGACCAAACATGCGTTCAGAATATTCTCGCTTGCATTTATTTTTAGCGGATTTACAATATTTGCATCGTCATTTTTTACCGCGCTCAACAACGGTGGAATATCTGCTGCCATATCATTTCTCAGAACTTTTATATTCAAGATGGCAGCAGTCATAATAATGCCGCTTATATGGGAGCTCGACGGAATATGGTGGTCAGTGACGATGGCGGAAGTGTTCGCACTTATCATTTCGGTGATATTTTTGATTGCATATAGAAAGAAGTACAATTATATTTAATTATAAAGCCATGCTATTATACGCTATTGTATAGCAGCATGGCATTTTTTATAATAATATATTTATTTTATAATACAATACTAGTATTTGACGTACAGTTTCTTGTACACTATAATATATAAATAGGAAACTAGGAAATGGAGACTGATATGCCACGAATAGGTATTATGGGCGGAACATTCAATCCGGTGCATATAGGGCATCTTATCATAGCACAGCAGGCACTTACGCTTTTAAAGCTCGATAGGATATGGTTTATGCCGGCAGGAGACCCGCCACATAAAAACAATAACATACTGGACAAGAACACACGGCGACGCATGTTGGAGCTTGCAATAGGGGATAATCCCGACTTTTTGCTGTTCACATACGAGCTTGACAAGGATAGACCGAGCTATTCGGCAGTCACAATGACCGAACTTGATGAAATCTATCCTGAAAATGAATTTTTCTTCATTATGGGAGCAGACTCGCTTATGGATTTTGACAAATGGTATCACCCGGAGATTATCTGCGAGCACACAGCCATTGTCTGCGCTGACAGAAACAATGTACCCGACAGCAG
>JBNMKO010000194.1:0-1746 GCA_050874385.1 Eubacteriales bacterium
ATATTTGTCCATCCACTGTAGGATAGCACGTTCAATGCTATCGGTCAAGAATTTCATAATATTATAATATATTTAACTTTTTAGCCATTTTATTTTCAAAATACGACTTTGTGCTTCGCAAATATCGTAATTGCAATAAATATTTGACGTGTCGTGTATATTGTATTATACTTAATTTACATTTGCAAAAATATTAAACAATATTTCTATTGTTATAATCAGAAACCAAGGAAAGGCACTCTATGAAAACAGTAATCAGATTTACATCAACCCAGAAGCCCGATGGCAATGAATACAAAAAGATAACCTACTGGAACAGATTTGTGAGAGTAAAGGTGGAAACCCTTATCATGTTAGCGCTCGTGATAGTCGGAATTTCATGCGCAGCTTACCGGCTGACTACAGAGACCATGGACACATTTTGGGCTATAATCTGCATTGTGTTCCTGTTCTATCCGTTCCTTATAATAACGCAGTTCAACACAAGCATACGATATCATCTCAAACACCGCGACCCCGCCGAGACATCTCCATGTGAGTTCTGTATCATGGAGAACGGAATACTCATCGATGTTCCTGAGTGTGATGTTCACAACTTTGTCCGCTATGACGAATTTACACATGTCTATACTAATGTCTTTGGATTTTACATGATGTTTCAGAAGAGCAAGGTACTTGTGATGATACGCCACAGCGATATCCCGGAAGGACGCAAGGACGATTTTGAGGATATGATGGTGGCAGGACTTAGCAATTCATGCAAGGTAAGCAAATTTTTCTAGTAAGTAAATACAACTTTCTACTCAAAAAATAAAGCGCAAACACATCAAATTATATGTGTTTACGCTTTATTTTTCGCTCATCTGTCTTTTGACCTGCGACTTAAAAAGGTTCCATTCATTCTCATAGTCCACAAAGTACTTCGGACATTCCTTCCCAGTCACGTCATAATGCCTTATCACCTGCTTGTCAGGGTTGAGATTATAGAGAATACACAGATATGCCGTGAGCTTGACCATGGACTCGTAAGTCTCCTTGTTGTATGCTCCTGTCGCGTCAGGATGGCACGACTCAATCGCTATTGTGTCATCATTGCGGTCATTTGACGCATACGAGACTTCATCGAGAGGCACACACTGTATAATCTCTCCTTCAAGCCCCACTATAAAATGGCTGCTCACCGATGCCTCACCGGTCTTACTTATATTCTCAAAATAACTTCTGTTCTGTGCAGCAGTTGTCCCCGGATTGCCGACATAATGGATGACTATGGCATTGACCTCCTCAAGCTCTTTTCCCGGTCTTGAGTACTCGTTAACCGGAAGCAAATCCTCTATAATTGTATCCTTAAATTCCTCAGCCCACTTTGGAAGTTCAACTTTTCTTGGAAATGTCTCAAACACAGTAGGAGTCACAGATGCCTCCTGTACAGTCGTCTCCTGTGTGTCCTTCGAGCTATTTTTGATAATGTCGTCCTTGGCTATATATACCATAATAAGGAGCATCAGGGCTATCAAAGATAACCCCAACACTCCTGATAAAATCAACATACCTTTTTTCATTCAGGTACCCCTTGAAATTCATTTATACTGCTGTATCTAAGCCGCCTCCTACTGGTCTATGCTGTAGTTAGGAGCTTCCTTTGTGATATGGATATCATGCGGATGGCTCTCTTTGAGCGATGCGGCAGAAATCTTGACAAACTGACCATGCTCTTTGAGATATGGGATTGTAGGTGCTCCGCAG
>JBNMKO010000195.1:0-1568 GCA_050874385.1 Eubacteriales bacterium
CGCATATCCCGTAAGCCCCGCCCTCACTGTTGTGCGGAACCTGAACTCCGGCACGCTCTCAACTATCTTATCAATAAGTTCCGGGCGCTCAGGTCTTGGACCAACAAGGCTCATATCCCCTTTGAAAATGTTAATCAACTGAGGAAGTTCATCGAGCTTGCTCCGACGCAAAAAATATCCCACCTTTGTCATTCTTGAATCTTTCCTGTCCGCGAGCTTAACACCCACATGCTCCTCAGCTCCGACAACCATGCTTCTGAATTTGATAATCTGAAATTCCCTCTGATTTTCGGTACATCTTACCTGCCGGTAAAAAACAGTTCCGCCATCCTCAAGCTTAATTGCCAAAGCGATAATCCCAAACAGCGGACTTAAAACCGCCAACGATACACCTGAGACAACCACATCAATAAGCCTTTTTACCGCCCGAGACAAAGCATCACCGACACTGCCATCATTGTAAAAAATAAGCCTGTCCCCATCCTGCGCGACCACCGCCGAGCGAAGTTCCATGTCAGACAGCTTGCATGTGAAATATACGGGCTTGTGATTATAGAAGCAAAATTTCATAATGTCATTGCGCTTCTGCGCCGATAAATCATAAAGGTATACCTCATCACAGTCCATAATTTTCTCAAATAACTCATTGTCACTGCAATCATTTATGCACAGCACTTCTGAACCATGACCACTCTTGGACTTAATAGAATTAACTCCACAACATTGTTCGCTATTAGACTTTATGGAATTACTTCCACAGCATTGTTCACTCCCAGACTTCATAAAATGGTTCTCATATATATAAAGCCTCTTTAATTTTTTCCTGCCCGCGATTTTCCCCCACACTCTGCACACAATCACAACACTCACAACCTGCACAATCGTCATCAGTCCAAATACACTAATAAATTTAAATAATGTAAATTGTCCTCCAACCGAAAGCTCTGCCGCATCTGTCACAGCAACGAAAAATACAAGCATCACAACATTACAGACAACCGTCTTTAAGATAAAGCTCAACTCCCGTTCATAGCGCACCCGCACTCTTCTGTCGTGGCTGTTGCATGTGATAACAACTGTCAACAGAACATAGCCGCACAAAAGCATAGCCCATGTGTCAAGGCTTAGTCCACCACCGCCAATATCAATCATGCCGTGAAAAAACAATACATATTCAATTACCAGCACCGCAAGTATCGAACCGCTCATTTTCTATCTTCCATACTCCATCAATTAACATTTATCTCAAGTGCAAATCTGCCCTCAACTGATTTTAAGTACTTCCCGTCATGACTCGCCGCCACAAGCATCGGCGCATAGGCATCCCTTCCGCTTATATCAAGCATGTACGGAAAAGCCCTGAAATGCCCACAATACTCTTTTGCAAAATCAATAATTCCGCCCTGTATCTGCCTTATTCCTTCTATATTGAAATCATAACCGCCAAAACACAGTGTAATATCAAGCTCCGCGATATACCTGTCATCCGAATTTTCTCTGCAAACATTTCCACCTGCAAACCCGTCAAACCCCGGCGTTGGCGACGAGAGCAGAAGCTCCCAGAACAC
>JBNMKO010000196.1:0-1487 GCA_050874385.1 Eubacteriales bacterium
ATCTCGCCGTTAACGGTTATCCTGCCCTTTTTTGCCATGTCCTTGATGGCACTGCGGCTCGCAACACTCATCTCCACAAGAAATTTGTCTAATCTTTTCATACCACTCTCCATGTCACTGCTCTTGCAGTGACCCAAATAGTAATGAAAAACGTGCTTTTTACGTTTTTCTTGTATGAAACAGTAGAACATATTAATCAGCGTATTTTGCTGATTTAGATGTTCTTTTCATACTTTACATCCATCTCCACCCCGGCAGATACTTATTCTTCACCTGTCCGTTGTTGTACTTGCCCCAGCCGAGCGGAAAGCCGTCAACCATAATAAGCTTCATGGAGTTATTTCCCGTGACACAGGCTTCATCAACCTCTATTGTCTCACCTTTCAGGTAACGTATAACCGCATCGTCCGACAGCTTTAAATTGACCTGACTGCTGTACTGTCCGTCCTTTAACGTCATTGCGAAAGCCTGACTAGGCTCAAAGCGGTTCTTTTTGAGCTCCCCAAGGAGAGTTCCCGTTCTCATCGCGCGAAGTCCTTTTAAGTTTCCGGCAAGAGGCGGAAGATAGTACACATTATCCCTCTGTATTATTATATCCGAGGAAGGTATCTCAAAATCAAGCTCGTCAAGAAAAGCTTTTAGCTCATCAGGGAGCTTATTTGGTCTGCCGTGAACCGGTGTGTCCTGAACCGCCTCGCCGTCCTTCTTTAAAAGTGCAACAAAATGTCCCTCACCCTGCATCTTATGAGGGAATATGCGGACGCACTGAGGAAGCCCTATTCCCTTTGAAAAGCCCTCATAAGGATGTATCGAAGGTATCCCCGAGTTGAATATGTCGACAAGCGTAAAATCCGGATGATTTTCAAGGAAGAGGCTTATATTGTCCTCGTCCTCAAGTTTAGAGAAAGTACAGGTCGAGTACAGCATGTAGCCGCCCGGCTTTAACATCTGTGCCGCCTGACTTAGTATGCTCTTCTGTATAGCCGCAAAATACTCAGGTCCGTTCATCTGCCAGCTCTTTATAAGCTTGTTGTCCTTTCTAAACATGCCCTCGCCGGAACATGGCGCATCAATCAGGATTTTGTCAAAAAAGCCCTCAAACGAGGATATAAGCTTTCCCGGCTCCTCACATGTGATTACCACATTACCTATTCCACTGACCTCTATATTTTTTAGAAGTGCCTTCGCGCGCGACGCTGATATGTCATTTGACACCAAAAGCCCCGTGCCGCCAAGCTTTGCCCCAAGCTCGGTACTCTTTCCGCCCGGGGCGGCGCACACGTCGAGAACCTTGTCGCCGTGCTCAATAGGAAGAATATGCGCCGGAGTCATCGCACTCGGCTCCTGTAAATAGTACAAGCCCGCAAAATAGTACGGATGCTTTGCGGGCTTATCCTCCTCATCGTAGTAGAAGCCGGTGTCTATCCAAGGTATTTTCTTTAATTTAAACGGACTTATCTTTAAAAAGTCCTCCGTCGATATCTTGA